>MUGK01000066.1 GCA_002007425.1 Chromatiales bacterium USCg_Taylor | reverse complement strand
GTGCTCCTTTCTTCTCGGGCCTGCCAGCCCGGTTTTCTTGGTTACAACAGAAAGGGTACATCGCCTTCACCTTTTTACACACCCTTTGATGGTACCTCAGAGAAAGGGATAAGAGTGATTGCGGAAGGCATTTTTTAGGCCCAACTACACCGCCCACGCTGGCGACTATGCTCTGCGCAGTGACCGTGCGGGGCGGTTAAAGCGGTCAAGCGCCACGCCGTCGGCAACAAGGAGCGCGACAGCGCGCGGCCCAGCCTGCCGGTGGATGTGCTGGGCGTCCACGCGCTGTTACCGAGCGAACCATGATGTACAATCCGTTGTACAAATAAGCGGGAGAGATTGACATGCGTGAGGCCACCTTCACCGAATTCCGCAATCAAGCAAAGCATTTTTTCGATCTGGTCGAGGCCGGCGAAACGGTTCGCGTGCTGCGCAACGGCAAGCCGATCGCCGAGATCCAACCCATTCAGACCGACCTGCCTTCCTGGAAGCTGCGCAAGGCGCGCCCGCTAGCAATGGATGGTGTGGCGATCAGCAAACTGATTTTGGAAGAGCGCGGCAGCTGATGCGGGTCTACTTCGACTCGTCCGCTTTCGCCAAGCGTTACATAAGCGAACCCGGCACGGCGGAAGGCCTAGCATGGTGTGATCAGGCAACCGAGCTTGCCCTTTCGGTGATCGCCATACAGGAACTGTTCTCGGCATTTTGCCGCCTCAAGCGCGAGGGCAAGTTCGGCAAGCACTCCGCGGATCGGCAAGGCGGCACCGCGCTGGGTCAGTGAAGTTGCCGAGCTAGTTCGGCCAAGGGAAAATGCAGCATGCTGCGCTATTTCCTGTTCTTCATTTCTGTCCTTGTCGGCGCCACCACGCTCGCCGCGCCGCTGTCCGCCGAGCGCGCCAGCGCGTTACGTGCACAATTTCAAACCCGCCAGCGCGAGACACTGACCTGGTCGGCCACGATCGTGCAGACGCTCGCCCTGCCCGGGCTGCGCGATCCGGTCGCCAGCACCGGCACGCTCGCGTATCGGGCGCCGGATCGGCTGCGTCTCGATTACACCAAGCCCGCCGGGGAGCTCGTCCTGGTCCTGGGCGATCGGCTCTTCATTCAAAAGACCGGCGCCCGGCTCGCCGAAAAATCCCTCCGGGAGGACAGCGCCGGCAAACCGTTCCGCTCGCTGCTCGGACTTCTGCGCGGCCAGCCGGCCGAGGAGGAAAGCGACTACACGGCCGAGGTCAGGCGCGAGGAAGACCGCTACACCGTCGTCCTCACGCGCAATGTCGACGCCTCCTCGCGCATGCCCGCGCGCATCGCCAACACCATCGCCGCCGACACCCTCGAGGTGCGCGAGGTCGTCGTTGATCTGCCCTCGGGCGGGGTCTTCAGCTACCGTTTCGACAACATCACTCGCAACGAGCCGCTGGACGCCGCGCACTTCACCGCTCCGGCGGAGCCGACCAGCAGGGAGTTGAGATGATACCGATAGGCGCGTCATTACACGCAGGAATCGATTCTTGATGGAAGAGGCCACACGGATCGCCACCCGACTGCTAGGCCACATCCGCAGTGACCTGTTGGAAACCGACGAGTCTTTCGGCCTCGATTCCGACCTCTTCGCGGCCGGGTTGGACTCGATGTCGATCATGCAGATCATTCTTTTCATCGAGGAAGAGTTCTCCGTGAAGCTCCCCGACAACATGATTACCCGCGCCACTTTTTGCACCGCCCGGCACATCGCCGAAGCCATCCGCGAGAACCGGGGTTGATGGATGTGTCGCCGATACGTTCGACGCCCTTGAGCGGCGCGGACTGGTTCCTCGCCACCGCCGAGCGCATGATGCTCGCCGCCGGCCAGGGCGAGCACATGGGCCTCACCGTGCTGCGCCTCGGGCCGGGGCTCGACGTGGCCGCGTTACGCTCGGCCACCGGGCGCCTCGCGGCCGTCAGCCCCATCGCCGCCGCACGCCTGCGCAAGGCCATCCTCGGCATTCCGCGCTGGGCATGGCGCGTGGACGCGCGCCCGTCTTTTCCTGTCGAGGAACACAGTGGTTCACTCGATGACCTGTGCGCGCGGCGCTTGAACGAATCCTCGCCGGCTGCCGTGCGTTTCGACGTACTCGGCGATGGACACGGCAGCACCGTGGTCATGCGCTGGCGGCATCTCATGCTCGATGCCAAAGGCGCCGAGCTGCTGCTCGCCGAGATCGCGCGTTTGGCGGAAAACGCGGACAGCCCGCCACCGCGCGCCGGTTCCTGGGGGCCGATTACGCCGCGTCCCAGCAGCTTGCGCACAGCGCTCGGCGATGCGGAGAGATTCAAAGACCACTTTTACGCTCTGGCGCGCACGTCCATCCGCTCGCTCGGGGGCGTACTGCCCCGGCCCGGCGCGGCGGCGTTCTTCGTCGAGGAATTCAGCGCGGCGGAGACGGCAGAGATCACCGCGCGCGCCGCCACGGCGACGCACGAGCTTTTCCAGATAGGCTGGTTCCTCGCCGTCGCGATGCGGGTGCACCACGCCGTGCTCTGTCGGCGCGGCGAAGACCCCGAGTCCTACCAATCCAACTGCCCCGTGCAGGAGCGCAAGCGCGGTGCGCGGCACCCGATCTGGCAAAACCATGTCAGCCAGCTGTTTTTCCGGCTGTTGCCCGCGGAGATCGCCGAGCTCGGCGCGGCAGCGCGCAACTTGCAGGGGCAGTTCGTCGCGCAGACGCGCGAGCGCCTCGATGTGGCCTTCGCCACGGCGTCGCGCTTTCTGCGCCGGATGCCGGCCGGGCTTTACCTGCGGATGGTGCGCAACGGTTCGCACGGACATATTTCCTCGTTTTTCTTTTCCCACACCGGCGCGTTTCTCCCCGAGTGCCGCACGTTCTGCGGGGCACCCATCGAGCACGGCTGGCATGTGCCGTCGGTGTGCCAGCCGCCGGGCACCGGGGTGTTCTTCTCTCAGCGCGACGCGCGGCTCTCCGCGACCATCTCGTGGCGGGACGGCGCGCTCAGAGCCGGCGAGCTGGACATCATGCGTACGCGACTGCGCGCCGATCTGCTCGGTCCATGAAATGCGACGTGCTCGTGCTCGGTGGTGGCGGCGCGGGTCTCTGCGCGGCGGTGGTGGCGGCGCGCGCGGGCGCGCACACCGTGCTGGTCGAGCGTCATGGCGCGCTCGGCGGGATGGCCGTGGCCGCGCTGGTTCACTCGATTTGCGGGCTATACCGTTTGCGGAGCGAGCCGGGCGCGGTGCTCGCGCATCGGGGGCTGCCGGGCGAGCTGGCTGCGCGCCTCGTGCGTGCCGGCGCCGCGCTGGGGCCGGTGCGCTGCGGCCGGCTCGACGTGCTGCCGCACTCGCCGCCCGGCTTCGCCGCCGTGGCCGATACGCTCGCCAGCGAATCTCCGGCGCTCGAAACGCACCTCCACACCGAGCTCGCCGCCAGCCACGGTACCGGCCGTATCGAGGCCGTCGATGTGTATTGCCGCGGCGCGCGCGCCACCATCGAACCGGGCGCGCTCGTGGACGCGAGCGGTGACGCCATCCTCGCTGTCCAGGCCGGCGCCGGTACCGATCAGGCAAGTGCGACGCGACTCCAACGGCCCGCCTTCATCTTCGCGCTGCACACCGTGGACGCGGCCGCGCTAGGCGGCGACGCACGCCTCCGACTCGCCGCGCTGCTCGCCGAAGCCGTTCATGCCGGCGAGCTCGAAAGCAGCGCGCTCGGCGCGCAGTTCCGTCCGACGGGCCGCGGCTCCGAGGTTTATTGCACCGCGGACCTCGCCGGCCCCGAGGATTTCGATCCGACGTCGCCCGTCCATCTGGGTGCGCTGGAGCGAACGGGCCGCCGCCTCGCGGTTTCGCTCACCGCGTTTCTGCGCGCGCATCATTCCGCGTTCACACGTGCGGAGATCGGGGCGTTTCCCACCCGGGTGGGTATTCGGGAAAGCCGGCGCGTGCGCGGTGAAATCACGATCACCGCCGAGGCCGTGCTGCGTGGGCTGGAAACGCCCGATTGCGTCGCCCTTGGCACCTGGCCGATGGAGCTGCGTGAAAAACCCACCGGCCCGCGCTGGCGCTACCCCAACGACGATCGACCCACGCAGATCCCGCTCGGTGCGCTCAAGGTGGCCGGCGTGGCCAACCTGTGGACAGCCGGCCGCTGCCTGTCCTGCGATCACGAAGCGCAGGCCGCGCTGCGCGTCATCGGCACCTGCTTCGCCACCGGCCAGGCCGCAGGCCTTGCTGCCGCGTGGCAGGCCGCCCACCGTGTGCTTCCTAATGCGGCGGACGTGCGCGCGCAGATCGAGACCATCCTCGGCCCGGAGGAGGGTAGATGGAGGTAACCGGCGTCGGACCAGCGTGCCATTTATTCACAGATTCTTAAACCACCATGGTCAGCCTCATAAACGTTGCCGATCTCGTAGCCGCCCGCGCCTCCGATGCGACGCGGCCCGCCCTGTTCCATCGCAGCGGCACGGAGACCTATGGCGAGCTGCTCGCGCGCGCCGATGCGATCGCCGCGCGGCTGCGCTCGGTGCTACATGACTCGGCGCCGCGTGTCGCGCTCATGTGCCCGAACGGCCCCGACTACGTGGCGCTCGCCCTCGGCGTCCTGCGCGCCGGCGCGTGCTTGGTGCCGGTGGCTGGCGAGCTGGCGTTACCCGAACGCACGGCGCAGCTCGCGCTCACCGCGCCGCAGGTGATGCTGGCCCCCGGGCCTGAGCCGTGGCTGCCGGCTCCGGCTGTGGCCGAGACGATCGCGGGGATTGATTTCTCATGGTGCGCGCTCACGGCGACGGCGGCGTTTCCGGAGGATCGCTTGGCCGCACTCAATCCCGCGTTCGTGCGCTTCAGCTCGGGCACCACGGCGGACAGCAAGGGCGTGGTGCTCGGCCACGAGACGCTGGTCGCGCGCGTGCGTTCGGCCAACCGGCGGCTTGAGATCACCGCCGCTGATCGGGTGCTGTGGACGCTCCCGATGGCGCATCACTTCGCCGTTTCGATCATGCTCTACCTGCTCGAAGGCGCAGGGATCGTGCTCGAAGACTCCCATCTCGGGGGCGATCTGCTTACCACCGCACGCGCGCACGGCGCGACGGTCTTCTACGGGTCGCCATTTCACCTCGCGCTGCTCGCCGCGGAGGATTCGGGCCGCGCGTGGCCCGCGCTCCGCCTCGCCGTCGGCACCGCGGTCACCTTGCCCGAGGCGACGGCGGTCGCTTTCCAGCGGCGCTATGGCGTGACGCCGGCGCAGGGCTTTGGGATCATTGAAGCCGGACTACCGTTGCTCAACACCGACGCGGCGCGGGCGAAGCCGCTCTCCGTCGGACGACCGGATGATTGCGCGCTACGGCTGCGCGGCGAGCGCGGCGCGGACGTGGCGCCGGGCGAGATCGGCGAGCTATGTCTCCGCGGGCCTGGCATGTTCGACGCCTATCTCGTGCCGTGGCGCGAGCGCGCGGCGGCCACCGACGACGGCTGGTTCGCCACCGGCGATCTCGCGAGTCAGGACGAGGACGGCCACGTGTTCCTGCGCGGGCGCCGCAAGTCGATAATCAATTTCGGCGGGATCAAGTTTTTCCCCGAAGAGGTCGAGGCGGTGCTCGACACCTATCCCGCCGTGCGCGAGAGCCGGGTGAGCGGCGAGCCGCACGAACGCTGGGGCACAGTCGCGGTGGCCGAGATCGTCGCGCGCGATCCGATCGGACCGCCGTGCGCGGCGGCGCTAGTCAAACACTGCCGGGAGCGACTCGCGGGCTACAAGGTGCCGGTGCGATTCCGCCTGGTCGTGGAGCTGCCGCGCACCGCGAGCGGGAAGCTGCGGCGATGAGCGACGTTCACTCTTGAATTTGACTTGCCGGTCGAGGGGTCTACTGGCTGGTTCAGGCGAGGTCTGATACAGTAAGGGAAGCTCTGCAAAAGTGTCCCGAGCAAGCCCAGATGCGCGAAGCCGCGGAGCGAGTTTCGGTCAGGTGTTCCACATCCGCTACGACGAACCGGGACCTACGCCCAGGTTGACCAGAGGCGCATTGCATCGCGCGGCGGCCTACTTCCGGCCCTACTGGCGCGACGCGCTCTGGATCGTCCTGTGTATCCTGGTCGGAGCGCTCCTCGGGCTCATCCCGCCCCTCCTCGTGCGCGAGATCATTGACCGCGCGATTCCCCTGGGTGACACGCGAACGCTCTTCTGGTGCGTCGTTCTCATGATCGCGACCCCGGCTCTGGTTGGTCTCATCGGCGTGCTCCAGAACTATCTCGCCGTCCGGGTCGGCCAGGCCGTCATGTTCGACATCCGGAACGAGATGTATGAGAAGCTGCTCGCCCAGTCCCTGCGCTTCTACACGAATACAAAATCGGGCGAGATTCTATCGCGCCTGCAGAGCGATGTCGGCGGCATCCAGGGCGTGGTCACGGGCACGCTGGTGGCGGTCGTCACGAACGTGCTCGTGGTCGTGACTACGTTGCTCGTGATCTTCAGCATCAACTGGCAGCTCTCGCTCCTGGCGATCGGGATCCTGCCGATTTTCATTCTGCCGACCCGGCGCGTGGGCCAGGTGCGCAAGCGCATGACGCGCGAGACCCAGGAGCGCGTGGCCGAGCTCACGGCACTCGTCCAGGAGACGCTCTCGGTGAGCGGCCACCTGCTGGTCCGGCTCTTCGGCGCGCGCGAGTACGAGGCCCGGCGCTTCCGCGAGAAGAACCGTCAGATCCAGCGGCTGACCGTGCGGCAGAACCTGGTGGGGCGGTGGTTCTTCTTCTTTCTCCTGTTGTTCGCGTCGGTGGGCCCCGCACTGATCTGGGGCTACGGCGGCTGGCTCGCGATTCGAAACGCCCTCACGGTGGGCACGATCGTCGCCCTCGTGGCCTACCTGAGCCGGCTCTACGGCCCGGCCTCGGCCCTGGTGAACGTGCACGTGGATCTCATGACGGCCGGCGCGCTGTTCGATCGCATCTTCGCCTACCTCGATCTCGACGAGGAAGTGGCGGAGCGCCCGGGAGCCGCGACCTTGACGGCGCCGCGCGGCCAATTGCAGTTCGACGACGTGACCTTCGCCTACGAACCGGGCAAACCCGTGCTGAGCGGGATCACGTTCGAGGCGCGGCCCGGCGAGCTGGTCGCGCTCGTCGGCCCCTCCGGATCCGGCAAGACCACGATCACCTACCTGGCTTCGCGACTCTACGACCCGACCTCGGGCGCGGTGCGCATCGACGGCCGGGGGCACGATCGGCAAGGTGACCCAGGAGAGCTATCTGTTCCATGCCTCGGTGCTGGAGAATCTGCGCTACGCGCGGCGGGACGCGACCGCCGGCCAGATCGAGTCGGCGTGCCGGCGGGCCCAGATCCACGAGGTCATCCAGTCGCTACCCGAGGGCTACGAAACGGTGGTCGGGGAGCGGGGCTACAAGCTCTCGGGCGGGGAGAAGCAGCGTATCGCGATCGCCCGCGTGATCCTCAAGGATCCCCGGCTGCTCATTCTGGACGAAGCCACATCGGCGCTCGATTCACGCTCCGAGACGCTAATTCGGGAAGCCCTGGCCGGACTCCTGGTCGGCCGGACGAGCCTCGTGATCGCTCACCGTCTTTCGACCATCCTGCAGGCCGATCGGATCCTGGTCCTCGATCGCGGAGGGCTGGTCGAGCAGGGCAACCATGCGGAGCTTCTGGCGCGCGGCGGGATCTACTCGCGTCTCTACGAAGAGCAGTTCCGATCGGGCAACGCGACCGATGCGAGCGAGCAGATCTTCGAGGACGCGGGACCGATTCCGGGCGGGCCCTGAAGTGCGACAAAACTCCCGCTCACCGGACTGCCCCCATTGGAATTCGGCTTGTAGCCCAAGTGAAAGTGTTTTACGACCAAACCGGCAACACGCTGACGGTCTGGTTTGATAATCCACACGATGAATACGTCTGTGAGGAAACGGGTGATGAGGTGATCCTGATGAAGGACAAATCCGGGCGCGTCATTAGGCGTTGAGAAGTTGAATTTTACTGATGTCAATACCAAACACATGCAGGTTGCCTTTGAAACAGTGACGGCGTGAAAGCCCGCGTAGGTCTCTATGTCATCAAACGGAATCAAAGGCTCCCCGCGGGTCTACCGAAATGAAGATCTTTCTATCGTACGCCTCTGAACAAAGCGAGCTTGCGAAGGAGATCGCGCTCGCGCTTCGGGCAGAAAACCACACGGTCTTCTTCGACCGCTCGGCTCTTGCCGCTGGCGAAGCTTACAACGCGAAGATTCGCGAGGCGATCGAAGATAGTCACCTCTTCGTTTTTCTCATTAGCCCGCACTCTGTCACCGCGGGCCGTTATACCTTGACGGAATTGGATTTCGCGGAGCGCAAGTGGCCCCGACCTTGGGGCTATGTGCTGTCGGCAATGGTGATGCCAACCCCAAAGGTCGAGATTCCTTCATACGTCCGTGCCGGGACAGTCCTTCAGCCGGCAGGAAACGTCGCAGCGACGATTGCAGCGGAGATCCACCGGATACCTAAATCGGGGTGGCTACGAATTGTCCAGCGATATCGGGCGCAACTGCTCGTGCTCATCGCGCTGGCTATCGTCGGCGCTGGGGCTGGCTGGTGGTATCAGCAAGTTCAGGTGGAGCGTGCGGCATTGGGGCGTCTATTTAGTGAGGCGCAGATCCAACAAGATAACGGGCATTACGAGGACGCCTGGAGACATTTCGAAAAAGCCCGGTCGTTAGCGCCGGAAAATCCCGAGGTCCATGAGAACGAAGCAAAGCTGGCGATGGCATGGTTGGAGAATGCACGAATCACCGTCGGCAAGGGCAGTTTCTCAGCGATTGTGGACAAGGTCCTTCCGGCGCTGTCGAGATGTGCGGTCTCACCAGACAAGCTCCCCGCGGCTGACTGTTTTGCCCACATGGGGTGGGGAGATTTTCTCAAGTCGCGTGAGGGTCAGGGAGGAGTCAAGCCAGAACAATTTTATCGGCGGGCGCTCGCCCTGGACCCCGAGAACACCTACGCCCATGCGATGTCTGGATTTCACATCTTGGAGTCGCACGGATCGCTGGACGAAGCGAAACAACATTTCGCGCGAGCGCTTGCGACTGGCAAGGAACGTCCATACGTGCAGATCGCTGCCTTCCTCTACTATACTGATGAACACTTAGAGGACGAGGCGATGCGTGTCGTTAACGACATGCGCCTCAATCACGAATCACTGCCGCCCGACGAACGCGATTATTCTATCCGGTGGTCAAATTTGTGGAACGTATATTACTCGCGCATGCTCAACGCGAGAGACCAGCAATCGTTTTTCTCTGCTCTGTCGCCGGCGGACCATCTGGCGACATTCCAGTGGCTATTTCCTGAGGATTGGGTCCCTGAGGGCAAGCGAGACCTTTACCGGTTCTTCCTGGGAAGCTTTCAAGAGCTTGCCGGTAACTAGTCCGGTGCCCTCACGACGTTTAGTAGCTTGCAGAAAACCCTTAGCAAGTACAACGCAAGCGGTCGTCTCCCTGATAAAACCGCAGAAGCGATCAATCGGCTCTCGAAGTTAAATAGTAGCGAAAAAACGCAATAAATATGAGCAGCTGGCGCGGCAGCGGCTGGTCCGGCTGCTCTGCGCTCTGCCGGGCGTGGGGTGATGGTCTCGACGGCGACGACGGTCTTGCCGGCGCGCCGGGCGAGCTCGAGCTTCCAGTGGAGTAGCTCGTCGGCAGTGAGCTGGTGGCCGGCCAGCATGGCGCCGGCGAAGCTGTAGCGGTGGCTGCGCTCGCGGGCACGGACCTGGACGTGGTGAAGGATGCTGTGCACGACGATATAGGTCACGTCCGGGTCATCGATCCATTGCTCGACCGGCGCCGAGCAGCCGAGGCCACCGTCCCACAAGGTCTCGCCATCGACGCGGCGTGGGGCGATGAGGCCGGGAAGCGCGCAGCTCGCGAGCATGGTGTCGGCGAGCGGGCCGTGATCGCGCAACTCGACACGGCTGGTACGCAGATTGGTGACCGCAAGGTGCAGCCGCGCGGTCGTGCAGTCTTCGATACGCCGCTCGCCGACCAGATCGTGGAGCAGGCGTTGCAGGTGTCGCCCTTCGAGCACCGCCGGCACGCCGCGCCAACCGATCAGGGTGCCGAGGGCGCGCAAAGGCATCCGCCATTCGCGAAAGTGTGCGCACATATCCTGGCGCGTGAACGCGGCCTCCAACTGCTCGGTGCTCAACCCCGCGGCGTAGAGCCCGGCGACGATCGCGCCGGCGGACGAGCCGGCCACGGCGACCGGCCGCCGGCCGCCGGCCAGCAGCTCGCGCAAAAAGCCGAAGTGGGTGGCGAAACCGAGAAAGGACGAGCCGAACGTAACCGCGAGGCGCGGAGGGGTGGAGATGGGATTAGGCATCGGCCCTCTCTTTTTGCGCCGGCGCTCGAAACCAGAAAAATACCCCGGCGCCGGGCAAGGACCAGGTCGCACCGACGAAGAATCCGGTGAGGGAAACCAACACGGCCGTCGCCGGAGCCACGGCGCAGAGCGGCACGAGCAAGGCTTGGAATACGGCCTCGCGCAGGCCGAGGCCGGAGAGTGTGACGGGCAGCATGGTGATCACATCGATCACCGGCATGAGGCTGAGCGCGTCGGCGAGCGCCCAGTCCATGCCCTGCGCGCGCGCGGCGAAGTAGTAGAGCCCGACGTTTCCGGCGTGGCAGACGCTGGCAAGGAGCAGCACGGCGAGGGCCTGTCTGCGGCCGGCGAGAAAAAGATCAAAGACACCCGCGAGCTCCGAAATGCGCCTGCCGAACGGAAACCGGCGCGGATGCCGGAGCGGCCACCCCGGACGGTTGATGAGATACCAAGCCACCATCGCGAGCCCCGCTGTACCGAGGAAAACGAGCACCGTGTGAAAGAGCGCGGCGGTCGCGGGCGTGCGCTGAAACCACTCGGCACGCAGCGCGGCGACGACGGTGGTCCAGATCATAACGATAAAAAGGCCGGAGAGCCGCTCCATGAGCATGGCGAGCACGGCGGCGATCTTCCGCCCTGGGTACCAGAACATGACGGCCGCGACCTTCGCGGCGTCGCCGCCTGCCGTGCCGGGAAGAAAGAGCGAGATGAACAACCCGAGAAAATGCAGCCCTGCCGCCTGGGGGAAACGGAGTGGCACGCCGGCGATGCGCAGGCACAGCCACCAGCGCAGCGCGCCGGCCAGCTCATTCATCCCGCTCGCAAGCCACCCGGCCACGAGCCAACCGGGCGCGGGCGGCATGGGCATTGCGGCGAGCTGGGCGCGAATGGCAGGGTCACGCGCGATCCACCAGAGCAGCGCGACGGTAATGATCACGCGCAGGAGAGGCCAAAGAAAACGTCTCATGCGTCCGACACGTATCTACCCGGTGGCAATCTTGGGCGCGTTTGCAACCGCGTGATGTTGACCCGCCCGCGCGGTCGCTCCTCGACCAGGTTCGCTTAGTGCGCGAGGTTGGCCACGGCCTTGCGCGGGCCGAGGCATGCGGGGGTAGCCGACCCCGTGCAACCTGGTCACCGCGTGGGCACAATTATCCCAGTACGCGGCAGCCATGCCCGCAGGCACGGTGTCGTCACGACCGTGCTCACGACCGCCATGATGACCAGCATGGTAAACATGTTCTGCGAGATCACGCCCAGATCATAGCCCACGTTGATGATGACGAGCTCCATCAGAGCCCGGGTATTCATCAGGATCCCCAGCACCTTGGCCTCGTGCCGGTTGAGGCCGGAAAGCCGCGCCGCCCCATAGGCCCCGCCGAACTTGCCGATCGTCGCCAGCAGCACGGTGTCGGCGCACCAGCCCCACAGGGCGGCGCTGTCGAGCCCGGCGATATGGGTGCGCAGGCCGGTGTAAGTGAAAAAGATGGGGAGGAAGAAGACCAGCACGAACTGGCCCATGCGCTCCTTCCAGGCCTCGACCAGCTCGTGCTCGTCGTGCAGGATCACGCCCATCATGAAACCGCCGAAAATAGCGAAGATGCCCAGCTGGTAGGTCGCCATCGCCGACAGGAAGATGGCCACCAGCAGTACGCTCAGGAGATTGTTGGAGAGCCTGCCCTGGCGCGGACGCGAACGGCGCACCACCTGCTTCAGGAGTGGCCGCAGCACGAACCAGCTGATCAGCAGGAAGGTAGCCACCAGAGCCACCCTGGTGGCGAAATCGAAGGCCACGAAGTTGGCTACCGTCAGGGTGGTCACCAGCGCCAGCAGCAGCCAGCCGATGACGTCATTGATCGCGGCGGCACTGATGGCGATGACCCCCAACGGCATTCGGGTCATCTTGAACTCGATCAGGATCCGCCCAAGGATCGACAGAGCGGTGATGGAAAAAGCAGTGGCTATGAACAGTGCCGAGGCGGTGGGATTGGCTTGCGGCGACAGGCTGGGCGCCGAATAATAGCCGAACCCCAGGCCGAGGACGAAGGGAAGGATTAGGCTGGCCGCCGCCACCCGGGTCACGGCGGTGCGATGGCAGCGCTCCACGAGATGCGAGAAGTCGAACTCCAGGCCGATCTGGAACATCAGCAGGATCAGCCCGATTTGCGATAGGATCTGCATCGGCTCCGGCGGCGCCGAGCGAAACAGGTAGTGGAACATGTCCGGGGACACCAGCCCGAACAGGGAAGGACCGAGCATTATGCCGACGATGATCTCACCCACCGCGGCCGACTGGCCAACGCGCACCGCCATCTCGCCGCCGAGGCGGCCGGCCAGGACGATTACCGCGAGCTGCAGCAGGGTGAAGAACAGCAGGACCTCGGTTTTGTATGCGGCGACGGACGACAGTTGGACTTCCGGGTTCATGGCGGGATCTTTCAGCCGGCGGGGCCGAGCCTAGCGATAAGCAACACGTTGGCAAAGGGCGTACCTTGACTCATCGGCACGGGCTCGACCGTGAAGCCGAGCCGGCAGAGCGACGTTTGCCAGTCTTGCAGGGAGCGGCAATAAAGCCTGGAAAGCCGATGGCCGCGGGTGAAACTCACAAGGTGATCGACCCAGTGAGAGATCCTGAACGGCAGGCCGGCGGCGGCGTCGCCCACCCGCAACAGCAGCACGCCTACGGGCACCAGCGCCTCTCGCACTCGCCGTAGCACGTCGTCTTGCGCGGAGTAGTCAATGTAATGCAGCACATCGAGGATGACGATCGCATCGGACTTGCCGAACTCCGCGGTGCGCATGTCGGCGAGGACGAACTCCGCCCGCTCGCCGAGTGCCCGGCTGGCCCGCCGCACGTCGCGCGGCATCAACTCGACACCCCGGTACGCCAATGGTTTTGGGGCCGGTGGCCAGCGTGCCGGCCACTGGCCCGCTTCAAACAGGGCGCGCGCCGCAAGCAGCCATGAAGCCAGCAAGCCCTGGCCGCAGCCGAGGTCGAGAATACGTGCGCGGTCCGGGATCAGACCCCGCTCCAAGAGCCCCAGAAATACCGGGTCGCGACCGAGCTTGCCGCGGGCAAAGTACCAGGCGAAACGGCCGGCGGATCGGTAGGGCAGGGCGGCGGTATCAAGCAACGCGCGCCTGAATGCAGTGCTCATGTAATCACCGAACGAAGGGTCACCGGACAAAGCTTGGCAGCGGCGATGGCGTCGAGCAACCGTGGCAAGACAGCGAGGATAACGGCATCGCCGCCAGTGGTGCGGGCTGCATTGCCGTCATGGAGCAGCAAGATGTCGCCCCCGTTCAGTCCGAGCAGCAGTCTCGCAGAAACATATTCCGCATTGCCGTCGCGGGTGTCGAAGCCGCGGCGGGTCCAGCTCACCAGGCGCAGGTCGAGGCGGCAGAGCGCTGGATCGAGCAAGGGGTTGCGCAAGCCTGCGGGGGCACGGAAGAACAGGGGGCGCATCCCAGTGATCGCGGCCAATGTGTCCTGGGCGGCTTCGATCTCTCGGACAAAGCCGCGGAGTCCGAGCAGTGCGAAGTCGTGCCGGTGACGTAGGCTATGGTTTTCCACTGCGTGGCCGCGCTGGACGATTTCCCTGCACAGCTCAGGGTGGCGCATCGCCCGCTCGCCGATGCAGAAGAAGGTGGCTGTCACGCCGTGCCGGTCGAGCAGGTCGAGGACGGTGGGTGTAACCTTTGGCTCCGGGCCGTCGTCGATGGTAATGGCCACCTCACCCCGCGCCGCGGCTTCGGGCGGTAGTCGCTTCCAGTTCGGCCCCAGTAGACTACACCGTGGCCACAGCCCAGCGATGGCCAGCATCGCCTGGTCGGTGACGACGGCCCCGGCGGCCCAGGGCCAGACTTCCGGGCGGAGGATCGTCGCCGCCACCGCGCCAGCGTGCAGAAGCGCGGACGCCTTAATCAGGGGCGCCGGACGCCAGCGGCGGTCGTCGGGTAAAGTCGTCATGGGTAAGGATGATTTGGATGGCTTGGGCCAAGATCCTCTAGTCAGTTCATACGATTGGCCTTACCCTATAAAAATGCCGGTGAACACGGTCCTCGCGATATGAGCGGCGTTGTAACCGTAATTCCTGCCTACAATGAAGCGCGGACTCTGCGCGCCGTCGTCGTGGGGGTCTTGCGCCATTGCCCCCAGGTCATTGTAATTGACGACGGCTCCACGGACGGCACCGCCGCCAGCGTTGCCGATCTGCCGATTACCCTCGTACGTAATCCGCGCAACCTCGGTAAGGCCGCGAGCCTCTGGGCCGGGATGCGGGCGGCGCTCCGTCACGGTGCCTCGGCGGTGATCACCCTGGACGCCGACGGCCAGCACCGGCCCGAAGATATTCCGCGATTCCTGGCCATGGCGCAAGCCCACCCGCGGGAGATCATCACCGGCTCGCGCCTCGCGGAGAAGGCGGCCTTCCCCCGTAAGCGCTATATCGCCAACAAGATCGCCAATTTTTGGGTCTCGTGGGCCGCCGGTTACGCCATCGACGACAGTCAATGCGGTTTCCGCCTGTACCCTGCCGGTCTTCTGCGGCGGTTGGATCTTCGATCCGAAGGCTTTGTGCTGGAAAGCGAGATCTTGATCCAGGGTGCGCAGCGGGGGTGCCTAAGCTTGTTCGTACCGATTCCGGCCCTCTACGCGGGCAATGCCCGTCCCAGTCATTTCCGCGCGGTCAAGGACATCGCTCTCATTACCCGGATGGTGGCTGGTAGCCTACTTTCCCGCTGGCTCTATCTGCCGGGATTGTACCGGGGCGTGATCCGGCCGGATGCGCCCCATGCATGGCGGCTTAGCCCGGACCGGCGTCGATGGCTGTCACCAGCCGATCATTAATCCAACGCCTTAAAAACCCCGCTGCACGCTGAGCGACCTCGTGCTCGGGCAGCCAACGGCATAGTCCTTCACATAGTTCGCTGAAGCGTGTGCCGTTGAGGACCGCATCGAGCGCCCAGGCTTCTTTTCGCTCCAGCGAGCGGAAAAAGGTTTTCAGTTCTTGGCGCCAGATGAGCCACGCCAGCGGGTGCGGGTAGGGGAGGGGTGTTCCCGGAGTCTCATGGCGATCGGCGGCTTGCCAGATCTCGGTTACGTTCCAGCCGAGATCCAAGCGCCGCACCGATGGGTGCAGGGCGAGGCGGATGTTAGCCCACGCCGCGGGCGCAATCTGGGCGAGCGATTCCGCGGTCAGAGGCGGTGCATGTGCGGCATCGAACGCCTCACCCAGCCGCCATTCAAAAGCCGCTAGTTCCGAAACCCAAGGTTCATTGCGGAAATCTTCGGACGACGCGAGAAAAGCGTGGAGGTGCTGCCCGAAGTAGCGTATGGAAAAATGCCCCGAGGGATAGGCATCGGTATAGGCCGCGGCCAAATGAGCGAAGCGCTCCGCGCCGACCATGGCCCACAATGCGGGGAAGTCACCCGCCAAGGCTTCTTGGAGCCGTACACGGTAGGCATTTGCGTAAATCTCGAGGCGCGTCTCGGCGCTTACCGAGGGGCTCGCCAGCACCTCGGTTTGTGCGCCCGGCCCGCGCGCAAGCACATAGGCCTGAATGGATTGCTGTAGCTCACGCAAGCTCGGCATGGATCGGATAGCCTGGCCGGTCGTCACGTCGGCCCACCGCCGGAACGCTAGATCCCGAGCGCAGTAGATTTTTTCACAAACTCCGAGGAATCGTGCGGCGGGAGGGTCTGCGTGGCGATCCGCTCAGCCTGCGCCAGCTCAGCAAGCAAGTCCTCGAACGGGGGAATATTATCATCGCGCTCGATCATGGTAGACACCTTGCCAAAAAGCGTAATCGCCCTGCCATAAAGATCCCACACGGGATCGATTATGGGCTCGTCGTGAGTATCGATGCGGTAGGCTCCATAATCACGGTGACCGGCGAGATGAAATTGCTGCACCCGTGTGAGTGGCAGGTGTTCGATGTACGTGTACGGGTCGAACGCATGGTTGCAAGCGCTGACGTACACGTTGTTGATGTCGAGCAGGAGCAGACAATCGGATTCCTCGGCGAGGGCTCGGAGAAATTCCCATTCCGGCATTTCCGAGGCGCGGTAGTCAAGGTAGCTCGACACGTTTTCCAACAGGATCCGCCGCCCCAGGTATTCTTGAACCTGCCGCACGCGCCCGGCGACATGATGCAAAGCCTCGGCGGTGTAAGGCAAGGGCATTAAATCGTGCAGGTTAACGGGTTTCACACCGGTCCAGCACAGATGATCGGAAATCCAGGCGGGCTCGATGCGATCGGCCAAGGTCTTGAGTTGCTTGAGGTAGCCCACATCGAGCGGATCCGTCCCGCCGATGGAGAGCGAGACACCGTGCATCACGAGGGGATAGTCGGCGCGGATGCGCTCGAGGTAATCGAGGGGCTTGCCGCCGGCCACCATATAGTTTTCAGAGACGATTTCGAACCAGCCGAGCGCTGGCTGGCCGGCGAGGACGGCTTCGTAATGCTCCTTGCGGAGACCGAGGCCAAAACCGAGCGCCGGAAATCGCTTTTCCGAAATGGGGAACATTGGACAGGCGGGGCCGCACCGGCCCCGCCTCAGACTCTACCGGCCGTTATTAGAGTGCTTTTCCGCCTTTCTTCTCGCACTCTTCCTTGGTCATATCGACCCGACCTTGCCCGGAGCACGCGTTTTTTCCTTTACAGGCGTTAGCATCGGCTTTGGTATTGCACTCCGAGGTGCCTTTGCACGCGTTAACGCCCCCGCACATTACCTTACCTTCGGCGGCGGGGCGGACATCTTCTGCAAATAAGGGATTGCTGACAAATAATGCGGCAGCAGCGGTGGCCAATAAAATGCCCTTGGTATTATTCATAACGATGGTCTCCTGATGGTAGATAGATAAGCCCGCCCGCTATCGGCGTCCTGCTCGACAGCGAGCCGTACAACATATGCGCGGTATCTTACCCCGCTTCTCCGGCAGTCTTCCATGAACGCCGCTCAAGTGGTATTCGTTGCCTGCGTAGCACGGCCGGCGCTGCATCGGTCAAATTTGGGAATGTACTTTATGACTATAAGCACCGCAAGGGGGGACTCGAATATGCCAAGGGGGGTTCGTCAGGATAGTAGCGGTGCGCAATTATCAGTGTCTCTGGGCTCGCAATGCCGGTCATCACGGCGAATTTTCCTAGTTGGGCCTTGGACGCCTGACAAAGTTCAATGCCCCGCGCCACGGTAACCGTGTTAACCACGTTATGAGGCAGATACGACAGACGTTCGTTTGTCAAGCGGCTGAAAACTCATCTTGTTATCGCTATGCTGTCGCTTATAAAAGCAGCGGCGTCTCGTGTTACCGGTAGGCATCGCCGCGCGTCACGACGGTTTGAAATCCGCAGGGGGAACGGTAGACGTCATGATATACGTGGAACTAGTGGGCATGCTGTTGGTTATTCTCCTGGCCGCCGAGATTTTCACCAATGCGTTGGAACATCTGGGTGAAAAACTGAAAATCTCCGAAGGAGTCACGGGCTCGCTGTTTGCCGCTGTCGGCACCGCCATGCCGGAGAGCATGGTCCCCATTCTCGCTATCTTCGCCGGGACTGAACATGCGGACGTCAACGAAGAGATAGGAGTCGGGGCGATCATCGGCGCACCGCTGATGCTCTCCACACTGTCCTTATGCCTGATGGGCTGGTCGGTCGTCCGGCAGCGCGGGTTTAAAGGGGGGCTCACGCCCGAAAAAACCGGGCTCGAACGGGACCTAAATTTCTTTTTGCTAGCCTTCGGCATGGCTGCCGGGGCGCTTTTTATCCCGCGAGAACCTCAGTATTTTCTCACTTTAAAGGTTGTGCTGGGCATGACCCTGGTGCTCGTTTATTTCGTCTATGTTATGCTGACGCTGCGGGTGTCGGCGCAATTGGTTATGGATGGCCACGGTACGCAGGCGCATACGGACATGTATCTGTGCCGGCTCGGGTTGCCCGACCACATGCTGGTCCTGTTAATTCAGATCGCTATCGGGCTCGGGTTATTGGTCGCCGGCGCGGAAGGGTTTATTCATAATGTAGATGACGTGGCGCGCGAGATCGGTATTTCAGCGCTGCTGCTGTCGCTTTTGATCATCCCGATCGCGACCGAGCTTCCCGAGAAGGTGAACAGCATTCTCTGGATCCGCCGCAACAAAGACACCCTGGCGTTCGGAAACATCACGGGTGCAATGGTGTTTCAGGGTACGATTCTTCCAGCCATCGGTATCCTGTTGACACCCTGGGATTTGCGCCTGGAGGTATTCACGGGGGTGCTGGTCACCTTCGTCGCGGCCCTATGGCTGAGGCTGGCGGTCCGGGTGGGGGGGCTCTACGTCTGGCAGCTCGCCATTGTTAACGGTAGCCTCTACGTTGCCTATCTCATTGCGGTCTTGGCGTAGCGTTTCTAACGGCGCTAAAACGCCGGCGACTAAACCAGTGAAGCTCATGAACCAGAAAAAGAATCGCGGTGCACCATCTGCGCGCGTGATCTGGCAGGCATGCCTGTGGCTGGGAGTTTCCATCCTCGGGGCGAGCGCGGTGGGCGCCATCGCGCTGCATAGAGGGGAGGCGATCAACGGCCTGTGGTTCATCGTTGCCGCACTGTGCATCTATGCACTCGGTTACCGCTTTTACAGCGCCTTTATCGCCGCCCAGGTGCTGGCTTTGGATGGCACGCGCACTACCCCGGCCGAACGGCTCAACGATGGCCGCGACTTTGTCCCCACACATAAATGGATCGTTTTCGGACACCACTTTGCGGCCATCGCGGGTCCGGGCCCCCTCATCGGGCCGACGCTGGCGGCACAGTTCGGTTATCTGCCTGGCACCTTATGGATTTTGGTGGGGGCGGTGCTCGGGGGCTGCGTACAGGATTTCGTGATCTTGTTTTTCTCGACCCGGCGCGATGGGCGCTCGCTCGGACAGATGGCCCGCGATGAGCTTGGAGCGGTCGGCGGGGCGGTGGCGCTCGTGGGGGTCATGGCCATCATGATTATTCTCATCGCCGTGCTCGGGCTGGTCGTCGTCAACGCGATGAAACATAGCCCGTGGGCCACCAGCACCGTCGCCGCGACGATCCCGATCGCCTTGGTGATGGGCGCTTATATGCGCGGGATCCGGCCCGGACGCGTGCTCGAAGGGACCTGCCTCGGTGTGATATTGCTGCTGCTCGCGGTCCTGGGCGGAGGCTGGATCGACGCACAGCCCTGGCTACGCGCTTGGTTCGATTACGACGCTCCGAGCCTGGCACTCATGGTCATTGCCTACGGCTTTGCGGCCTCGGTTCTCCCGGTCTGGCTGTTGCTCGCACCGCGCGATTACTTGTCGACGTTCATGAAGATCGGAACCATCGCGGCGCTGGCCGTGGCGATCGTGGTGCTCCAGCCCGAGGTCAAGATGCCTGCGCTCACGCAATTTATCGATGGCACGGGCCCCATCTTCGGGGGCAAACTGTTTCCTTTTGTCTTTATCACGATCGCCTGCGGCGCGATCTCGGGGTTTCACTCACTTGTCGCCTCGGGGACGACGCCGAAGCTTCTCACCAACGAGCGGGATGTGCGTTTCATCGGCTATGGCGCGATGATGATGGAGTCCTTCGTCGGGATCATGGCGATGGTGGCGGCCACCGTATTGGAGCCCGGGGTGTATTTCGCCATCAATAGCCCGGCGGGTGTCGTCGGAGCGGAGGCGGCCGAGGCCGTGGCCAAGATCACGAGCTGGGGTTTTCCGGTGACGGTGGAACAAATGCAATCGCTGGCGGCGTCTATGGGGGAAGCGACGCTGTTCGCGCGCACCGGCGGCGCCCCGTCCTTGGCCGTAGGCATGGCCAGCATTTTTTCCAGCACCTTCGGTGGCGGTTTTTTGGCCGTGTGGTATCACTTCGCGATCATGTTTGAAGCGCTATTTATCTTGACCACGCTGGACGCGGGTACCCGTTGTGCGCGCTTCATGCTCCAAGACCTCCTGGGAAATCTCATTCCGGCCTTAGGGCGGACCAGTTGGTATCCGAGTGTCTGGCTGACGAGCGCGCTCGTGGTCGGCGGCTGGGGCTATTTCCTGTATATCGGCACGATCGATCCGTTAGGCGGTATCAACAGTCTCTGGCCGCTCTTCGGGATCTCGAATCAAATGCTGGCGGCGATCGCCCTTTGCGTTGCGACTACCATCTTGGTCAAGTCCGGGCGGGCGCGGTACGCCTGGGTGACCGCGCTGCCTCTGACATGGCTCGTCATCGTGACGAGCACCGCGGCCTGGGAAAAGGTTTTCAGCCCCGAGCCGCGGGTCGGGTTCCTCGCGCACGCGCGCGAGCTCGGCGAGCAATTGAGCCGCGGCCTGCTAGCCTCCGACAAAGTAGGGCAGGCGCCGCAGCTTATCTTCAATGACCAACTGGACGCCGCATTGACGGTATTGTTCCTCGTCACCACCTGGGTGCTCGTCATCGAGACCTTGCGGGTCTGTCATGCGGTATTGACCGGGCGTCGGCACCCGCCGCTGACGGAGACACCCCATCTCCCACGGCGCGTGGTCGAAGACTGGGTGCGGGACTGACCGGGTGGCGCGGCATCTGCCCATGCTCAGAACGACAGGCTCAGGGTGAGGCGCGCCGAGCGCGGCTCGACGGGATGGAAATGGATGTCGTCCACACCCGCGGCGGGTTCACCCGCGAGCCGCGAGGCGTAGAAATACTCGATGTCGCTGTCCTCGGAATCGAGGAGGTTGAAAATCTCGACGCCCAGGCGCAGATCGTCGCGGAGCTTGTAGCCGATGTCGGCGTTGAGGAGCGTGGTGGATGACGAGTGCACGCTGTCGTCCTCGATGAGGGGCCGGGGTCCGAAATAACGCACCCGCAGCCCGCCGAAGAAACCCTTGAGATCGTCGATCGTGACACCGGCCGCGATCACCGTCTCGATGGCGCCCGGGATGTGACCCCCCGCGGGATCGTCGTCGCTGAAACGCGCCTTGGAGAAGGAGAAGTCGGTCGACGAGCCATGGAAGGTCGAAGACCGAGGCGAGGAGCCCGCGATAGCCGTCCTCTAGATGGACGGCGTAAAGTCATTGAGCGAAGGCACGCGCGAGC
>MUGK01000065.1 GCA_002007425.1 Chromatiales bacterium USCg_Taylor | reverse complement strand
TACTCGAGCCGGGGGTCAGGCTCGCTCAGCGGAAGTCATAACGTCTAGGTGTTCGCTATTGTTCAAATGACACGCTGCTTTAGAATACCCCGTTTTCCAACCTGACGTACCGTGATGAAGCCCGCAATCCCAAAATCGGTGGTCTACAGCGTTGTGCTGCTGCTCGTACTGCTCGCTGTAAACGCTGGCGTTTCCTGGTATTACACGCGCATGCTGCACGACGATACGGAAATCGCCAAGAGCTATGAAATCCTCGATGCGTTGTCCGACTCTTTGTTGCTGGTCTACGCGGCGGAGACGGGACAGCGCAGCTATATCCTGACCGGCGATCCCGCTTTCCTCGAGCACTACCAGTCCGCGTTTTCCTCCCGCGCTGAAGTCTTAGGAAGGCTAAAGCGACTGACCGCGGATCGTCCGGAACAGCAAGAGAAGCTCGCACAGCTGGAGGGAAAAATAGCGGCCCGCATGCAATTCGCGGAACGCGCTATAGCGCTGCGCCGGGAACAGGGATTCGAGGCCGCCCGCGAGCTGGTGGCGGGCCGGGCCGGCAAGCAGCAAACGGACGCGATACGGGCCCTGGTGGCTGACATGGAGCGCGCGGAGAACGCGACACTCCAAGGGAGAGTTGCGCATGCAACCCGAAGTTACTCCGCAGCCTCTCTAGCGGAGCTTGGGATGCTGCTGCTGGTGCTCACCACCGCCGGGGGTGCCTATGTGGTGATTCGGCGCGAGATCATATCCCGCTTTCAAGCCGAAAATTACGCGCACGAGCAGCGCGAGTGGTGCATGACTACATTGACCAGTATAGGCGATGCGGTGATCGTGACCGACATTCGAGGCATGGTGACCTTGGTCAATTCCGTCGCCGGCAGGTTGACCGGGTGGGGCGAGGATGCCGTTGGCAAGCCGCTAAAGGATGTATTCCGCATCGTCAACGAATCCACGCGTCGCGCGGTCGAGAATCCGGTCGACAAGGTGTTGCAGGAAGGGACCATCGTCGGCCTCGCCAACCACACGGTGCTGATCGCGAAAGACGGCATCGATCTCCCGATCGACGACAGCGGTGCGCCGGTAAGAAACAAGGAGGGAGAACTCACCGGTGTCGTGCTTGTGTTCCGCGATATCACCGAGCGCAGAGCAGCCGAAGCCGCAATGACGCGCAGCGCACGGCAGTTTCACCTCATCGCCGAAACCATCCCGCAAATGGTCTGGATGGCAGCGCCCGGCGGTCGCATCGAATATTTGAACCAGCGGTGGCTCAGATACACCGGGGTTTCCCCTGACCAGGCGGAAGGTTGGGAATGGCAACGCATCGTCCACCCCGACGATTTGCCTGGTGCCCTCGCAAAATGGACGCATGCGCTAGAAACCGGCGAACCGTTTGCAGTCGAGCATCGGCTGCGGCGCGCGGACGGCATTTATCTATGGCATCTCGGACAGGCGTTGCCCCTGCGCGAAGACGGCCAGATCATCAAGTGGTTCGGAACCTGCACCGATTTTGACGAACAGAAACGCACGCTCGATGCGCTGCACGAAAGTGATGAGCGGCTGAAGTTTGCGCTCTCGGCCGCGCGCATGGTGGCATGGGAATGGGACGTGACGACCGGAACGACTATACGGTCCGACAATGCAATCGAAATCCTCGGTGTTCCGAGCAGCGGCATCCAGGCGTTCCAGAACCTTATCCATCCCGACGACCGTGCGCGGGTCGAAGCGATGGCCGCGCAGGCGCTGCGCGGAGAGGCGCCATACGACGCCGAATTTCGCATAATCACGCCCGACGGCAGGCTGCTGTGGATCGCCGACCAGGCTCGCCTGCGTCGCGATCATACCGGACGCCCGACACATCTCACGGGAATATCCGTGGACATCACCGAACGCAAGCGCAGCGAGCAACTGCTGCTGGAAGCCGATCGCCGCAAGAACGAATTCCTCGCCATGCTTGCACACGAACTGCGCAACCCGCTTGCTCCCATCCGCAGTGCGGCCCATGTGCTGCGGCTGCTGGGTCCGGAGGATGAGAAACTCAAGTGGGCGCGGGATGTGATCGAGCGTCAGGTGTTGCATATGACCCGGCTCATCGACGACCTGCTCGATATCTCACGCATCAGCCGCGGCCGGATACAGTTGCAGAAGGTCCCCGTCAGCATCGCCAGCGTGGTGGCTGGCGCGAGGGAGACCGTGCGGCCGCTGACCGAGGCGCGCACTCAGAGCGTGGACATCGTGATGCCCGCCGAACCTGGTAGCGTTCTTGGCGACGAAACCCGTCTGGTCCAGGTGTTGTCGAACCTGTTGAACAATGCCGTGAAATTCACGCCAATGGGCGGACGCATCACGCTGACGGTTTCGACACTCGCTCAGGAAGTTTTTATCACCGTGCGTGATACCGGTATAGGTATCCCTGCCGACATGCTGGAGCGCGTGTTCGATCTATTCACCCAGCTCGACGCGTCGCTGGAGCGCTCGGAAGGCGGGCTCGGCATCGGATTGACGCTGGTCAAGAATCTGGTCGGGATGCAGGGAGGAACGGTGTGGGCGCGTAGCGAGGGTCGCGGCAAAGGCAGCGAGTTCACCGTACGCTTTCCGCTATTACCTGAGATGCCACAGGTGGGGCCCGCCCCCACTTTCGACGGTGACGAACCCGCGCCGGCAAGCCGTCGCCTGCGAATCCTTGTGGTCGACGACAATCGGGATGCGGCCCAGAGCCTGTGCATGCTGCTCGATCTCCTGGGCCACGAGACCCGTGCCGCCCATGATGGGCCTTCGGGATTGGACATCACGAAGAATTTCGGCCGCAGGCGGTGTTTATCGATATCGGGATGCCGGGCATGAACGGTTACGAAGTTTGCGGTCGTTTGCGCAAGCTCATTCACACGCAGGACGTGGTGTGCGTCGCGTTGACAGGGTTCGGGACCGAGGAAGATCGGGAGCGCTCGCGCGACGCCGGCTTTGATCATCACTTGGTGAAGCCGCTCGAACTTGCCGCATTGCGGGACATCCTGCTGCAGCAAGCGTAGATACCGTTATCCATGTAACAATCGTGAAGGGCAGGATTGGACATATACAACCGAGGTCGAATTCTAGTTAGCCGTATGATGGCGCGGAGCGCTGGGAACGCAGTCATGTTTCGTTTTCCTACTGATCGCAACGGGAGGAGCGCGCGCGCCCCAGCATGCCATGCTGCGGCCGGATTCTCGGGAAGCCCGGAACCCGACGATCCTGGGTTAAGCGCAGTGGTGGATGGAGGGTCCGGCTGGGAAGCCCGCATCGAGCTTGGGTTTGAGCGCCGCCACGGACGCACCGTGATGGCGCGGCGACATTACGGGCCTCTCGCAGTCCAGAAGCCCTTCTACCCCGAAGGGGAGGTCTGCCACACCTACCTGCTCCACCCGCCGGGCGGCATCGTGGGCGGTGATCGCCTGACGATAGAGGCCACCGTGAGAGACGGTGCTCGCGCCTTGCTTACGACGCCCGCGGCCGCGAAGATCTACCGTTCCGCCCGTGACCCCTCCGTCCAGGAATATCAGCTGAAGATCGCGGCGGGAGGGGCGCTGGAATGGTTGCCCCAAGAGACGATACTATTTGCTCATTGCCAGGCGCTCACAACTACCCGCGTCGAGGTCGAACGGGGCGCCGCATTTATCGGGTGGGAGATCCTCTGCCTCGGCCGCCCGGCGTCGGATGAGCGCTTCGATGCGGGCTCATGCCGCCAACGGATCGAGGTATGGCGTGAAGGCACGCCGTTGCTGATCGAACGTGCCCGCCTGGAAGGAGGTAGCAGTCTTTTGTCCGCGCATTGGGGGCTCATGGGCCGCACGGTGGTGGGCACCCTCGTCGCGCTTCCGGCCAACCATGCCCTCCTTGAGACCGCCCGCGAGGCGGTAGTACCCGCGCCAGGGGACCTCTTCAGCGCCACACTGTTGGGTGAGGTGCTGGTGTGCCGCTATTTGGGCGGCCAAGGGGAGGCGGCTCGCCGGTGTTTCACAAGTGCCTGGTCGGCTATTCGACCCCATCTTTTGGTTCGTCCCGCGTGTTATCCTCGCATCTGGTCCACCTAAGACGGGGCCAATGATTACGGTAGACGAGGCCAGGGGGTAATCATGGAACTGACACCACGTGAGAAAGATAAGCTCCTGATCTTCACCGCTGCGCTGCTCGCGGAACGCAGGAAGGCGCGCGGCCTCAAGCTCAATTACCCGGAGGCGATCGCCTATCTCTCGGCGGCCATACTCGAGGGCGCGCGCGATGGCAGGACAGTCGCTGATCTCATGAGCTATGGCACGACGCTCCTCGCGCGCGAGGACGTCATGGACGGGATCCCGGAGATGATCCCGGAGGTGCAGGTCGAGGCGACGTTTCCCGACGGAACCAAGCTGGTCACGGTGCATAACCCAATCGTTTGAGGAGAACCACGATGATCCCCGGAGAAGTGTTCATCGAACCAGGCGCTATCCGTCTCAACGAGGGCCGTGAAACGCGGACCCTGAAGGTGGCCAATACCGGTGACCGGCCGATTCAGGTAGGCTCCCATTACCACTTCTACGAGACCAACCGCGCCCTGCGTTTCGATCGAGACGCGGCCCGTGGTTTTCGGCTTAACATCCCGGCCGGCACCGCGGTACGCTTCGAGCCGGGACAGGAACGCACGATCGAGCTTTGCGCCTATGCGGGCGAGCGTAAGGTCTACGGGTTCAACGCGCGGGTGATGGGGCCGCTGGAGAAACAACCATGATCGACCGCCATGCCTATGCGGAGATGTACGGGCCCACCGCGGGCGACCGGGTCCGTCTTGGGGATACGGAATTGATCATCGAGGTGGAACAGGACCACACGATCTACGGGGAGGAGGTCAAGTTCGGCGGCGGCAAGGTGATCCGCGACGGCATGGGCCAGAGCCAGCGCGGTGCTCGCGATTCGGTCGATACCGTCATCACCAACGCGCTCATCCTCGACTACACGGGCATCATCAAGGCCGACATCGGGATCAAGGACGGGCATATCGCCGGCCTCGGCAAGGCCGGCAATCCCGATATCCAGCCCGGGGTCAACATCACCATCGGACCGGGGACCGAGGTCATCGCGGGCGAGGGGATGATCGTCACGGCGGGCGGCATCGATTCCCACATCCACTTCATCTGCCCGCAGCAGATCGAAGACGCGCTCATGTCGGGCGTGACCACCATGCTGGGTGGAGGCACCGGGCCCGCGGCGGGTACCAACGCGACCACCTGCACGCCGGGGCCGTGGAATATCCATCACATGCTGCTCGCGGCCGATGGGCTGCCGATGAATCTCGGTTTTCTCGGCAAGGGCAACGCCAGCCAACCCGAACCCTTGCGTGAGCAAATCATCGCCGGCGCCATGGGGCTCAAGCTCCATGAAGACTGGGGCACGACGCCGGCCGCCATCGACGTGTGTCTGAGCGTGGCCGATGAGCTGGACGTGCAGGTCGCCATCCATACCGACACCTTGAACGAATCCGGGTTCGTCGAGGACACTATCGCGGCGTTCAAGGGCCGGGCTATCCATACCTACCACACCGAAGGCGCGGGCGGCGGACACGCCCCCGATATCATCAAGGTCTGCGGGGAGTCGAACGTCCTCCCCTCCAGCACCAACCCGACGCGGCCCTATACCGTCAACACCATCGACGAGCATCTCGACATGTTGATGGTCTGCCATCACCTGGACTCCAAGATCCCCGAAGATGTCGCCTTCGCGGAATCCCGCATCCGGCGCGAGACCATTGCCGCCGAGGATATCCTGCACGACCTCGGCGCCTTCTCGATGCTGTCCTCGGATTCCCAGGCGATGGGACGAGTGGGCGAAGTCATCACCCGCACCTGGCAGACGGCGCACAAGATGAAGCTGCAGCGAGGGCCGCTCGCGGGCGACGCCGATCGCAACGACAACCTGCGGGCGAAACGCTATGTGGCCAAGTACACGATCAACCCCGCGATCACCCACGGCCTGGCCTACGAGGTCGGTTCCGTCGAGGCCGGGAAGCTGGCCGATCTGGTGCTGTGGAAACCAGCCTTCTTCGGGGCCAAACCGTCCATAGTCATCAAGGGCGGGATGATCGTGGCGGCGGCCATGGGCGATCCCAACGCCTCTATCCCCACGCCCCAGCCGGTGCATTACCGCCCGATGTTCGCGGCCTTCGGCGGCGCGCTGGCCAAGACCTGTTTGAGCTTTGTGTCACAAGCCGCGTTGGAAGCCGGGATCAGGGAAAAGCTTGGTCTACAAAAACAGCTCGTCGCCGTGCGCGACACCCGGCGCATCGGCAAGGCGGAGATGCGATTGAATAACTATCAGCCGAAGATCGACGTGGATTCGCAGACCTACGAAGTGCGCGCCGACGGTGTCTTATTGACCTGCGAACCGGCGACGGTCCTGCCGTTGGCACAGCGCTATTTCTTGTTCTGAACATGGCGTGGTCTGCAAGTCCTCCCGCGCCCTGCGCAAGCGGCCGGTCAATGCGGTAGCCGCTCACCCGCACTTCGGCTCCAGGCCGCGAGCCCGCGCCTGCTTATACAGGGGCAATGCCTGCGGCACGCGGCTCTCTAGGTCGCGAATACGGGTATCGTTGGAAGGGTGCGATGACAGGATCTCCGGCGGTGCGGCGCCGCCTTGCCTGGACATGTTGACCCAGAGCTTCGGCGCTTCGCGCGGATCGAAGCCGGCCTGCGCCATGTATTGCAAGCCGAGGACGTCGGCCTCGCTCTCGTCGCCGCGCGAGTACGGCAAGAGCAGCAACAGATTGGCGCCGACGCCGATCAATTGCGGGTCGATACCGATGGTGCTCCCGAGCACGGAGGCACCGAGATTGGCCGCAAGATCGTTCGACACACGTGCGGCGGAGTGGCCGGCGATGACGTGTGCCACCTCGTGGCCGATCACGGCCGCGAGTTGATCCCGGTTTTCGGTCACCTTAAGAAGGCCCGTGTAGACGCCGATCTTGCCGCCCGGCAGCGCGAAGGCGTTGACCTCTTTGTTTGCAAATACCCGGACCTCCCACCGCTGACCAGATGCCACCGTGCGCGTGATGGCATCGGCCACGCAACGCACGTAGCGCGAGACCTTCGCATCCGAGCCCTTCGCCGGCGTCTTCTGTTGGAGCGCCGCGAAGGCGGTGGTGCCCATCTGCGCTATCTGCGCGTCGGACACCAGGCTCAACTGCGAGCGGCCGGTGGGCGAGGTGGCGCAGGCCACGGCTATCAGGGCAAAAACGGTGACGGCGATCCAGCGCATGGGGCCTCTATTCAATAGTCAACTATGCCCATCATAGTTTACCGCTACGCGAAACGCGATTGACCTCGCCAAGACCCGCGCCCCGTGGGCGCGAGTGGCCCGGCTGCAGACGTGACATCGGTATACCTCTCGCCAATCAAATAGTTTGAAATGTGGCGTCGGATTGCTTATCTTGCGTCGATGAGCGTGGGCCGAACCTGCTATTTTTGATCGCGACGATGGTGCGAATCACTGAACGGCTACAGACGTCGGCCAAGGCCGACACGACGCTAACCTTGTCCTTCGAGCAGCGGCAAAAGAGTCGCCAGCGGATCAGGCTCGACTCCGGGGAGGAGACGGGTCTGAGTCTCCCGCACGGAACCGTGCTTCGCGCGGGCGATCGCTTACGTAGCGAGGACGGGCGAGTGGTCGAAGTCCGCGCGCTGGCCGAGCCCGTCACCACGGCGTACAGCGCCGATCCGCATCTGCTCGCCCGCGCCGCCTATCACTTGGGCAATCGCCATATCGCCCTGGAAATCGGTGCGGGCTGGGTCCGCTATCGAGTGGACCATGTATTGGACACGATGGTCGCCTCGCTCGGGTTACGAACGGTCCGGGAAGAACAGCCCTTCGAGCCGGAGGCCGGCGCTTATCACGGCGACGGGCATCACCATCCCGAGGAACCCGGTGAACACGGCTAAGAGGTTGCGATTAAATCCTCGCGAGCAGCCCCGACCGCCAGGAGCCTCGGAGTGAGCGACGACACATATCAACTCGATAGGCGAGGAGCGAGGGAGCCCGCGACACAGCGATCGGGATGCGCAGTAGATTCATTCACAACCTCTAAGGCTCGGCTACGGCTTTGGCAACTCATCAGCCCCGCGTTGCCGATCGGGGCCTATGCGTATTCGCGCGGGCTGGAGTACGCCGTGAGCGCGGGCTGGGTAGGTAACGAAATCGACGCCGCGGCATGGATCGAGGGACAATTGACACACGTCTTCGAAAACCTCGATGTCCCCGTGTTCGCGCGGCTCTACCGCGCCTGGCAAGAAGACGATAAAGGCGCCCTCGCCTACTGGAATTCTTTCCTGCTCGCCAGCCGCGATTCCGCCGAGTTGCTCGCCGAGGACCAATACCTCGGTGCCGCCTTGGCCCGGCTGCTGCTCGATCTCGGGGTCGAAGACGCCGGCGCATGGCAAGTTGCCGAACGCCCAAGTTTTGCTACCCTGTTTGCCCTCGGGGCAGAGCGCTGGGATATTGAATTAACGGAGGCCGCGCAAGCCTACGCCTGGGTATGGAGCGAACACCAAGTCGCGGCGGCGGTAAAGCTCATCCCGCTGGGACAGACGGCCGGACAGCGGATGTTGTCGCGGCTCGCGGACGTGATCCCGGAGGCGGTGCAGTCCGGGCTCGCCCTCGGCGATGACGCCATCGGGGGCGTCGCTCCGGGGGTGGGTATCGCGAGCGCCCTGCATGAGGGGCAATATACGCGGCTGTTCCGATCATAGACGAAGCCGCGGCGATGGAGCACACGAAGGACAGAAAACAGGTATTGCGCGTCGGCATCGGCGGGCCCGTCGGATCGGGGAAGACGGCGCTCGTCGATGCGCTGTGTAAATCCATGCGCGACGAGTACCGGATCGCCGTGGTCACCAACGACATTTACACCAAGGAAGACCAGCAGTTTCTGATCCGCAGTCAGGCGCTGGTGGCCGATCGGATCGTAGGTGTGGAAACCGGCGGATGCCCGCATACCGCGATCCGCGAGGACGCCTCGATCAACCTTGCGGCCGTCGATGAGCTGATCACGCGTGTCCCCGAGCTCGACATTATTTTTGTCGAGAGCGGCGGCGATAACCTGAGCGCGACCTTCAGCCCAGAGCTGGCCGATCTCATGATCTATGTGATCGACGTCGCCGCGGGCGACAAGATCCCGCGCAAGGGCGGACCCGGGATCACACGCTCGGATCTCTTGGTGATTAACAAGATCGACTTGGCGCCTTATGTGGGCGCCTCCCTCGAGGTCATGGAGCGGGACGCGCGCAAGATGCGCGGCGAGCGGCCCTTTGTGTTTTCCAACCTGAAAACCGGCGAGGGTCTCAGGGCGATCCGGGATTTTATTGTGCGAGAGGGGTTATTAGAATGACGCGAGTCAATATAGTTCGCCTGCGGGGCATAAACCCCGCAGGCGACCAAAGGGAGAGTTGCACGACTCCCCGAATAAATTCACCATCGCTGCCTTCACCACTGACCAGGGTTTAACAATGCGACACGCGCTCTTAGTGATTTTCCTAACCACGCTCATCGGCTGCGCCGCGCCGTCCGCGGTCAAGATGGACTCCTCGCAAGGCGCGCGGGGACCCATCGATAAGATGCTGCTCATCGTTCGCGACGAGGCGGGTGGATCCGGCGGCGGCGAGGACCCGCTCAAGGCCCTTACGCGAAAGGTCAAAGAGGATCTGGTTCGCGCCGGGTATGCTGTGAGTGATCCGTGGGACCTTGGCCTTTCGGAACGGGAGATCCGCGAATTGATCGAAGAAAAGAACACCAGCGCCGTGAGTGCTTATGGCCACCTGTTAGCGGCCACGGTTCATCCCGTGCGGACGGGCAGCACGCCCGCGGGTTTTTCCATGAGCTTTGGGGATTCCGATCCGCGCGCGCAAAACTTTCAGCGCGCCGAACTTATCCCGATCTCCTGTGCTTTGGTGAACACCCGGAGCGCTCGCGAGGAAGCGAGCCTCCGTGAGGACAAGCCGGCGCCCGGCCGCGACGAAAGGTGGGTACCGCAGGAGGCCGGCGCGGCGAAGGGCGTTGAGACGCTGGCTGAGGACATTCGCGCGGTCTGCAATAAGTTACTGGCCGAGCTCGGCGTTGCCGGGAAGGTGGCGAAGAGCGAACCCTCCGGCCCGGCAGAACTCGTGCCTGCCGTCCAGTTCGAGATCGCTCCGGCCGAAGAAAATACCCCGGAGACGGTAGCATCCCCGGCGCCGGCGCCAGACATCGATCAGGATACCTCCTTGAAATCGGCAAATGAACTTCCGCAAGCCTCAGGCTTAAATTCCGCGCCCTCGGAAGACCCTGCTGTTCCAGCTCCGGAGCCCTCAGCGGCCGCCGTCAGCGCTCCTCCAAAGAGCAGCCCGGTCACGGCTAAGCCAAGCACCGGCAACGAGGGCCGCAAGCGGATAAGGATTTTAAACCCTGGGAATACCGTCATCCTGGAGTTCGGACCCGACCGGCGGCATTGAAGTTCTTGATTGCTATCGCGCTTTGGACTAACGTCTCTGTAGGAGGATACGTTGGATACTGCCCTGTCTAACCCCTATCGGGAGTTCGCTTCTATGCTCGCGGGCACGGTGCTGCGCGGTCAGGGACGGTTGCGGCCCGACCTCGATCGTCCTGAAAGGGTCCGCACGGTAAACGAAAACGGCGATGACGTCTCGCTCAACCTCGTGCCCTTCCGCGCTCCCCTCTCGAAAGCGACCGCGGCCGCGTTTTTCACCGAAGTGCGATCGCTAGAGCAACTGTTCAGCGCTTACCGGGAGGCGGCCAGGGCGCTGCCGTTCGAGACCGATCTTGCGGAGGCGCGCGAGCGGCTGCATCCCTTCGCCGATGCCTTCATGCAAACGCTGTTTGAGGAGGCGAAGCGGTCGTTACAGGACAGCGACGCGGTGCGGATCGCGCAGTGGGTGCGCCACTTCGATATTTACGTGGCGGTGAAAGTAGTCGAGTCGCTGCTCAACAGTAAGGCCGATCTGGCCTTGCTGGAAGTGGCCGAGGAACGCGGCTGGTTCGCGCACTTCGATCACCTCGCTATCCGCTGCGGCTCCTCCGAAACCCGCGCCGCCGCGCGCGTCGCCGAGCTCCTCCAGCGCGCGCACGGCTACGTTCCTTCACAAGTCGAAGAGGAAGTCTTCTATCAATTTGCCGACGGCTGGAGCGCCTATCTCCTGTATAAGATGCTGGATAACGGCCAGGTGCTTCGGCTGTTCATCGATCAGTCCGATGCCGGCCATCCGGCCCAGATCATCCAGCACTGGAATCATGTATACGGCTACACCGCGCACCATCTGGCGATGCGTGCGACGCGCCTGCAGGCCGGCGCGCGTGTGGCCGTGACGCTCGATGAGATGATCGAGGCGCTCTCGAACCGAGGCATGGGCATCATGGAAGCGACCGGCTATTACACGGAAGGCTTGCTGCTGCAGGTGTTCACACGGCCGGAACGGGCGGCGCGCATTCCCGAGGCGATCAAAGAACTTCTCGCGGCCCATAGCGCGGGGCTCGAAACGAAGATCGAAAATGCGAAGCTCTTAGAACTGGTGTCGCGCAAGGAGATGCCTTTGGACCTCGCACAACGTTTCTACCGTCTTTATGGACTCGACTATGAAATTAATAACCCACTGCATTCGGCGCCGGTCTACCCGTATTTCTTACCCAAGCAGGCCGCCCACGTGATTCGCACCTCGCTCCTCACTTAGGGAAGGCCGACCATGTTTGATAAACGCACACACACCCAAGTCGGGATCGCCGATCTAATCACGCGGCGTTGGAGCGGCCGGGCCTTTGACCCCGCCCGACCGGTACCCCACGGCCAGCTTATTTCCGTGCTGGAGGCCGCGCGCTGGGCACCGTCTTGTTTTGGTGTCGGTTTGCCGATCCCACACGATGGGACCAGGCCATTGCAACGCTATCGGACGGTAATCAAGCCTGGGCCAAGGCGGCGCCGCTGCTGATCCTGGCGCTGGCCGCCGATGCCTTTCAGCGTGACTTAAAACCGAATCGTTGGGGGCAATATGACACCGGGGGGGCGACGATGAATCTGTGCTTGCAAGCCACGGCGCTTGGGTTAATGGTTCACCAAATGGGCGGCTTCGATCCGAGGAAGGCCCAAGAGAATTTCAGCCTCCCCGGCGGATTCACGCCGATGGCCATGATCGCGATCGGTTACCAGTTGCCGCAAGAAGCGATACCCGAAGCGCTTAAAGAGCGCGAGCACGCGCCCCGCATGCGGCGCCCGCTCGGCGAGACTTTCTTCTACGGACGCTGGGGGGAGGCGATCATTGATCCGGCTTGCGAGTGAAGCGAATGATGCGGCGCCGGTCGCGTTTGCTGGGGCGCCCCGGAAACCGGGGTTGGGTCAGGGCTTGAGCCCGTAACTCAAGCGCTAAGGCTTCACGGCGGCTCACGCTTTCCGCTGACTCCTGGTATAAACGGGCGGCTGCAGTTGTCGGTCCACGCTGGCCGGAGACGCTTACGACGGTAACGTAGTAGGTAAAGGGTCCGCGTTGGATGCGTAGCTCATCGCGGATGTGAACTGATCGCGCCGGTTTCGGCTTCTGGCCATTGACTTCGATCTTGCCGCCCTTGATCGCCTCGGTGGCCAAGGCGCGGGTTTTGAAGAAACGGGCAGCCCAAAGCCATTTGTCGAGCCGGATCTCCGCGGGTTCTTCTGGCACTGGCGTCGCGTCTTTCCGTGGGCAGGGAACTATAATAACGGTAAACGTGCCTCTAGCGCGCAAGCGGTGTCGAGCATGCCGGAACCTATGAGACGAGACGAAACTCGGGCCTTTATAGCGCTCGAGATCGCGATTTTGACGGTCTCCGATACTCGTACGCCGGAAACCGACAAATCGGGACGCTTATTGGTGGAACGCCTGCAGACGGCCGGTCACCGGCTGCACGCGAAGCGCATCGTGCCCGATGACATTTACAAGATCCGGGCGCTGATCGCGGGTTGGTGTGCGGATGAGGGGGTGCCGGTCGTCATCACGACCGGCGGTACGGGGATCACCGGACGGGACGGGACGCCGGAGGCCATCAAACCCCTCCTCGACCGGGAGCTCGACGGCTTCGGGGAGCTCTTCAGGCTCATCTCCTACGAGGAGATCGGGAGCTCCACTATTCAATCGCGCGCGCTAGCGGGTGTCTCGAACCGCACGCTGATTTTTTGCCTTCCGGGCTCTCCGGGCGCCTGCGCCACCGCATGGGATACGATCATTCAACATCAGCTCGACTACCGCACCCGGCCATGTAATCTCGCGGAGTTGATCCCGAGACTGGCGGAAAAATAGCGGGGGCTCGTCGCGAAGTGCGCTTGAGCGTTTGCCTGGGGGCGGCGTGGGGCAGTGAGGATCTCAAAATAAAGTAACAGCGTTCTTTGAATAGGATTCTCGTTATCGTCGGAGACCAAGAAATAGCGATCGCCCTCGTGGCGGGCGATACCCTCGTAGTTGTCGACCGTCCAGCCGTCCTCGGGATTGAATTGAACCAGCTCTTCGACTGCCGCGCTACCCGGCTGCGCGGAATTCAATGACAGCCGCCTTATCGCAAACACGATGGGCTTGAAGAAGCCTTCGTAACGCCGTTCGACCACGATCAAGGAACCGTCCGCTGCCGTCTCGAGCGCAACCGCGGCGCTATGTTGATAATCCAACGGCGCATACCGCCAGGTGCGATCGTCGAGAGAATAGATTGTGAACAGGGTTTGATCGCCGCCCGCCAGCGGCCGTGAGGGTATCATCAGCAACCCGAACGCGGGATGCAGCGCTAAGGCTTCGAGTTGGTCGTTTTCATCCGCGTAGACACGCGGATCCTGGAGCCTCGGAGGAAGCGGGTAGTCGCGCACGAATACCCCCTCGGGCCGGAATGCCACGACGCGAGGAGGTTGTTCAAACGAGACGATGAGCTCGGCGTCGCCCAGGGCGCCGTTACGCCCGTTCAAGATCTCCAGGCCCTCGGCATCCGCAAGCGCTTCCGGCAAGGGTTGCCCGGAGCGGCCGCGCAGTGGAAAGGCGGCCTGAAACCCAACGCCCATTAAAATCCCGTTCTCGATCCGAGGACGCAGGTGGACGAGGTAACCGCTGTCGGAAACTGCATAAACAATTTCCGCATCCTGATCCCACGCGAGTCCGGAAAGCTCGCGGCACGCCAGGCCATTGACCTCTTCGTGCGAGACTTCGATTAAACCCAGCAACCGCACGTTCATGAACACCCCGCCGGAACGGAAATGCTTTGAGATCTCGACCGGTCGCCCGATCTCAACAGCACGGGCCATGGGTGCAAGCAAAGTACTTAAAGCAAGCCAAAGAATCAGGCGAATTACTGTCATGCAAGGCCGGGCAGGGAGCCGTTTCCAACCATCAGAGTAGTGTTCCCTGGGCGCCCGCCGAACGGAGTGTCGTATGCATTGATGGCTCATCGTCTTAGGCAGTCTGCTTGCGGGTAGCGCCATCGGGCTTGCGGCGCTCGCCGCGCATTGGCTGAATGCCCGAGTCCCCGCGCCGCTGCTGGCGAGCTTCAACTTTGGTGTAGAATACCAGCTTATTCACGCAATAGGTTTGATCGTGCTAGGTGATCTCATTCACCGCTACCCCGCCAATCGGGTGCTGAAGTTGGGCGCCGGCTCGTTATGCCTAGGCATCGTATTATTTTGCGGTAGCCTGTATATCAAGGCAATCACCGGCTATGCGCCGGCGGGCAAGCTCGCCCCGATTGGCGGCCTGGCCTTGATTGCCGGGTGGGTGCTGATAGCCATCGGATGCTGAAATCTAGGCATCCGTTTTGAATGAGATCTCGCGATCGTAATGACTACGCGAGGCTACGCTAATGAAATGGAATCATAGGGTCAGTAAGTGCCAGTATTTTGGCATGGGGCCGCCGGCCTTGCTGTTGGCGGTGAACTGTTTGTTCGCCCCTCCGGTGTTAGCTGACACGTACCGGCTTCCACAAGGGTTCGATAACGTCGTCGGGGCGCTCGGCGTAACCTCGACCGAATACCAGGATACCCTCGTCGATATCGCGCGTGCCTACAATCAAGGTTACGATGAGATGAAACTCGCGAATCCGAAGGTAGACCCATGGTTGCCGGGAGCGGATACCGAGATCGTGATCCCAAGTCAATTCGTACTGCCGGACGCCCCGCGGGAAGGGATTGTCATCAACGTTCCCGAAATGCGCCTCTATTTTTTCCCGCGGCCACAGGCAGGCGAGCCGCGCGTCGTGGTGACCTATCCGATCAGCGTCGGACGGCAGGATTGGAAAACGCCGCTCGGGCTCACCCAGGTGGTCGCGAAAACCGTCAATCCCGCCTGGTATCCACCGGAGTCGATCCGGCGCGAGCACGCGGCGGACGGCGATCCGCTACCGAAAATGGTTCCTCCGGGTCCGGACAATCCCCTCGGGCAATACGCATTGCGTTTAGGGCGCGAAGGCTATCTTATCCATGGCACCGATAAACCCTACGGTATCGGTATGCGCGTGACCCATGGGTGCTTGCGCCTGTATCCTAGGGATATCGAACGCTTGTTCTCCGAAGTCCGCGTCGGCACCAAGGTACGGATCGTCAATCAGCCACTTAAGCTCGGCTGGCTTAACGGCGCCTTATACCTTGAATCCCACCCGCCGCTCGACGAAGATGCCCAAGCCTCCGCAGACGGTTTCACGCACCTTACGAGCAGGGTGAGTCATGCTGCAAACGGTCAGCGGGTCGATTGGGATCAATTGGAAAAGGCGGCCTCGGACCGCCACGGGATGCCGGTCCCGATAAGTCTTACCTCGAGCACGGCCACGATTTCAGAGATGAATCTAGAGTAGCCGACGCGCCCAGCAACGATAGCGCGAAAAAAACCCTGTAACGGCTGCGCCGTTACAGGGTATCAATATTCAGTGATTATCTGCCCTTACTTCTGCATTGACCTTTGGAACATGCGGTCAATCTTGTCAGAGGTCTCGGTGCAGCACGCTTGAGCCGCGTCCGCGGAAGCCTTCGCTTCTTGCGCAACGGAGGCGGCGTTATCGGCAGCCGCTTGTGCGGCACTGACCGATTGTTGGGCGGCTTGGGCTGTGCTCAGGGCGTTATTGGCAATACCTTCTACACGTTCCAAATCCCCGGTGGTAGCACATCCCACAGTGAGACCCGCTGAAACAGCTAGGACGGTAGCGCGTGCTGCGGTTATCAAGGTGCTTTGCATAATTTCTCTCCCTCTTCGTTTATGGTGGCCCCATGAATACTTAGATTCATGCCGTATCCATAATGAACTATTTTATCGCGATGCGCAATTCTCTTAATCTATCTTCGTAACACTGGGTCGAGACGACCGCTGGATGCGTTAATGACCGGCGACTATCGCCTGGATCCCGGTCACCAGACGCGGCGCCTTCTCGGGCGGTATCGGGGTCAAGCGCTCCAAAGGACACGCGCAGGTAGCATCCGCAGTCCATTCCGAACGTGGTGCCGGGTATGACCGCCACCCGGTACTGCGCGATGAGCTTCTCCACGACTTGCATCGGGTGCAAGTGCGTGCGTAATTTAATGAATACGTAGAGCGCACCTTCGGTTTGAGGGGTGATGCAGATCTCATCGATTCGCCCTAAAGCATCAAGGACGATGGCGCGCGTCCTGCGGATGGTGGCGAGCTTCTCCCTGCAATACCGAGAACCCTCCTCGAGCGCGCCGATGGCGGCGTATTGGGAAATCAACGGCGCACAGATGAGATTCGTATCTTGGGCTCTAAGCACGGAGTCATAGAGGTGTTCGGGGAGCACCATGTAACCGATACGCCAACTCGCGAACCCGTAAGCCTTGGAGAGCGAATACAGAGAGATCGTATGCGCCTCGGAACCAGGGAACGAGCTCGGGGAGAGGTGGCGGGCTTCACCATAGGTGAAGTTTTCGTAGGCCTCGTCACTGAGGTGATAAAGCCCGTGCTCCCGGCACAGGGAATTGACCTCTCGCAGTGTCGCCGCGGGATAGACGGCGCCACTCGGGTTGTTAGGAGAAATCGTCACAATCGCGCGCGTCTTTGGGGTGATAGCCTGGCGAATGAGATCCAGTTTCAGTTGATAGCGCTCATCGGTCGGAACCGCGATCGGTATGCAGCTTAGCATTCTGATCGCCATTTCCTGATTGAAATAGTACGGCAACGGCAGCACGATTTCGTCGCCCGGATCGGCGATGGCCATCAGGGCATGAAGGAACCCCATGTTGGCGCCCGCCGTAACGACAACGCGGCGTTTTTCATCACACAATACGGCGTTTTCGGTATGCAGCTTTTGAACGATCAATTCAATGAGACGCGGCGTTCCTTGGACGGGCGCGTATTTGTGGTTTTCCGGATCCGACAGGAAATCGCCTATCCGCTCCGCGGCGCGCGCGGGCGGGCCGTAAAACGCGACCCCTTGGCCTAATGAAATCGTACCGCGATGAATCCCGATAAGCTCGGTCACCGCGGGAATGATCGGTGCCTGAACGTGCAGCATCCTCTGACTTGCGGCGGTTGTTTTCCCGGCCGAAGTAGTCACTTGGCGGTCAAAACCGTTACGCCGCAGGATAGCGGATGCTGAGCACCTCGATTTCGATCGCGCCCAGCGGCCGATCCCAGAGCGCCGTGTCCCCGATCCTTTTCCCGAGCGAGCGAGGGGGGACTGCCAGCTAATCAAGCCCTGACTCGCGCAGACCTCGTCTTTGCCGACGATAGAGAACGCATGGGTATGCCCATCGGGATCCAGAAGCTCAACCGTGGCGCCGAAGCGGACATCGCTTCTCGGCTGCCGGCTGGGATCGATCAGGATGGCGCGCTCCAGCCGTTTGCGAGCCGCGCGTAAATCACGATCGAGGCGGTGCAAACGTTGCCTGACGATCAACGCATCGCCGTCCGGCGCCAATGCGTGCTGTTCCGTAATTAGCGCCGCGACGCGTTTTTGCAACGCCAGGCGGCCGCGCGGGGTGATGTAGTTGGGATCAGGGCTTTCCGGCCGATCCGGGAGCGCGTCGTCGGGTTGATCACTCTCGGGTTCTTTAACAAAGGCCCGGCTCATAGGCTATAGCTCTCGATGAAGGTGAACTCGATTCCGTTGCCGGCGACATCGCGCCGCTCGCGCCAGCCACCATCATGGGTTAGGACGGATGGCTGCACGTAGACGATCAATGTCTCAGGCTTAACAGGCGATGCTGGGTATTGAATTGCGTCTTTAGGAACTGCATCTGATCGGCCAGGATACGCCGATTCGAGAGTGCGAGGAACTCGGCCCAATTGGGCACGTAGGGAACGGCCAACAGGGCTACCCCGGCTTCCTCGGGCCTGCGGTTGCCCTTGTGCGTATTGCACGCCTTGCACGCGGCCACCACGTTCGACCAACGATCGTATCCCCCGCGCGATAGGGGGATAACATGGTCGCGGGTAAGCTGCGATGCAGCGTACTCCTCGCCGCAATACATGCACAGGTGTCCATCACGTACGAACAGCTCGCGATTATTCAAGGGCGGGATGCCACGCTGACCGTGTTTGATCCCGCGCGCGCGCTTAACGGCAATGATGGAATTGACCGCGATCGACGAACGCTGACCGGTTAGCCCGGACATGCCACCGAAAAACGTGAATACCCGTTCGCCCGCAGTCCAAGCGATTCTGCTCTTGCTATAAAGACAGACCGCATCTTGCCAGGGTATCCATCGGAGCGGCGACCCGGTAACATCCAATCGCAGAATGAGTGGCGCCATAACTCAGCGTCCGAGGTACGGAATTTCAATTGTGCGCGCGTTCGCAGTGCCCTTACGCATAAGTGCTCCTTTGTATGCGAAAAAGGATAGGAGATCAAGTCACGGCAAGTGCTTACGGGAAATATAGAATCGCTTATCGAGATCATGGCCAGGCTCCGCGATCCCGAACGCGGTCGTGATCCGAACGCGGCCGTGATCGATACCGACCAGCAGACAGCGGCGCGGGAAGCGCACAAAACGAAGGATCGCGCTGACGCAAACGCGACCAGCATCCTCGACGGTATCGCCTCGGCGCTTCCGGCGCTCCTACGCGCCGTAATGCTCCAGCGGCGCGCGGCAGCCGTAGGCTTCGATTGGGCTGCGATCGGTGCCGTTCATGACGCCGTAAGGGGTGAGCTTGACGAGGTCGGCACAGCACTCGCGGCCGGGGAAGCGACGCACATCGCCGAGGAAATCGGTGATTTGTTGTTTGCGTGTGTCAACTTGGCGCGGTTCGCGCGCGTCGATCCTGAGTCGGCGTTGCGGTCGGCCAATCAAAAATTCCAGCGCCGGTTTCGCTACATCGAACAGCGGTTACAGGCGCAAGGCCAGTCCGTAAACGACGCCACGCTTGCGGAGATGGATGCTCTGTGGCAGGAGGCCAAGCAGAACGTCCCAAGAAAAAAGAGGGCGCCAAAGGCGCCCTCGAAGACCAAAAGGAGGAGGCACAGTCCAACAGACTTGTGCTGAGCCAAAGAAATGCACAATAGATGCCGTTACATACAATAATCGTATACTCAATGGGTTAATATCATGTTATCACCGCACCACGCCGTCGAAGAGAACTTAAAATGCCAAGCGCTTGACACAGCGCGTACCGGCATTCGTCAAATCTTGGATCCCTTTGGCGTCATGACCTCGTGTTTGGAGGTGCAGCAGGCATGGCTACGGCAGCCGGGTGAGCTGGCCAAGCAATTATTCAAGCTTGCCGAGCAGTGCTCAAACCTGCAGATGCTGGGTTACCGACGATTATGCGGCCAAAAGGTGGAGGACACGGTACGTCCCTTGGCTTACGACGAGCGCTTCGCCGAGCCTATTTGGACCGAGCACCCGTATTACGATCTGTTGAAAGAATCCTACCTTGCCTACACTCGTTGGCTTGAGGACGCGATCGAGAATACGCCCGATGTTGCTCCGCGCATAAAACAGAAAGCCGGCTTCTGGGTCCGGCAAATGCTCAACGCCGCCTCGCCGTCGAACTACTTTTGGACCAACCCGCACGCGCTTCACAAATCCATCGCAAGTTTTGGTATGAGCACGGTTGATGGTTTGAGAAATGCCGTGAACGATGCGGTTCGGGGCGATGTGAGCATGGTGGACGATGAGGCCTTCAAGGTCGGTCACAATCTCGCCGCGACGCCCGGCCAGGTCGTTTTCCGTAACCACTTGTTGGAAGTCATTCAATACGCGCCGGCCACCCAGAACGTCCACAACCTGCCGGTGGTCATCGTGACCCCGTGGATCAATAAATATTACATCCTGGACCTGAGCGCGAAGAAGAGCCTGGTCCACTATTTGGCGTCGCGCGGATTCTCGGTGTTCATCACCAGTTGGAATAACCCGCACTCGGAGAGCCGCAACGTCGGCTTCGAGGACTACATGCTGCAAGGCGCGTTGCAAGCGGTCGACGTGGCCAGGGAGGTCACGGGCGCCGCGCAGGTGCATGCCGTCGGCTATTGCATCGGTGGCACCATCCTCGCAGCATTGATGGCCTGGCTCAACACGGGGTTGAAGCGAAACCAGCCACCCGCCATCGCACATTTTACGCTGCTTGCGGCACTGGTCGATTTCACCGCCCCGGGCGATATCGGCGTGTTCATTGACGAGAACAGCATCGCGTTTCTCGATAAGCTGATGGCGGCCCCAGGTTATCTCGATGGGGCGGCGATGGCTTGGTCGTTCCGGATGCTGAGATCCAATAGCCTGATTTGGCATTACGTAGTCCACAATTACCTCTACGGTGAAGGGCCGCCGCCGCTCGATGTCCTGTATTGGAACACGGATACCACGCGCCTGCCCGCGGCGATGCACTCCTATTATCTTCGGGAGTGTTACCTCAATAACAAGCTCGTGCAACCCGGCGGGCTGACGCTGGGCGGAAAGCCCATCGATCTGCGATCGATAAAGCAACCCCTGTACGCGGTCGGCACCGAAAAAGATCACATCTCGCCTTGGAAAGAGACGTTCAAGATCTGTGCGCTCGTCCAGGCGCCGGTGCGTTATGTGCTAGCGACCTCTGGACATATCATGGGCGTCGTTAACCCGCCGGTGGAGCCGCCGAAACGGCGTTACTGGGTGGGAGCGGTAAGCGATCATGCCGATCCGGAAACCTGGCGCAATGGGATCGAAAAGACGCCTGGTTCCTGGTGGGAAGACTGGGCCCAATGGCTCGGCAAACACTGCGGCCCCTTGGTTGCCGCCCCGCCGATCGGGAGCCAAAACCATCCGGCGCTGTGCCCGGCGCCGGGGACCTATGTGCTTGAGCGTTAGGGAAGCTCCTTAGTTGGTGAGCGCTATCACGCGAGCCGCAGGCTCGACGTGCCGGGCTGCTTGGCGTCGCGGTCCTTATCTCGTTCGACCATGGCGTAGGCCGAGTGATTGTGTATCGACTCAAAGTTCTCTGATTCTATCGTGTAAGCGGCGATGCGCTCGTCGCTATTCATCTTCAGGGCCACGTCGCGGACGATATCTTCCACGAATTTCGGGTTGTCGTACGCCTTCTCGGTGACGTATTTCTCGTCCGGCCGTTTGAGCAGCCCGTACAGCTCACACGATGCCACCTCCTCAACGGCATCGATAAACTCCTCGATCCAAACGAAATCGCGTATCCTCACCGATAACGTGACATGCGAGCGTTGATTGTGCGCGCCGTAGTCCGATATGTTCTTGGAACACGGGCACAGGGTGGTGATGGGAACGACCACCTTCACCTCGATGCTGGGAAGCCCGTCCTGAATCTGCCCGACGAAGCTGACTTCGTAATCGAGTAGGCTCTTTACTTTTGATATAGGCGCCGCCTTGGTCACGAAATAGGGAAACTTCATCTCGATACGGCCGACGCGCGCATCGAGCAGTTCCGTCATTTCCACCACCATGCGCTTGAATGATTGAACGGTGATCTCATATTCCTGGAGATTGAGGATCTCAACGAACCGCGACATATGCGTCCCTTTGAATCGATGCGGCAGGCCGACGTACATATTGAACGTGGCGACGGTGTGCTGCTCGCGCCCGGAACGATCCCGTACCACAACCGGGTGGCGAATATCCTTAATACCGACGCGATCGATATCGATCCGCCGGCCGTCCTCACTGCTTTGAATATCGGGGATACCGTGGGCAATGTGTGCAGGGTCGTTCATGGTCACCTCGGTTGAATCCTTATGGAGGGTTAGTACGCACCACGCTCGCTCCCGGCCTTGATGCGGAAATCCCTGGGCCTCATACCCTAGCATAATCACCGGGTTTTTGTCGCGTCAGAGTCTCTTCCAATGCTAGATGAGCCTGAAGGTGGGGCTTATTTCTAACACAAGATGAGCCTGAACTAGGAGCGGGTAGCTGTTCATGATGGGAGG
>MUGK01000064.1 GCA_002007425.1 Chromatiales bacterium USCg_Taylor | reverse complement strand
ATCGCCGAAATGAACGAGCAGCCCGTCGCCTTCCGGTGGAAGCGCTTCGACTTGGAGTTGGCATGATGTGTAAGCATATTTCTGTGACGAAGTACTAGTGCCTGGGGCGAAACTAATGGCTGGGGCGAAGATGTGATTCAACTCGAAGACATCGTGGTGACGGGCACGTCACTCCCAGCCGCCGGTTCGTTAAATCTCGATGAGCCCTCTCAAGTCGGGAGTCGTCTCAATGTGCCAATCAAGGACCTGCCCGCGAGCGTGGAGATTATTAATCAAGCGACTATCCAGAAGCAGGGTAGCCGTACTATTTTGGAAGCCATCGAGCGTGCCGCCGGAATGAGCAACATCACCACTCCGGGAGACGGGGCTGCGGCGTTTTCGAGCCGTGGATTTACCGGCAACAACGCCGTGATGCAATTGTATAACGGCACGCGGTTCTTCGTAGGGGCAAGCACCTTTACCTTACCACTCGATACGTGGCACCTCGATCGTGTTGAGGTCTTAAGAGGACCGGCCTCAGTACTCTACGGTGAAGGCGCCATCGGTGGTGCAATTAACCTCGTTAGTAAACGTCCGACGAAAGAGGCGCGTGAGTATGAGGCCTTGGCGTCGTACGGCAGCTGGGATACGGTTCGTTTAGGCCTAGGCAGCGGTGGGTCGGTAGCCGATAAGTTGTTCTACCGCATCGATTTAAGCCGTCAGAGTTCGGAAGGGTTTGTCGACCGAGCCGACTACGAACGCTGGACCTTCGGGAGCTCTTTGCTCTACGAGCTAACCGACCGATTTTCCATCACCCTATCGTTGGACTACTGGAAGAACGACGACGCGGCCTACTTCGGAACCCCCTTTATCAACGGCCGGATCGACCCAAGAACGCGGAAGACGAATTACAACATTCTCGACAGTAAAGGCGTCTACGAAGACTATTGGACACGCCTGGAGCTCGACTGGAAGGTGACCAACAACCTCGAGCTGCACAACGAGACGTACGCCTACGTCGCTGACCGGCACTGGCGGAACCTCGAGAATTACGCCTTTGTGCCGAGCACAGGGCTCATTAATCGGACGGGTTTTCTTGAGATTATCCATGATCAAACCCAGATTGGCGACCGCTTCCATGCCCTCATCAACCATGATCTCTTCGGGCGTAACAACCGCTTTCTCCTAGGTTTCGACGTCAATAGTATCGACTTTGAGCGTCCCACCAACGATTTTTCAGGCAGCTCCGATGTCGACCCGTTCAATCCAAACCTGGGGCGATTTCTGGATTTTACCGGAACGGCGGTCCCGAAGCAGAAAAGCACGACGGACCAATTCTCGTTGTTCGCCGAGGATACGCTAGAGGTGTGGGATCCCCTCAAACTTGTAGCGGGCTTCCGCTTTGAGCATATGGAATTGAATTCGCGCAACATAATTGAAGGGACTTCGTTCGAGCAAGAATTCAATCCGGTGAGCTGGCGCGTGGGATTCGTCTATGAGCCCGTGGCGGGCCTGTCCCTGTATGCCCAACGGAGCACGGGGGTCGATCCCGTGTCGTCGCTTATCTCTCTCCGGGAAAGCAGACGGGATTTCGGTCTATCGAGCGGCCGCCAATATGAGCTTGGATTGAAGCATAGCTTCTGGCAGAACCGCGTCGAGTGGACCTTCGCGTATTTTGACATCGTCAAAGAAGACTTGCTCACAACCGACCCGCGAGATCCCGCACGCACAATTCAAATTGGAGAACAATCCTCGGACGGTATAGAGCTTACTGCCGCCATCCATCCGTTATCGAATCTCACTTTGAGCGGAAACTTCTCTAGGCTTAATGCCCAGTTCGACGAGTTTAGCGAAGACATCGGCGGAGTCGCGGTATCGCGGGCCGGCAACCTCCCACCCAACGTGCCAGAGACGCTTGGTAATTTATGGTTGTATTACGCCCCCGCGTCTCACATCGATCTCGGTGTCGGCGCCCGCTATGTCGGTCAACGTGTGGCCGACAACGCGAATAGCATCGAATTGGATGCTTACACGACCGTCGACATATTTGCCACCTGGAAATACAAGTGGGGCGCTTTGAGCGTGCGCGGAAGAAACCTTTCCGACGAGCAATATGCGATCGCGCCCTACAACGATGGAACGCAGGTGATTCTCGCCGATCCTCGCTCGTATGAAGTTGCGCTACAAGTGAATCTATAGCAGGCCGACGTAATACCAAGCGCAGCGGTGGGAATTAAACGTCGTTTGTTTCTGCTCCATCCCGTTCTGGGTATCGCGATAGGGGTTATGTTCGTCCTATGGTTCCTGTCCGGTGTAGTCATGATGTACGTAGGCTTTCCCGAGCTGACACCCGTTGAGCGCTTCGCGGGCCTGACACCTATCAAAGTCGATAGAGAGCTAATGACGCCGGCTCGGGCGGCAAGATCCGCTGGAATAACAGAGCCTCCCACCCGCGCGCGTCTAACCATGGTATTAGGTCGCCCTGCCTATCACTTTTTTACCGCTGAAGGTAGGTGGTCAACCGTGTTCGCAGATGACGGGACAGGGTTGGAGAGCCTCACGAAAAACGAAGCACTCGCATCGGCAAGAGAGTTTTCCCGAGGGACTTCCGCGAGCTATCTGGGACGTTTGCATCTCGACCAATGGACCGTATCTGGCGCCCTGGAGCCGTTTCGTCCTCTGCATCGGGTGATCATCCATGACACTCACGGTACTGCGCTATATATCTCAGACAGGACCGGTGAGGTCGTGCGCGATACCACAACGGCGGAGCGTGCCTGGAATTGGCTCGGCGCAAACCTGCATTGGGTTTATCCGGTCCAGCTACGGCAGTATCGAGAGATCTGGCGCCAGGTAATCATCTGGCTGGGTGGGGCCGGCACACTGTTAGCTATCACGGGTGTTAGCGCAGGTATTCTCCGCCATCGATTCGGTCCGGCCTGTACGAACAAAGCCCGTGTCACCCCTTACCGGGGAGTGCTGAAATGGCATCATCTGTCGGGCCTCGTGTTTGGTCCGATCGTCATCACGTGGGTGTTCAGCGGCTGGCTTTCCGTCAATCCGGGTGGATTATTTCCTGACGATAGCCCAGCCATTAAAGATACAGCTATCATGGCCAGTGGCGAGTTTGATTTATCGCGATTCAAGATTCCATTGCGAAGAGCACTTCAAATAGCGTATCGCCATCTAGCACCCAAGGAAATTGAGTTAATTCAGTTCGCCGGGCGGCCCTACTACGTGTTTTACGCGACCTATGACGAAAGTGCGATTCTCCCGGGAGATAAGTCAGAGCTTGCGGCGTTCACCCAGTTCAATGTTCAAGCATTGGTCGCACAAGCAGCGGCGCTTATGCCGAAACATGCAATTAAAGAGGCGCGTTCGCTCAGTGAGTACGATCTCTATTATTACGGCCATCATCAGCGAAGACGGTTACCGATCGTGCGCGTTGCTTTCGACAACGAAGCACGCACTTGGTATTACATCGATCCTCATAACGGGACTATCATTCAAAAGCTTGATAGTGCCAACCGCGCCTACCGCTGGCTATTTAACGCTCTCCACAGGTGGGACTTTCCTCTCTTAATCGAGCATCGTCCCGCTTGGGATTTTGTGTTGATCGCGCTGTGCTTAGGAGGACTCACAGTCAGCGCCACTGGGACCGTGGTTGCGTGTCGTAGGTTTAGGCGCGACTGGATGGGGTAGGTGGGTCGTCTTGTCGAAAGGGCTCTGGTGCAACAACAGCCGTAATAGGACAATAGGTGGTCAGGTAGCCGGGGGGCTGTCAGCAACCGCCGGCCCCTTCAGAAGCGGGTGAGCGAGTCACCTCACACCGCGGCTTAAGCAATTTATCCCTCTTCTGTCAAATTGGGGTATAGCCTTGAAAACGAGAGAAAATAAATCCATTGCTGGCCGTTCCGGAAGAGGGATTAAGCGTCTGCAGTTCCCGCATGGCCTTGAGGCCGAGGGGTGTGGCGGCGCTCGCCGATGGGCGCGAAGCCCATGTCTTTGGCCGCCGCACGCTGCCCGAGACGGACCTCGCTTCGGTCGCCTGCGCTATCCAGAACCTCTGGCTCGCCCGCGCCGAGGGCTTGGGGATGGTTGGGTCTCGCTGTTTGATCCGTCAGCCCTGGCCCGTTTGCTGAGCATGCCGGCGGGCAGCAAACCCGTAGCCATCCCCTGCCTCGGGCTCGTGCAAGCCTTTTATCCTGCCCCGATGCTGGAGGGCGAGGGATGGACTCGCGCCCGCCCGCTCGAAGAGCTGGTCTTTCTCAACCGGTGGGGAAACACCGAGGTCGGGCGGTGACCCGCAACGCGATCCGAGAGCCGCGGCGCATCGTCTGCCTCATCGAGGAGACCACCGAGACGCTCTATCTCCTCCGTGAGGAGGCGAGGATCGTCAGCATCGACTGCTTTCCCGAGCTGACCACCGCGGCGTCCGCCAAGGACCGGATCATTGGCGATCCCCAAGAGGTCGTCCGCCGCGCACCCGACGTCATCATCGGCTCCTGGTACGGCAAGCGCTTCCGCCCCGAGCGGGTGAAGGCGCGCGGAGACTGGGACGCGATCCGGACGGCGCACGTCTACGAGATCAAGTCCGCCGATATCCTGCAGCCGGGAGCGCTCACCGACGGGCTCGCCCAGATCTGCCGCATCATCCGGCGCTGGTCGGAAGAGACTACCCGTTGACAGTCACGCTCATCGTGATCGCTGCGGTGTTTATGGACTGGTGGCTCGGCGAGCCGTGGCGGCTCCATCCGCTGGCGGGCTTCGGCCATCTTGCGACTTGGGTAGAGCGCCGGTTCTATGGCAGCCCCGCGCTGTCTCCGGCGCGTAGACGCCTGCGGGGTACGCTCGCCGTGGGCCTGCTGCTTATACCGGCGGTCGCGCTCGCGATGGCGATCACCCGCCTGCAGTGCGTTTCGGATACCGCAGCCGCCCTGCTGCTCTATCTCGCGCTTGGCCATCGCAGCCTGCACGAGCACGCCCGACCCATAGCGGCAGCCTTGCGCGCTGGCAACCTCGACGCAGCGCGCGGGCGGCTCGGGCACATCGTCAGCCGCGACACGGCGACGCTGAACACGACGGACATCGCTAAAGGCGCGGTCGAATCGGTGCTCGAGAACGGCAACGATGCAGTGTTTGCCGCGCTCTTCTGGTTTGTGATCGGCGGCGCCCCTGGCGTGGTGGCGTACCGTCTCGCCAATACGCTCGATGCCATGTGGGGTTACCGCAACGCGCGTTACCTCCATTTTGGCTGGGCCGCTGCACGCCTCGACGACCTCCTGAACTACCTCCCGGCGCGTTTGACGGCATTAACCTATGCCCTGATGGGTGATGCTCCCCGTGCGCTACGTTGCTGGCGGGCACAGGGCGTCACCTGGAAGAGCCCGAACGCGGGTCCAGTGATGGCCGCGGGCGCGGGCAGTCTCTGTGTGCAGCTCGGCGGCCCGGCCGTGTACTGCGGACAGCGTGAAGAGCGCCCCCTGCTCGGCGCAGGGGCACCCCCCGAGGCAGACGACATCGAACGCGCGCTTGGCCTAGTGCGCCGCGGTGTCGGGCTCTGGCTGGTCGCGATCGGCATCGGAGTGTACGCGCTTGGCTGAGAGCGTCGATGTCATGCATGGCCATGAGCACGTTGGCGCGGGCGATAGGCTCCCGCACGGCGGCCGGTTGCGGGAGGCCGCGCGCCGCTATGGGATCCCGCTGGATGCATGGCTGGACCTCTCCACCGGCATCAATCCCCGTCCCTGGCTGGTGCCCGCAATCCCGGTCAGCGCCTGGGCCCGCCTGCCAGAGGACGAGGACGGGCTCATCGATGCCGCCCGTGCCTATTACGAGGCCCCACACGTCCTGCCGGTGACAGGCTCACAGGCGGCGATCCAAGCCTTGCCACCGCTGCGCACGCCCTGCCGCGTGGGCATCATCACCCCCGGCTATGCCGAGCACGCCCGCGCCTGGCAGCGTGCCGGGCACGAGGTCGCCGCGGTGCCGGTAGCGAGCCTCGGCGAGGCCGCAAGGCAGGTGGACGTGCTGGTCGTCATCCACCCGAACAACCCCACAGGCGATCGTTTCGCCGTGGAAACCTTGCTCGACTGGCACGCTGGCCTCGCCGCCCGCAAGGGCTGGCTAGTCGTGGACGAAGCCTTCATGGACCCTACCCCCGCCGACAGCCTTGCCGCGTATTGTGCGCGGCCGGGCCTCATCGTGCTGCGCTCGCTGGGTAAGTTCTTCGGGCTTGCCGGTGCGCGCGTAGGCTTCGTGCTGGCCGAATCTGCACTCCTAGAACGGCTGGCGGAGGCACTGGGTCTCTGGCCCCTGCCAGGTCCCTCACGCGCCGTCGCGGCAGAGGCCCTGGCAGATGCTCGCTGGCAAAGCGCCACGCGCACGGCGCTGCCCGAGGCATCGGCACGGCTTGCGCAGTTTCTGAGCGCGCACGGCCTGGCGCCCGCCGGGGGCTGTGCACTCTTCCAGTGGGTCGTGACACCGGAGGCTCCTGCGATCCACGAGGCGCTCGCCCGCCAAGGGATCCTGACGCGCTTGTTCCACGATCCGGTAAGCCTGCGCTTCGGCCTGCCCGGAACGGAGCAGGACTGGGCGCGTGTGCAGGCGACGATCACCGGTTCCTGCAAGGAGGCATCACCGGCATGAAGACGCCGACCCTGATGGTTCAGGGCACCACATCCGACGCGGGCAAAAGCACGCTGGTCACGGGCTTGTGCCGGTTGCTCATGCGCCGCGGCGTGCGCGTGGCGCCGTTCAAACCGCAGAACATGGCGTTGAACAGTGCCGTCACCGTGGATGGCGGGGAGATCGGCCGCGCCCAGGCGGTGCAGGCCCAGGCCTGCGGCCTCGCACCACACAGCGACATGAACCCGGTCCTGCTCAAACCCAATACCGACATCGGTGCGCAGGTCATTATCCAGGGCCGCGCCGTCGGCAACATGGACGCAAGCGCCTACCACGAGTACAAACGGATCGCGCGCGAGGCGGTGCTGGCGTCCTATCAGCGCCTGTGTTCCCGGTACGGCGTTATCCTGGTGGAAGGTGCGGGCAGCCCGGCCGAGATTAACCTCCGGCATAACGACATCGCCAACATGGGCTTCGCGGAATCCGTAGACTGTCCCGTGCTGCTCGTGGCAGACATCGACCGCGGCGGTGTGTTCGCCCATCTCGTGGGCACACTGGCGCTTTTCTCCGAGACGGAGCGGGCGCGGGTTGCGGGCTTCGTCATCAACCGGTTTCGCGGGGATCTCGCGCTGCTCAAACCGGGGCTCGACTGGGTGGAGCGTCATACGGGCATACCGGTGCTCGGCGTTCTGCCCTACCTGCACGGCCTGCATCTCGAGGCCGAGGACGCCTTGGGTCGGAACGACGCCGAGCCCGAAGGAGAACTGCGGGCCATCGTCCCGGCGCTACCGCGCATCAGCAACCACACCGACTTCGATCCGCTGCGCCTGCATCCGCAGGTGGCCTTCCGCTATATCGGACCGGGCGAGCCGATCCCTGCTTGCGACCTGATCATCCTGCCCGGCTCGAAAAGCGTCCGCGCTGACCTCGCCTGGCTGCGCATGCAGGGGTGGGAGCAGGCCATCCTGCGCCACTTGCGCTACGGCGGCAAGCTCATCGGCCTCTGCGGCGGCTTCCAGATGCTGGGCCAAGCGATTGACGACCCCTTTGGGCTCGAAGGCGAGCCCGGTAGTAGCGCGGGGCTTGGGCTCCTGGCGCTCACGACCACCCTGGAGCGCGACAAGCAGCTCCGGAATGTGACAGGGACGCTGGTGCTGAAAGAGGCGGCCGTGACCGGTTACGAGATCCACGCGGGCGTGACCCGTGGCGAAGCACTCAAACGCCCGGCCGCGTATCTCGATGGCCGCGCCGACGGCGCGCTATCGGAAGACGATCAGATCCTCGGGACCTACGTGCATGGGTTGTTCGAGTCCACCGCGGCCTGTAACGCGCTCTTGCGTTGGGCCAGCCTGCGCGACGCGCGGACCCCGGATTACCAGCAGCTGCGCGAAGCGAACATCGACCGCCTCGCTGACGCCGTGGAGGCCCATCTCGATCTCGCAATCATCGAGCGCCTCTTGGGTATCGATATGGCGAGCGGACGAGCGCACGCGGGATGAAGACCCTGATCCTAGGTGGTGTGCGCTCGGGCAAGAGCCGGCTGGCCGAGCGGCTCGCTCAGCAAAGCGGGCTACCGGTGACCTACATCGCCACCGCGCTACCGGGCGACGACGAGATGCGCCGGCGGATCGCGGCGCATCGTAAGCGGCGTCCTGAGGCGTGGACCGTGGTGGAGGAACCCTATGCGCTCGCCGGCGTGCTCCGCATGCACGCCGCGGCGGGTCACTGCATCGTCGTGGACTGCCTCACGCTCTGGCTCACCCAGCTCATGTGTGGGGATGACGAACGGTTTCTAGCCGAGCGGGATGCACTACTCGCGGCAGTCCCCGACCTCGCGGACCACCTCATTCTAGTAAGCAATGAGACGGGTCTTGGTATCGTCCCCATGGACGCGCTAAGCCGGCGTTTCTGCGACGAGGCAGGGCGGCTACACCAGGTGCTCGCAGCTTGCTGCGATCGAGTGGTTTTCACCGTAGCCGGCCTGCCCATGGTGTTGAAAGGCGACCCGCTGTGAGGTGGGCGCGCACACACCGAGATCGACTGAATCGGCGGTTAGAGGATGGCGAGCGCCGGACCCCCGGGGCTCGGGGTGTCTCGAAGGTGCCAGCGACGAGCCACGAAGAGCCGAGGAGAACCACTGGGAGAACCCGACGCCGGTGCATCGAAGAATAGTCCGTTGCCCGCTGTACCGGCACAGCCACTATAGCACCGCTGGCCCGGATCGGGACACCTCGGACGCCTGAATCTGCCTCAGTGCCCCGTCGCCTGCATCCAGGCTCGGATCTGCTTCGCCTTGAGGGTGCCGCTCACCCCCAGGCGCTCGTGCTTTGGGTCGTAGAAGTAGCTGCGAGGGAGCTCACCGTACCAGCCCGAGTCGATCTCGTAGCGCAGGCGCTGCGGGTTCGGCTCGGCGAAGATCCACGACTCGACCTGCGCAAGACCCCGCTCCAACAGAAAGGCCTGCACTTCGGCGGAACGTGCGACGTCATCCGTAGCGACTAGGACGAGGTTAAAATTTGGATATTCCTTCCGCAGCTTGGCGAGCATGTTCATTTCGGCTCGGCAAGCGGAACAGTCTAATGACCAGACATTTAGCAAGAATGGCTTGCCCTCTCGCGTTGCCACGATCTCGGAAAGGCTGCCGGTCTTGAATGGATGGAGTTGGTCGGCTGCGGCGAGGTTGGCGCAGCACGCTAGAATGAGGCCGAATGCGAGAAGAGGCTTGACGTTACGCATAGGTCACCGAATCGTGATAAGTTGGTGTCCGTGCTCGGCGTTGTTCCAAGAGAGAAAGATCCCGCTGCTATCTTTGATAAGGAATGGGTAGTCGGAATCGGAGCTTGTGCGCGCAATGGCACTCGGTGCAGACCAGGTGTCTCCGCCATTCGCCGATCGCATCGACAGGATGTGCGTTTGCCGGCCGTCGAACTCTTTCCACACGAGGACGACACCTGTTCCCGCCGCGAGGACATCGGCATGCTGGGCTAACTTTCTTGCCTCACCAATCGCCATCGGATTCGAAAAGTGCTTTCCTTGATCATCCGAATGCGCATAAAACAAGCCCTGACGCCGCCGGCCTTGCGTAAACCACACTGCATGGTAGCGCCCATCCGGTGCTATAGAGAGCGCCGGTCCATGCATCGGGCAGGCTTCGATCCTCCATTCGTCTTCCGTCACCCGCCATGGCGGGCCGACCAAGCCCGCCGGTGAGACCTTCAACATGCCGTGGTCGCGAATGCTCCCCCGAAAGACAAAGCGTCCGAATACCACCGGCAGATCGTCAACGCCCACATCTACAGCGATACGGCAGCAGTTGCACATCCCGTTCGTGAGCTTGCGATTGGGTAGGCCCGCGGCAAGCGGTGCGACCGCAGTGGCGAAGTACAGCCCGGCGCCCTGTTTCTCGGCCCGTGCGGCGCCCATGTCCACATCGTCGTTCCAGAAGGCGTAGATGCGGCCGGAGCGGGCCACGACCATCGCGTCTTGCGTATGCCCGCTCGCTTTGGCCGGGTCGCTCACCGGCACGGGCGCTTGGAAGCTTCGACCGGCGGTATTAGAAACGGACAAATAACTTGTCGCCGCGTCGGGTGTACCGACGGCGTAGAGCACATAAACGCGCTCTTGCGCATCGACTGCGATGACCGGCCGATCCTCGGCTTGCGCCAGGACTCGTTCCGCATCGGCGTTCAGAGGAACCGGTCGTGTGAAGCTTGCGCCATGATCATCCGAAGCGTCCACATAGAGCCGGCCACCTGCGGTGATGAGACGCCATAGCCGATCGCCGGGGCCGAAGGTCGCCGCGGCCACCGCGGCGTCGGCGCTAATCTCGCCGAGGTGCCCTGCCGGGCGGGTCGCGACCGTTTCGCAGCCTGACAAGAGCGAAAGTAACACGACCACGCCGAGCCTGAAGGCAAACATAGGGGTTAGGCCACTTATCAGAAGCTTAGCCCAACGCTACCGATGATCCGGAAGTCAGGATCCGCGAGATTGGTGCCGTTCAGATCCGTGACCACCGGCACCCCGCCCGAGACGGCGAAGGTCCAGTTCGAGCCGATCGTGAGGCGCGCTCCGGGTGAAAAATAAAGCACATGGCCGCCAAAATCGGGATCTTCGAGGTCATCGACTTCCAACTTGTCGCGCCATTCGCCATTTAACTCGACGATCAGATCCCAGGCGAGGCCCTGGCGTGGAGCATAAAACACCCCCTGCTGACCGCCGCCTAGGCGATAGGACAAAGCGAAGTTGTAATTAAACGCGTCCCCGAGCTCCGTATCCTGAGAGCCTTCGGTCGCCAGCGTGTACAGTACGCTCGCATCGAACGCAAACGGAGAAAACCAGTACGTGTAAGCAAGGCCGAACACACCGTCCCAGGAGCCTGTACCGGGCTGCTGCTCGGCTTCGATCCGCTCGTCCCCGGACCGCTCATCGGTGTCACCCGTCGGCATCTTGACCCCGAGTTGGATAGCGGCGTGCTGTTTATCCGGCACGTGGAAGAACCGATATTGGCCAAAGAGCACCAGGTCGCCAATGCCATCGATATTCCCGAGTCGTGCCACCTCCGGACCCGCACCTTCCCCTTCTTCCTCTTCCGGTTCGCGGAGGTTGTCACGGCGCACATAGGGTAGGCGCAGGCCGAGCGTGAAAGCATCGGTTATTCCGTAAAATCCGCCGATAGATGCATTAAGCAATGAATCCACGGCATCAAGTCCGCCCTCTGGATTCCTTTCTCGCAGCGCCGCGAGCGCTTCATCCGAGAAGTCTTCAAAGTTGGTGTACTCCGTGCGCACCCCCACCGCCCAACGACCTTGCGGTAAGGTAACCGCTGATTCGGTATTGACTGGCGAGGCCGTCCCAACGCCGATACCCATGGACGCGGTGTGTCCCGCGTGCACACCTCGACTTGCCGCGCACAGCGCCGCCACGACGATGGCCGTGCGGACGACACGGGTTGTGCCATGCCGGATTGTTATCATGTCGATTTGAACCTCATCTTTCCGTTTCAATTGATACTAGGCCACGCAGCTTTCCGGGGTGCAAAGCGATCGAGCAAAAAACTCAGCGCCCTTCTGACGACCTGAAGGCAGGCGCTCGCACCGGGCTCATGGAGCACCACTAGGTTGCTGGCATTCGGCTCGCCTAGTGTAATTCAGGATGAAAGGGCCTGGTATGCGACAAATTGTCGCACCCCCCGGTGTTTCTTCCTTGGTCCCTTTGTGTCCGGTCCCGGGCCATAGCGGGCGCATCGTTGACGCCATCGCCGATCATGGCCACATGGCCATGCGAGCCCACTTCTCCTCGACGCGGCCGACCCGCTAAGTCGGGCTAGCTGTAGTATTTTCTAATCTTAAAATGAGCCTGAAAAGGGTAATAGAGTCCCCCTTAGAGAGAAGGACTCCTGGACCTCAGGGGATGCCTGGGGGCGTTGTG
>MUGK01000063.1 GCA_002007425.1 Chromatiales bacterium USCg_Taylor | reverse complement strand
CTCGCGCGTGCCTTCGCTCAATGACTCTACGCCGTCCATCTAGAGGACGGCTATCGCGGGCTCCTCGCCTCGGCGTTCCGCCTTCCATGGCTCGTCGGAGAAATGGAGCGATATCAAGCATGAATATGTCGCCGGTCAACCATATGCATTGGTGGGTGTCAGCGAGCCGCATAGCCTTATCGTCAGTAATTTGCTCGTCGCTCTCCACCAGCACTTGCGCGGCGGCCCGTGCCGGGTGTTCGCTTCCGAACTGAAAGTGAGGGTGGCCGACAACTTCTATTATCCCGATTTGTTCGTTACCTGCGACCCGGCCGACGATCACCTATACTTCAAAATTCACCCTCGCTTGATCATCGAGGTCCTCTCTCCCAGTACGGAGGCCCGCGATAGGCTCGAAAAGCACGTGGCTTACCAATCTCTCGAAAGCCTTGAAGAGTACGCGCTGGTGCGACAGGACAAACCCGAGGTGCAAGTCAACCGCCGCATTGCCGAGGGTTGGGATCTCGAAAGCTACGCCGCGGACGATCGTATCGAATTCCGCTCGGTCGGATTGAGCCTCCCGATCGAGACGGTCTTCGAGAATGTGTGGCGGTCTCAGCCAGTTTGAAGGGTGGTTTCAGCAGTGACCGGAGCTCGCCCAGCGGCGGAGTTCCGCCAAGAATCTTGCCGCCCAGCAGTAGATATTGTTTTCCTCGACGGTCCGCCGCATTCGTTCCATCCGTGCCTGCCGTTCTGCCGGCTCCATTTCGACGGCGTTCCGAATCGCATCGGCGAACTGCTCGATGTCGTAGGGGTTGATTATAAGGGCTTCCGAAAGCTCGCGCGCGGCACCGGGCAGTTCCCAATAATCCCTAGCGCGAGCCGATCCACGAGCTGTTACCCAGGCATGAATTGAGCACGCCAACTTCGATAGGCGTCAAGCCAATAGAGCACGCATGCCACATTGCCTAAGCGCCAGCGGGCAGTCGTCTCGCCATCGCCGACCTTGACGGAATGTCCCCCAAGACGGTTGACGGTGACAAAACCATCCTCATCAGTCGTGTCATCGCCAATGAAGACCGACACACGCCCGGCGAATGGCCTCTCCTCCATGAACGTAGCGATGGCCGTGCCCTTGTCTATTCCGCCCGGGCGGATCTCGTAAACCATGTTGCCCGCAAGCAGGACAAACCGCTCGCCAAGCTTTTGCGTCCAGACCTTCATCATTGCTTCGACTTCCGACTTGAGGCGCGGTGCCAGACGATAATGGAGCGCCAGACTCAAGCCCTTGTCTTCCAACAGCAATCCGAGGCGGGCATCCGCGAAGCGGGCTAGCGCGTCCCGCGCCCCGGACATTTGGCGTGGCCGTTCCATGCGGATCAGCCGACCGCGTGCAGTACGGCGTTCCGCGCCATGTTGTCCGGCCACAGGCAACCGGAGAGGCGCGAAGAGACGGTCGAGGTCCACAATAGGACGTCCGCTGATGAGCGCCACCGGCACTAACCCCTGCAGCGACGAGAGCGTGGCAACCAACTCTGGCTTAAGCTCGACCGCTTGGGGGTGGCCCGCAAAGTCGAGTAACGTGCCATCCACGTCCAGGAAGAAGGCCCAGTGTTCCGCAAAGTCCGGGACGAGGCCCTTCATGTCCATGGAATCCCTTACGGCTTACAAGAGCGGCTCGCCGCGTTTCGTGTCCGTGTATTCATGTATCGCGGCTCCAGAGCGGTAGGAAAGTATATTCCGAGCCCGAGGCGCAGGACAAATGGGGCGGGTGCGGTCCCGGCCCGGTAGCACAGTGACGAACGGGTGACGATACGATTTAAATCGGCCGTTCGTGTTCCGAAGCACCCACGACCCCGGCTGCCATCTCTTCGGTGCCGGACACCGCGGTTTCCGAGCGCGCCATGGCTAAGACCCCCGACACGCCGATCAAGACCGCGCCCGCGATCGTCAGGGCATCCGGGACCTCACTCCAAAGGATCCAGCCGATGGCGCTCGCGAAGATCACGGTCGTATAGGTATACGGCCCCACGCGCGCGGCCGGGGCGAGCGCATAGCCACGGGTGAGCAGTAACTGCCCCTGGGTCGCAAAAAAACCCGCGAGTGCCATGAGCGCAAGCGCTGGCACGGTCGGTGTCCGCCAGGCCCAGAGCAAGGGCACGGCGGAAACGACTGTGCTGATGGCGCTAAAGTAAAACACGGTGCGCACCGTGGGCTCGGTCGCGGACATGCCGCGCACCGACACCATCGCGACCGCGGCCAGCAAGCCCGAGAGGGCTCCGATCATCGCGGCGGGAGTGAAAAGCCCGTGTCCGGGGTTCAGGATCAGGGCCACCCCCAGAAACCCGACCACCGCCGCCCAACCCACCCGCCACGACAGCGTCTCCCCCAGCCACAGCATCGCGATGGGCGCGATGTAGAGCGGCGCGCTGAAGTTGAGCAGCACGGCCTCGCCGAGATTCAAGTGCGCGAGCGCATAGAAGAAGCAATACATCGCGGCGAGCCCGGCGAGCGACCGCAGCAAGTGCTGCGGGAATTGCGCCGTTGCGAGACTCGATACGCCGCCGTAGGCGCGGATCCAGGGCAGCAGCGCCACCAAGCCGAAGCCATTGCGCAAGAACACCACCATCTCGTTCGGAAGCTCGCCGGAGGCGATGCGGATCGCCGTGCTCATGAGCGCCATCATCAGCGAGGCGCCAACGGCACAAAGGGCGCCACGGGTCATTGTGTGAATAACCATCCCAGCTCTGCTTCTCGATAAAAACGCGCGTTCATTCTAACCTAGTATTTTAGGCACAGGCGCCGGTACCCAATACTCCGCGCGCAAGGACGACCGAGACGTTCTCAACAGGGAACATGGAATAAAATCCCAAGTTACCAAATCACGCCGGTTCTGGTAGCATCGTGCTTCATGTACGCTTTACCTAGCTCCTTCGGCCGTCTCCGCCAGCCTGTCCCATGACCCGTTTTATCTTCGTCACCGGCGGTGTGGTGTCGTCGCTCGGGAAGGGGATCGCATCAGCCTCGCTAGGGGCGCTGCTCGAAGCCCGCGGGCTCAAGGTCACGCTCATCAAACTCGATCCCTACATCAACGTCGATCCCGGCACCATGAGCCCGTTTCAGCATGGCGAGGTGTACGTGACCGAAGATGGCACGGAAACCGACCTCGATCTCGGGCATTACGAGCGCTTCGTGCGCACCCGCATGGGCAAGCGCAACAACTACACCACCGGCCGCATCTACTGGAACGTCATTCGCAAGGAACGCCACGGCGATTATCTCGGGGGCACCGTTCAGGTCATCCCGCATATTACCGACGAGATCAAGGACTGTATCCGCAGCGCCGCCGGGGGCGCGGAGGTCGCCATGGTGGAAATCGGAGGCACGGTCGGCGACATCGAGTCCCTCCCCTTCCTCGAGGCCATCCGCCAATTTCGCATCGAGCTCGGGCCGAAGCAAACCTTATACATTCATCTGACGCTGGTTCCCTACATCGCCTCGGCGGGCGAGATCAAGACCAAGCCGACACAGCATTCCGTCAAGGAATTACGCTCTATCGGTATCCAGCCCGATATTCTGCTCTGCCGCGTGGACCGGCCGCTCCCGCCCGGCGAGCGCAAGAAGATCGCGCTCTTTACCAATGTCGAGGAACGCGCCGTCATCTCGGCGATTGACGTGGATAACATTTACAGGATCCCGCTCATCTTTCATGAGCAGGGCCTCGATGCCATCGTCGTCGATCGGCTGGCGCTCGAGGTCCCGGACGCCGATCTGCGCGAGTGGGAGGGCGTTGTCGATGCGATGGAACATCCGCTCGCCGAGGTCAACCTGGCAATGGTCGGGAAGTACGTCGAGCTGACCGAATCCTATAAATCCCTCTCCGAGGCCTTGGTACACGGCGGGCTCCACAGCCGCGCGCGCGTCGCCATCCACTATTTCGACTCCGAGCAGATCGAACGGCAGGGCAGCGCGTGTTTGGAGGGCATGGATGCTGTGCTCGTCCCCGGAGGATTCGGCCGGCGCGGGATCGAAGGGAAGATCGAAGCGGTGCGCTTCGCCCGCGAGCGTCGCGTACCCTACCTCGGCATTTGCCTAGGGATGCAAGTCGCCGTGATCGAGTTCGCGCGCCATGTCGCCGGGCTCACGGGCGCCCATAGCACCGAATTTCACCGCGAGACACCGCATCCGGTCATCGCGCTCATTACGGAATGGACCGCGGCCGATGGCTCCGTCGAACACCGCGATGAATCCTCCGATCTCGGCGGCAGCATGCGCTTGGGCGGTCAAGAGTGCCGCTTAACCCCGGACAGCAACGTACATTTGATCTATGGCAAGGGCGTGATCCTGGAACGGCATCGCCACCGTTACGAATTCAACAATCAATACAAGGAGATCTTGGTCCATGCTGGATTGCACATTGCCGGCCGCTCGATGGATGGCCAGCTAGTGGAGATCATCGAGCTGCGCGAGCACCCATGGTTCATCGGCTGCCAGTTCCATCCCGAATTTACCTCGACACCGCGCGATGGACATCCGCTCTTCACGAGCTATATTCAGGCCGCCCTCGCCTATCGCATCAGCCAGCACCGCAAGATCCGTGATGCAGTTATGTAATTTCGAGGCGGGACCCGATCGGCCGTTTTTCCTAATCGCCGGTCCCTGCGTCATCGAAAGCGAGGCGCTGGCGTTGCAGACCGCCGCCACCCTAAAGGAGATGACCGCACGGCTCGGGATCCCGTTCATCTATAAATCGTCTTTCGACAAGGCCAACCGGACTTCGCACCAAAGCTTTCGCGGTCTCGGGGTCGAACGCGGCCTCGCCATTCTTGCGAAGGTAAAACGCGAGATCGGCGTACCGGTTTTAACCGATGTCCACGAAGACTCACCGCTCGCCGAGGTCGCGGAGGTGGCGGACGTGTTGCAGACGCCGGCCTTTCTATGCCGGCAAACCAACTTCATTCAAAACGTGGCCCGCCAAGGCCGGCCTGTCAACATCAAGAAGGCGCAGTTCCTGGCGCCTTGGGACATGCAGCCCGTAGTCGACAAGGCCAAAGCCACGGGTAACGAGCACATCATGGTGTGCGAGCGCGGGACCGCGTTTGGTTACAACTACCTGGTCTCCGACATGCGAGCACTGGCGGTCTTGGGCCATACGGGATGCCCCGTGGTCTTCGACGCCACCCATTCGGTGCAGATGCCGGGCGGCCTCGGCACGCGCTCCGGAGGCCAACGCGAATTCGTACCGCTGTTGGCGCGAGCCGCGATAGCGGTGGGTGTCGCGGGCCTGTTCATGGAAACGCATCCGCGACCCGACGAGGCCTTGAGCGACGGACCCAATAGCTGGCCGCTTGCAGAGCTACCCGCTCTGCTTGAGGGACTGAAAGCGTTGGACGAAGTAGCAAAATGCTGTTTTAAGAATAGAGAAGCCTGAATGTCAGCGATAACAGAGATCCGCGGCCGCGAGATTCTGGATTCACGAGGAAATCCCACAGTACAGGTCGACGTGATCACGGCATCAGGGCATAGCGGCACCGCCGCAGTGCCTTCGGGCGCCTCGACCGGAGAGCGGGAGGCGATCGAGCTGCGCGACGGCGATCCTAAGCGCTATCGGGGTAAAGGCGTGACGCGCGCCGTTGCCCATGTCAACGGGGAGTTGCGCCAAGCGCTCCTCGGCCGCGAAGTTTCCGCGCAAACCGAGATCGACAAGATCATGTGTGATCTCGACGCCACGCCCACCAAGGCGCGTCTGGGCGCTAACGCCATTCTTGGCATCTCGATGGCCGCGGCGCGCGCGGCCGCCCTTGATGCCGGCGTGCCGCTCTATCGCTACCTCGGCGGCCAGGGGCCGCTCACGATGCCGGTGCCGATGATGAACATCATCAACGGCGGCGCGCATGCCGACAACAACGTGGATTTCCAGGAGTTCATGATCCTGCCGGTCGGGGCGCCGAGCTTAAGAGAAGCCGTCCGCTACGGGGCCGAGATTTTCCATGCCCTGAAAGAGGTCCTGCATGCTGGGGGTCTGAACACCGCCGTCGGGGATGAAGGCGGGTTCGCCCCCGACCTCCCTTCGAACGAGTCCGCGGTGGAAGCCATCCTCAAGGCCATCGAACGTGCCGGCTATCGCGCCGGCGACGACATAGTGCTCGGCCTGGATGTCGCGAGCTCCGAGTTTTGCAAGAATGGACAGTACGCGCTGGCCTCCGAAAACCGCACGCTCACGGCAATGGAGCTCGTCGATTCTCTCGCCCGTTGGGTGGATAAATATCCCATTATCACCATCGAGGACGGCATGGGTGAGAACGACTGGGAGGGTTGGAGCGCGTTGACCAGGCGCTTGGGGAACCAGGTGCAGCTTGTGGGCGACGATCTCTTCGTCACCAATACCGCCATCCTGTCGCAGGGGATCGCGCAAGGCATCGCCAACTCGATCTTGATCAAAGTCAACCAAATCGGGACCTTGAGCGAGACGCTCGCGGCTATCGCCATGGCGAAGAAAGCGGGTTACACGGCCGTCGTATCGCACCGCTCGGGTGAGACCGAAGATACGACGATCGCCGATCTGACCGTGGCCACCTCCTGTGGTCAGATCAAAACCGGATCGTTATCGCGCTCCGATCGGGTCGCGAAGTACAACCGGCTCATCGTGATCGAGGAGGAGTTGGGTGCCCAAGCGTCTTATCCTGGGCGGGCGGCGTTCTACAACCTACCCGGGAGCTCATAACCTGGTAAGATCAATTTTACTTCGCGGGCGGGGTATTTAGAATGAATCATCCTTACAGGGTGCGTGAAACATTGCGTGATCTCAACCCGATGACTCCGCTCGTGCTTATTCTCCTGCTGCTGCTCGGCGGATTGCAGTTCAAGCTTTGGAACGGGCAGGGAGGGCTCGTGGAGTGGTCGGCGCTGCGGGAGCAGAGACACAACCAGATCCTTGAAAACCGGCGGCTCAAAGAGCGCAACAGCAGCTTAGAGGCCGAGGTCGCCGACCTCAAAGACGGGTTGGAAGCCATCGAAGAGCGGGCCCGCAGCGAGATGGGAATGATCAAGACCGACGAGGTGTTCTATCAGATCATTGATACCGGACCGCGTAAATCGATCGACCCGATCCGCTGAGCGGTATTGGGTGGCGATCCCCGCGGCGGGGAAAGGCGCCCGGATCGGCTTCGATCTGCCGAAGCAGTATCTTTCTCTTCTCGGCAAACCGATCATTGCGCATACGCTGGCGCGATTTCTTGAGCTACCGGCCATCGATGGGATCGTGGTTGCTATCGCGGCCGACGACCGTTATTGGGATTCGATATCTATCAGCAATCGAGGCAAAGTCTCCACCGTCGCGGGCGGCGCCGAACGCTGTCATTCGGTACTAGCGGCCCTCGAAAGCCTGTTACGGCGGGGCAGCCCCGGAGACTGGGTTTTGGTACACGACGCCGCGCGTCCCTGTGTTCGGGTCGAAGACATCGGCCGTCTCATCGAGCGCTGCTCGCGGCATGAGACGGGCGGGCTTTTGGCCTTGCCGGTACGCGACACCATGAAGCGCGCGGATGACGCTCAGGAGGTCATTGAGACCGTATCACGCGCGCGCCTTTGGCATGCTTTGACCCCGCAGATGTTTCGGCTCGGCGCGCTCCACCAGGCGCTTACCGAAGCCCTGCGTGAGGGACGGATCGTCACCGACGAGGCCGAGGCCATGGAGCTCATGGGTCATACGCCCTGTCTGGTGGAAGGCCATCCCGATAACATCAAGATCACCCGCTCCGAAGACCTCGCGCTGGCCGAGACTTTCCTGCGCGGCTTTCGGCAAGAAGCGCTATGCGAATAGGTCACGGCTACGACGCGCATCGTCTCGTCAGCGGGCGCGTGCTTATCCTGGGCGGGGTGAGCATTCCGCACGACCGCGGCCTGCTCGCCCACTCCGACGGAGACGCGCTGATTCACGCTATTTGCGACGCACTATTGGGAGCGGCGGCCCTCGGCGATACCGGTAAGTTTTTCCCGGACACCCAGACAGAATGGCAAGGGGTGGACAGCCGGGTGCTGCTGCGCGAGGTGGCGGCGATGCTCGCGCGGAAAGGATTCCAAATCGCCAACGTCGATGCCACGGTCGTGGCGCAACGCCCGAAGCTCGCACCTTACTTTTCGGCCATGCGGGAAAACCTTTCCGCCGATCTCAAGGTCGCGATCGAACGGGTCAACGTCAAGGGAACGACGACGGAAGGCATGGGCTTCGCCGGGCGCGAGGAAGGCATCGCCGCCCATGCCGTCGCTTTGCTCGAAGAATAATCGACGAGGACGTAACCGCCGGCTCCGGGTCGAAAAAAATAGAATCAGATACGATCTATCCTTTTTCGAGTCGCACGCCCCGCCCGGTACGCAGACTCGCGCGCGCTTTTTCCATACGCTTGAGAAACCGAGGATCGTTTTCGAGCCGGTAGTCGAACCAGTCAATCGTCTGAGTGAAATCCGATCAATACCCCGCCGGTTTGCCGCGGCGAGTAGTCACAATCTCTTGTCTCTCCGCCTCACGGATGTACCGAGATAGATCATCTCTCACTTCCGACAGCGGAACTTCCTTCACTCGGGTTTTCCGAACTTCGCCAACCATGTTGCAGCCTCCGATTTGGATACAATCGCCGCCGGATAGGACGTACAGGTCTTTTTTTCGTATACAACCTCCTGCGTAGCACGACACTACGCGTCCACGTAAAATGGCTGCCGGTTGCCCACGCAAGCCGGCTAATGGCGAGCGCAAAGATAACATGTAGATGGATTTGCGACTGCATGGACAAGTTCGACCGCATGTACCAGCTTCATCAGATCCTCTCCGCCCGCCGCTCGGCTGTCGGATGGTCGGAGCTGGCCGGACGCTTGGAGTGCTCCCGCGCGACCGTCTTCCGCCTGATTGCTCGGCTGCGCGACTTCCTCGGCGCGCCCATCGTCAGCGACGGCAACGGCTACCGATACGCACGCGAACAAGATGCTCGCGCCTACGAACTGCCTGGCCTATGGTTCAACGATCGTGAGCTGCAAGCCCTGCTCGTCTTCCAGCGACTGATGGATAACTTAGAACCGGGGTTGCTGAGCGAGCATTTCGTCCCGCTGTCCCGGCGACTCGACGAGATCGTCAGGCACAAGCGCTTGGGGCTCGGTGAAACCGCACGGCGCATCCGCGTGCTCGGCTTCGCGCCGCGACCGGCCGGTGCCCATTTTCAGACCGCCGCCAGCGGCACGTTGCAGCGCCGCCGTCTGCGCATCACCTATCACTCGCGCAGCAAGGATCAAGTCACCGAGCGGACGCTCTCACCCCAGCGCCTCACCCACTATCGGGATGCCTGGTACCTCGATGCCTGGGATCACCTGCGCCGCGCGCTCCGAAGCTTTTCGATCGAGCGCATCAGCCACGCGATCGAGATCGACGAGCCCGCCGAAGCCATCGCCGAGAGCAAACTCGACGAGCACTTCGTCTCCGCCTACGGCATCTTCGCCGGCAAGGCCGACAAGACCGCGATCCTGCGCTTCAGCGCCGAGCGCGCCCGCTGGGTCGCCGATGAGCGCTGGCATCCGCAACAGGTCGGCCAGTTCCTGGTCGATGGCCGCTACGAGCTTCGCATCCCCTATCGCGATCACCGGGAATTGGTGATGGACATCTTGAGGCACGGGGCTCACGTGGAAGTCGTGGGTCCGGTACCCTTGCGCGAAGGGGTGATGGCCGAGCTGACGGCGGCTCTCGAGAACTACAAAACGGGAAAGCAGAATCTCATGGTTTGAGACTGAGGGGCGGTAAGATTCTACATAATGGATAGAGCGTTAAAAAATATCTGGGCGAAAACCGCCAAGAGCGGCGCTACGGGGTGGCATCCCCTCATTCTCCACATGCTCGATGTGGCTGCCAGTTCGGACGCCATTCTGGCACGTGAGCCAGAAACGACTCGCAAAAGAATTGCAGAAATCTTGGGGCTGGAGTGGGAGAAAGCCCGAGCGTGGATCTTGCTCGTGGTGGCTTGTCATGATTTGGGAAAGGCCTGTCCCGGGTTTCAGTGTAAATGGGAGAACATGACTGGCATGGATTCTGGCCGAAGCCCGAATACGGATATAAACCATACCTTCGTAAGCCAGATCGCTCTGACGAAGGTGTTGCAGGAGATGGAGTGGCCCGAGGAGCTGGCTGAGCTTGGTGTCCGATGCGGTGGGGTGTCACCACGGGCACAGGGCTTCACCGAATACACTCGATAATCTGGCAGGCGATAGACGCGCAATTGGTCGCGATCCATGGGCGCAAGCGCGCCGCGGGCTGTTTGAGGCATTGCTGGATATCTTCAAGCCCGCAACGATTCCCGCCAAGCGGACTCTTAATGGCCCCGATTTCATGCTGTTGTCGGGCCTCACGAGTTTTGCCGACTGGATTGGATCGAACGAAGATTGGTTTCACTTTGGAAGTCCCGACGACTGCGAGGATCTCCACAAGTGGTTCCGAAAGCGCAGAGCCAGTGCAGGCCAGGCTCTTGACGCAATCGGATGGGAAACCCGAACCCCGCTTTCCCCGGAGCCAAAGTCGTTTGAGCAGGTTTTTGGATTAGCCCCCCGCCCCTTGCAGCAGGCCGTCGCCGAGGCACTGGCGGACATTAGGGAGCCCGCCATTCTGTTGATGGAAGCTCCCATGGGCGAGGGCAAGACCGAGGCGGCTTTTTTCGCGCATCTCGAACTGCAACGACGTTTCGGGCACCGCGGCTTGTATGTCGCCCTGCCGACCAAGGCCACCGGGAATGCCATGTTCAAGCGGACCCTCAAATTCTTACACAGTCAAGGAACTGATAGAAAGCTCGACTTGCAACTCCTGCACGGTGCAAAGCTTCTCAACGACACGTACCAAAATCTGCGCCTCTCGGGAATTCACGATCCCGCAACCGGCGGCGACGTCCGTGCCGGAGAATGGTTTACGAACAAGAAACGAGCGCTTCTCTCGGAATACGGCGTGGGAACGGTGGATCAGGCTCTACTGCCCATTCTACCCGTGCGGCACAACTTTGTGCGCCTGTGGGGACTTGCGAACCGTGTGGTCGTCTTCGACGAGATCCACGCATACGATGCCTACACAGGCACGCTGCTGGTTCACCTGCTGCGTTGGCTTCTGGCGCTAGGATCATCGGTGGTGCTTCTCTCGGCAACCCTGCCGCCTTCTATCCGTCGCAAGTTGGCCGGTGTTGGAAATGCCGACTTTCCGGAACAAGAGGTGGGGTATCCCCGCCTCTCCGTGTTCCGCCCTGGTGCGGTGGAGCAAAAACATTTCGAGGCCGATCCCGCGCGTCGTCGGACTTTGGGGCTGCAAGCGATCCCGACCGAGCTTCCTAGCATGCGCTCCACTATCGAAGACCATCTTGCCAGTGGCGGGATGGGGCTGGCGCTGGTCAATACCGTGCAGCGAGCCCAGGACTTGTACTGTCTGTTCCCCGAGGGTAAGCCACTGGAGCGAGAAGGCCAGCATGTCGGCAAGCGCCTCGCCGACGGGACGGAAGTGTTCCTCTTTCATGCCCGTTTTCCGGCAGACCGAAGACAGAAGCGCGAGGATCAAGTCTTGGAAATCTTCGGGGAGGGTGGAAATCGGACCGGCCGGAAAATTCTGATTGCCACCCAAGTGGTGGAGCAAAGTCTGGATCTCGACTTCGACCTAGTTGCAACCGATCTCGCGCCCATCGACCTCGTGCTCCAGCGGGTGGGGCGCCTGTGGCGGCACGCTCGGAAATCTCGGCCTGTTTCCGAACGACAGTTCTTGTCGCGGGACTTACTGGCGACGAGCCGCCCGCATTCGGAAAGCCGCTCTGGTGGGGGGCGGTGTACCGTGAGGATATTCTGCTGCGCACCTGGAGTCTCTTGCGCGCGAGACAGAGTCTAACCCTTCCGGACGAGATCGATGCCCTGGTGCAAGCCGTATACGAGGAGCAGGTGGACGTACCGGTTCCCCTTCAGGAGCGTCTGGGAAAGGCCCTGGTGGCAAGTGACGGAGAAGCCTTCGCCCACAAGGGGCAAGCGAACCAGGCGATTATTGGCTTTCCCGACGATGCATCGTGGAATGACCCAGCGAGATTCGTTCTTTACGACGAAGACGAACCCGGCGTGCATCGAACCCTCATGGCCCAGACCCGGCTTGATGAAGGTTCAATCGTCGCCATCCCGTTAGGGTCTGAGGACGGATTCCTTGAGGTACCATCAAAGGGTGTGTAAAAAGGTGAAGGCGATGTACCCTTTCTGTTGTAACCAAGAAAACCGGGCTGGCAGGCCCGAGAAGAAAGGAGCAC
>MUGK01000062.1 GCA_002007425.1 Chromatiales bacterium USCg_Taylor | reverse complement strand
CCACGGTGATATCCAGCGAAAAGCAAAAAACTCACTAAACCCTATGTCCGACGCCATTTCCCGCCGCTTACCCCCAGAATTTATGCAACTGGAAGGTAAAGAAAGCAACCGCTTAGCCCTTCCCGATTATCCTTCCTCTAAAGACCCGATCCACCCCGAGGTGGATCAGGTTTTTCGTGAATAGCGTTCTTGGCGTGCTATTACCTGGCGGCGAGCCAGGAGGTGACCGAGGGGGGAATCATCTGCTGCGCTTTGCCGCTCACATAGATCCCGATGTGTCCACCGGGAAATTCGATCTCCGAATAATCCGCGCTTCCCACGTATTTCCTTAACGCCTTCGAGGCAGCGGGTGGGACCAGGTGGTCGTCGGTGGCGAAGATGTTGAGCACCGGCATGGTGATGTTTTCGAGATCGACGTTTTTCTCACCGATCATCACCTCGCCTTTAATCAGCTCGTTATTCTGATAAAAATGCTTGATAAACTCCCGGAATGCTTCCCCCGCTTGATCGGGGCTATCGAAGATCCACTTCTCCATGCGGATGAAATTCTTGCACAGCACCGGATCGTCCAGGGTGTTGACCATATCGAGGTATTTTTGCCCCGAAAGCCGGAACGGTTTGAGCGATAGAAAGGTCCAGTTCAGCATCTTGCCCGGGATATTGCCCGTGGTCTCCGCCAGCAGATCGATGTCCACCTTCCGGACCCAATGGCTGAGCAAATCCTGGGGCGTGTGGAAATCGACCGGTGTCACGGTGGTAATGAGATTCCGCACTTTATCGGCATGCATCGCGCTATAGCAAAGGCTGAAAGTTCCCCCCTGGCAGATCCCTAAGAGATTAATCTTGTCCAGGCTATACCGTTTCCTGAGCACCTCCACGCAGCGATCGATATAACCGTTGATGTAATCGTTTAATGATAAAAACCGATCGGCGCTGTCGGGATAACCCCAGTCGATCAAATACACATCGAGGCCGCCCGCCAAGAGTCCGCGCACGAGCGAGCGGTTCTTCTGTAAATCCGCCACGTAAGGGCGGTTGACAAGTGCGTATACGATCAGCACCGGCACCGGGTTCAGCTTCTCCACCAGCGGCTTAAACCGGTAGAGCGTGAGCTTGTCTTCGGTGTACACGGACTCTTTTTCCGTACACCCGACGTCGATATCGCCGATTTCGTTCAGCGTCTGTAAACCCCGGCTGAGCTTAGTCCCGAACTCTTGGATTTCGGATAAGGCTTGATCCGGACGTATTTGAAATGGAAACATGAGCTATTCCCCCTTGCCGCGCTTTTGTGCAGTGCTGGCGCGCGCCGCCCGGTTGGGCCTATGCCCGGCCGCGGCAACCACGCTCACGGCCGACGCCGTCTTCTTCGCCGGGGTTCGCCCGCCGCGGCCTTCGCGCCCCGCACCGTTGCGGAGCGCCGCCAGCTCCTTGAGCAACCGGGCGACGTCGCGCTCCAGCACCGTGACCTTCTCTCGCATGCCCTCAATGCTCTCTCCCTGGGTGCGCAACTCCTTTTGCGTGCGGCCGTTCAGCGCCTCTGTCTGCGCTCTTAACCGCGCGATCGGAACTCCGCGATCTCGCGCCGGAGCTCCTGCTGCCGCCGCTGCATCGTCGTGATCCCTTGATGGGTCGGCAAATTCAATGATCCCGCGACTTCATCAACGGCGGTTTGGTTGTGATGCTTCAACGCCATTAGCGCGTTGACCAGCCGTGCGTAAATGTCCGCGTATTCTTCCGTGAACACAAAAGCGCTGTACGCCTCTTCGCCACAATCGACCCATAGATCATAGACCTCTCGCAGGGTATTGATTTCCTGGCCTTTCTCCGCGCGTTCGATGATCTTGGCGGCCAGCCGTTCGAGGGCATCGACCCCGAGCCGTCCGTGCGCATGCAGGTATTCCTGCAGCGCCTCTTGGTAATCCATGGCGAGACGCATGCCTCCCTGCGTCTGCTCTTGCCATTCGCGCATATAGCCGACCGCGGGGACCGACAAGAACCGATCCATGCGTTCGTGGACCTGGCCCGCGACGTCGCGCAAACCCTCCGATTTCACCGACCGCAAGAAATCACCGGGCAGCAACGAGCTGCTAGAGAACATGCGCGACCAGGTATCCATCGGCAGTTCAAAAAATGGTAACAGGCCGCGCAGCGTGCTAGTCACCTCGGAAGCGCTGCCGTAAGTGAAACCCGCTTTCAGTTCATTGAGCTTCGCCGCGAACACATCCTTCCAGTTCGATCCGGCTTGCGCCCCCTCGGCCAGGTTGCGTGTCAGCTTGCTGAACTCCTCTCCTAGGCGCAGAAAGGTCTTTCCTTGCCGCACGATGCTTCGAAAAAAATCCTCTCCAGCCGCTGGGGCAGCAGGCGCCGCGGTTTTTGCCCACAGATCCAAAGCCGTCGTCCACGGAACCGCGAACGCTTGGGAGCTAGGCGATGGCTCCATGGATTGGCTTAGAATATGTGACCAGGCGTCCCAAAAGTTTTTTTGCGATGCTATCCAATCGTCATTCCAGACAGGGTTACTATCAGTCATGGTTCACTCAACCTCGGCTTGCTTAAAAACACTCTCCGATTCGTGGCGACGCTATGATTGCACTGCACCATCGGCGGCGCAATGTTTACCGATTAAACGCTCGCGCGATGCACGGTTATAATGCCAGAAAAATCGTAACTAAAAGACGGACCACGCTCATGCAAGTTGAACGCGCGACGGTCACGGCGATCGAAACCGCGCCGTGGGCCCGTAACTGGCTTAACTGCTTGCCGCTGTACCTGCTGCCTCACCACGCCTTGTCGCGGTTGATGCTCGTTGCGACGCGCCTGCGTTTTCGACCGTGGAAAGATTGGCAAATCCGGTGGTTTATCCGCCGTTACGGGGTCGATATGGACAGCGTGGCCGAATCGGATCCGGGCGTCTACCCGGAATTCAATAGCTTCTTTACCCGCGCGCTCCGAGGCGATGCGCGCCCGATCGCGCCCGATCCTTGCTCATTGGCGTGCCCCGTCGACGGTAGCGTATCCCAACTCGGCGACCTCCGAGACGGGTCGTTGCTTCAAGCCAAAGGACAGCACTACAGTGTGTCCGGACTGCTGGCAAGCCGCGAGGCGGGAGCGTTCTTGGGAGGTCATTTCATCACCTTGTATTTAGCCCCGAAAGACTACCATCGAGTGCACATGCCAGTCACCGGGCGCCTAGTCCGATCGATTCATGTGCCGGGGCGCTTGTTTCCGGTGAAACCCAGCACGGTCCGGGGGATGAACGAACTCTTTAACCGTAACGAGCGGATCGTTTGCCTGTTCGAAACCCATGCGGGCCCGCTCGCGCTGATCATGATAGGCGCCATGTTCGTGGGCGCGATGGACCTTGTGTGGCGCCACGGCGGCGCGACGCATACGGCCGCGCTTGGCGTCTGCGTCTGCGAACAACCCGAATCCTGCCCGGTGATCCTGAATAAGGGCGAGGAGATGGGCCGCTTTAACATGGGGTCTACGGTGATCTTGCTGCTTGGGCCGGGCGCGATCCGCTGGTCGAAAACACTGCAACCCGGTACGCCCGTGACGATGGGGGAATCCATAGGGACCCTCGCCGGCGCGGGCTAAGAGTTTGTGAAAAAACCTACTACGCTCGGGATCTCGCGTTCCGAGCACCGCGCAACGATGCGGGCGGGCTGCGCAGCAGATTTCTTCACAAGCCCTCAGCTCAGCCGCGTAGCGTTGGTGCTCGTTGCCGCCGCGCCCACCGCTTGCGCAGGAGCGGCTCACCTAGCAATGCGAGGATCACAAGGCCTAAGAGCGCATGCACCCACCATAAACCCGGATACACAGGCACGGCGCCCTGCATGGCCAAGGTCTTCGCAATCCCCAAGAGGTTGCTGTAAGTGAAATAAATCAAGACCGCGCTCAAGAGCCCGAGTATCCGGTTCTGGTCGGATGCCGCTCGCACCAGGGCCACCGCGAGGAGCGTCAACAGCACGGTGCCGATCGGCATTGCGATCCGCCACTGTAACTCAGCAGCCGCCTCCGGCGTGTCGGCCGACCACAAGCTTACGGTGCTCGCCGCGCTCACGCGCGCGCTCCGGTCCGCCGCCTCACTGCGGTCGATGCGCACGCCGTATTTCTCGTACTCGACAATCGAATAATCGAGCCGTCCCGGGGAGCCCATATAGCGGCGCCCGGCGTAAAAGTTCACATAGCGAGATCCGGTTTTCTGGTCGAGCTCGATTTCCGCCCGGTCAGCGGACAGCACCCCGAGGTGGCCGTCTTGCCGCCCTTGCAGGAACACATTGGACATGCCGCGCTTGTCGGAAGACAGTCGCTCCACATAAAGGATCCGGTTACCCTCATTGAAATCCTTGAATTGCCCCGGCGTGATCCCGGTCAGGTCGGATTCCGATTTGGCCCGGTTTTCGACCTCGCCCAAGCGCGCTTCTGCCCACGGCGCGACCGCAAGCGCAAGGATCGCGACGACGAGCGCGACGGCGAAGGCAAGCCTGGCCGCCGTATCGAAAAGAAACCGCGAGCCCAGGCCCAAGCTTGCGATGGCGATAAGCTCGTTGTCGCGCGACAGCCGGTTCAAGGCGACATAGACGCTAATGTAGTGGCATAGGGGCAGCATCAGCACCAAGGAGGTCACCATCTTTAAGGCCAGCAGCTCGAAGATCAGTCCGCTGTCGATCTTTCCGGCAGCAGCCGTCGCCAGGTACTGCACGAAGCGGCTGCTGGCGTAGGTGAGTAATAGCAGGAGTTGCACGGCCCCGAACCACAATAAGATCTCCCGGATGAGGTAGCGGTTTAACAGCATGAGGATGCTCGCGCGCTTTGCTTTGCTCTACCTATAACAATACACTTGCTCGCCAAGACGCGGTTCACCGCGATGATCCATGCATTACCATTGAATTGCCTATTTCTGTTCCAGCGTTAACTATAACAGCATAGGGGGGCTATGGAGTTCACCATCATCGGCGGTGCGCCGGATAAGCAACGGGTTCCTTGCGTGGTAGCCGGGGTGTTCGATAAGCGCAAGCTTGCGGAGACCGCGGCGCAACTGGACCAAGCCAGTCACCAGTACATCCGCCGCATCATCAAGCGCGGTGATCTCGACGGGCGATGCGGCCAAACCTTGATGCTGCATCAGATCCCTGGCACGGCGGCCGAGCGCATATTACTGATCGGATGCGGACCGAAGAACGAGCTGTCCGACAACAAGTATCGCGAGATCGTCGCCAAGGCGGTGACGACATTAAACGACGCTGGGGTAACGGAAGCCGCGAGCTACCTCGCGGAGATTCCGACCCCGGATCGCGGCCTCGATTGGAAGGTGAGGCAACTCGTGGAAACCGCCGAGAACACCCTCTACCGCTTCGATCGGCTGAAAAGCAAGCCTGACGCGTCCGCGGCGGTCCTGTGCTCGCTGCGGGTCGCGATCGCCAACCCGCGCGACGCCTCGGCCGCCAAGGAGTCCTTACGAGAGGGCCGCGCCATCGCCGCGGGGGTCCGTTTGGCGAAAGATCTCGCCAACCTGCCGAGCAACCACTGCACCCCGGCCTATCTCGCGGATGAGGCGCGGCGGCTGCAGAAACGCTACGCGGCGTTAAAGGTTGAGGTCTTGGGAGTAGCGCAGATCAAGAGGCTAAGGATGGGAGCCTTCCTGGCGGTAGCCCGCGGCAGCCGCGAGCCGCCGGCGTTGATCATTGTGCAGTACCGGGGAGCGCCCGCGGCGCAAGCCCCGGTGGCCTTAGTAGGCAAGGGGATCACCTTCGATTCGGGTGGCATTTCGATCAAGCCGGCCGCCGCCATGGATGAGATGAAATACGACATGTGCGGCGCGGCCAGCGTCCTCGGGACACTGCGGGCCGTTGCCGAGCTGCGATTGCCGATCAACCTCGTCGGCCTCATTCCGGCGACGGAAAACATGCCCGGCGGTAACGCGGTGAAACCTGGGGATATTGTGACTAGCCTCTCGGGCCAGACCATCGAAATCCTCAACACCGACGCCGAAGGGCGGCTCGTCCTTTGTGACACCTTGACCTATTCCCGACGCTTCAAGCCCGGGGTGGTCATCGATATCGCGACTCTGACGGGCGCCTGCGTGGTCGCCTTGGGTCAGCACGCCTCGGGGCTCTTGAGCAATCACGAGCCTTTGGCCGCGGCTTTGCTCGCCGCGGGCGGCCGGAGCGGCGATCGGGCTTGGCAACTGCCCCTTTGGGAGGACTACCAGAAACAGCTCGACAGTCGCTTCGCGGACTTCGCCAATGTCGGTGGCCGCGAGGCCGGTAGCATTACCGCCGCGTGCTTTCTCGCGCGCTTTGCCAAGGATTTGAAATGGGCGCATTTGGACATTGCCGGAACCGCGTGGCGTACGGGAAACAAGAAAGGCGCGACGGGCCGTCCGGTGCCGCTGCTCGTTCAATTCCTGCTTGACCGGGTACGCAAGCCCGAGGACCATGCCCCGGGTTGATTTCTACCTCTTGGAGGCGGCGGGCGATGGTCGTACCCGCGGCCAAGTCGTGTGCACGCTCGTCGGCAAGGCCTTCGCGAGTGGTCAGCGTGTGTGCATTCTTACGGGGTCCGCGGAGCAAGCGGAGCAGATCGATGACTTGCTTTGGACCTATAAAGACATCAGTTTTCTGCCGCATCAGCGCTGGGATGAACATCCCGATCCCGAAACCCCCGTCTTGATTGGATGGCAAGGCGAGCGCCCGTCCGCCGAGATCGTGTTCAACCTGAGCGCTGCCGCGCCCAGTGGGCCAATCGAGCGCCTCATCGAGGTGGTTGATTGCGATCCCGCGCAACGCGAGGAGGCGCGGGGGCGTTATCGAACCTATCGGCAGGCCGGTTATACGCTGGAAACGCATCGGCTTCACGCTGCACATGAGCGATCCGGCCCGTCCTGATGCTTCCCTGCCGGCGCCGCCCGCCGGGGATGACTACCCGGCGCCTGATCGCGTAGCTTCGGAGTCAGCGCCAGCAGACGGCGAGGCCGAGATCCCGGTGCTCAAGGATGTGGTGGTTCAAGATCGCGTTTCGGCTTTGCCAGCGATGCCGCCGTTGGACCCGCCGGAGCTCGAGGCGCTCGCGGTGCGCATTACCGGCCACATGCAGCGCATTGTTTCGGTTCAAATCGCGCACGCCACCCATCGTATTCTGACCGAGATCAGAGCCTTGCGCGACCTTCCCGCCGCCGCGTCGGCGAGCGCATCCGCAGCGACCGGATCGATAGCACGAAATTCGCCCGAAGCGATCACCATGGACAAGACCTACGATCCCAAGGGCATCGAACAGCATTGGTACGAAACCTGGGAAAGCCGCGGTTATTTCGCCCCGCACGGCTCCGAGTCCGCGTACTGCATCATGCTTCCGCCCCCCAATGTCACCGGCAGCCTGCACATGGGGCATGCATTCCAAGACACGCTTATGGACTGCTTGATCCGCTATCACCGCATGCGGGGTTACAGCACACTCTGGCAATGCGGCACCGACCACGCCGGGATCGCCACCCAGATGGTGGTCGAGCGCCAATTGACCGAGCAGGGGTTGAGGCGGCAGGAAATGGGACGAGAAGCCTTCACGGAAGCGGTGTGGCGGTGGAAAGCGCAGTCGGGTGACACGATCACACGTCAGCTCCGGAGGTTGGGTACCGCCATGGACTGGTCGCGGGAGCGCTTCACGTTGGACGCCGGTTTATCCGCGACGGTGACGGAGGTATTCGTGCGCCTCTATGAAGAGGGGCTTATTTACCGGGGCAAGCGACTCGTGAACTGGGATCCGGTCTTGTTAACGGCCATTTCGGATCTGGAGGTGATAGCCACCGAGGAGCAAGGTCATCTCTGGCACATCCGCTACCCGCTGGCCCACGGGAAAGGGCATCTGGTCGTCGCCACCACCCGACCTGAGACAATGTTGGGCGATGTCGCGGTGGCGGTCCATCCTGCGGATGAGCGCTTCCAGTCCTACATCGGTCAAGAGGTGCAATTGCCGCTCACCGGCCGGAACATTCCAGTGATCGCCGATCCCTATGTCGATAAGGAGTTCGGGTCGGGGTGCGTGAAGATCACCCCGGCGCATGATTTTAACGACTATGAAGTTGGGGCCAGACACAAGTTGCCGTTGATTAACATCTTCAGCGAGCGCGCGCTGCTCAATGCCGAAGTGCCCCCGGCCTACGTCGGTCTTGATCGCTTCGAAGCGCGCAAACGCATCGTGCACGATTTGGAGCAACAAGGGCTGCTCGAAAGCGTAGAGGACTACAAGCATACGGTGCCGCGCGGGGATCGCTCGAACGCGGTCCTTGAACCTTATCTCACCGACCAATGGTTCGTGCGCGTGGCGCCGCTTGCCGAGCCCGCAATTCGCGCGGTCGAAGAGGGCGCCATCCGGTTCGTACCGGACGTTTGGGCGAAGACCTACTTCGAATGGATGCGCAACATCAAGGATTGGTGCGTCTCCCGGCAGCTTTGGTGGGGACACCGGATCCCGGCCTGGTATGACGATCAAGGCCACGCCTATGTAGGCCGCACTGAGGCCGAGGCGCGCGCCCGCCATGGGATACCCGACGGACAAGTTCTGACCCAGGATCCCGACGTGCTCGATACCTGGTTTTCATCGGCGCTCTGGCCGTTTTCGACCTTGGGCTGGCCGCAGGAGACCGATGAGCTGCGGCGCTTTTACCCGACCGCTGTCTTGGTGACCGGGTTTGACATCATTTTCTTCTGGGTGGCCAGGATGATCATGATGGGGCTCAAGTTTACGCAGCAGGTCCCGTTCAAAGAGGTTTATATCCATGGACTGGTGCGCGACGCCGACGGCAACAAGATGTCGAAATCCAAAGGCAACATCCTCGATCCGCTCGATCTCATCGACGGCATCGAGCTTGACGCTTTGGTCGCGAAACGTACAACGGGTCTCATGCAGTCCCAAGACGCCGCTAAAATCGGGCGCGCCACGCGCAAGCAATTTCCGCGGGGTATCGGGGCCTACGGTGCCGATGCCCTCCGCTTTACTTTCGCGGCGCTGGCCACTCAGGGTCGGGACATCCGCTTCGACCTCGGCCGTATCGAAGGCTACCGGAACTTTTGCAATAAGCTCTGGAACGCCGCACGCTACGTGCTGCTCGCCACCGGGGGCGAAGCGGCCGTCGGCGCGGAAGGAACCTATGATAACGGCTTGGGGGAGCGCTGGATCCGATCGCGTTTGCTCCAGGCGCAACAGGCTACCATCGAAGCCTTCGGGACTTACCGCTTCGACCTCGCGGCCCAGGCGATCTACGAGTTCACCTGGGATGAGTATTGTGACTGGTACCTCGAATGGTCCAAGGCGGCGCTAAACCACGCTACTGACGAGCGGATGCGGCGCGGATGTTTACGCACCCTGGTCGAGGTGCTTGAGACCTTGTTGAGGCTGGCGCATCCGATCATTCCCTTCGTTACCGAGGAGATCTGGCAACGCGTCGCGCCGCTCGGGGGTGTCAGCGGCGATTCGATCCTATTGCAAGCTTATCCGGCGCCCGGGGCGCTCGAAATCGACACCGCCGCGGTGGAGGAATTCAATTGGGTGAGGAGTTTTGTCCTCGCTGTGCGGCGCGTACGCGCGGAGATGGACATTGCGCCGTCGAAGCCCTTAGCGGTGCTGACCGAGCATGGATCCGGCGCCGAGCATCAATGGCTGGAAAACAATCGCCTGTTTCTCATGCATCTTGGCCATATCTCATCCCTGCAAACCCTCACGGACACGCCTTCCGCGGATATGGCCGCGGCTTTAGCGGGTGGGCTGAGCCTGTTCATACCCTTAGCGGGCCTCATCGATCGCGAGGCGGAGCTGCGGCGGCTCGATGCCGAAGTCGAAAAGCTGGAAGGCGATTACACGCGGGCGACGCAAAAACTCGAGAATCAAGAGTTTCTGGAACGCGCGCCGAGTGCGGTTGTTGCCAAGGAGCAACAACGCTGCGAAGAGTTGACGCGCGCCCTTAAGCGGCTCCGGGAGCAACGCAAGCGCGTCGAATCGTTGCGCTGACCAGCAAAACGCACCGCGCTGGAGAGAATCGTTGACCGTGAACGCGGTGATGACGTACTTGATGGCACAACGGCAGGGTGGTTTTTCAATAAACCGTTAGGGAAGCTCTGCAAAAGTGTCGCGAGCAAGCCCAGATGCGCGAAGCCGCGGAACGAGTCGCGAGACATATCAGGTAGATAGGCGAGCAACGAGCGAGCACGCGACATAGCAGATGGGCTGCGCAGTAACTTTTGCAGAGCATCCTTAGATGCTATCCTGGCTGGTGATTTAACTTGGATGCGTGGACTTCTTGATGTCTGCGAAAGTGGCGGAATTGGTAGACGCGCTGGACTTAGGATCCAGTGGGGCAACCCGTGAGAGTTCGAGTCTCTCCTTTCGCACCAGTTGCGTAAATCACGCCGCCGCTTTGTGACAGGTAGAAATAAATGCAGGTTTCATTGGAAACGACCGGAGCGCTCGAGCGCCGCATCACCGTCGAGATCCCCGAGGAGAACATCGCCTCGGAGCTACAGCAGCGGCTCGTGAAGTTAACACGAACCGCCAGGATCGACGGCTTTCGCGTCGGCAAGGTGCCCATGAAGCTGGTGCAGCGCCGTTACGGCGAACAACTGCGTCAAGAGGTACTGGACGATATCCTGCGGTCGAGCTATGCGGAGGCGATTCGCAAGGAGAACGTTCGGCCGGTGGGAGATCCCGCCATCGAGCCGCTCGCTGCCGCACCCGGCCAGGGATTGATCTACCAGGCGAGCTTTGAGATCTACCCGGAAATCAAGCTGGTTCCGGCCGAAGATCTTCAGATAACAAGACCGGTTTGCGACATTACCGATGAGGATGTGGATAGCGCGATCCAGGCGCTGCAACAACGGTATCGCGGTTGGGAAAAAGTAGAGCGGCCGGCGCAACGCGGAGACCGTTTGGAGATTGATTTTCAGGGGAGCATCGCAGGCCAACCTTTCGCAGGCAGCCACGCGTCCGGTTTCACGTTGGAGCTCGGCGCATCCGATCTGTTGCCAGGCTTCGAGGAAGTGCTGGTAGGGCTTGAACCCGGCGCGGAACGCAGCGTGGATCTCACCTTTCCGGCGGATTCCCAGAATTCCGACCTCGCCGGAAAGCCGGCCCGGTTCCTGATCCAGTGCTTGAGTGTCTCAAAACCCGTGTTGCCATCGTTGGATGAGGGGTTGCCCGAGCGCCTAGGAATCGAGCCGGGTGGAGCGGAAGAGGTGCGTGCAAGGGTGCGCGCGAGCCTCGAAAGCGAGCGCAATGAGCGCCTGCAAACGCGGGTGAAAACGGGCGTCATGCAGGCGCTGTTCGAAGCCAACCCGATGGAATTGCCAAAGGCGCTGGTGCACGCCGAAGCCCGGAGTCTCCGGGATGAAGCCTATCGTACTCTGGTGCTGCGAAGCGGCAAGCAAGAACGGATTGAGATACTGCCCGTCGAACTGTTCGCGGACCGTGCCCGGTGGCGGGTTGCGGTCGGCCTCATCATAGGCGAGCTCGTTAGAACTATCGGATTCGCGGTGAGCTCATCGATGCTGAGATCCGCCGTCGAAAGCATGGCGATTGGTTTCGAGGACGCCGCGACCATGGTTAAATGGTATTACGAGGATCGCAAGCGCCTCGCGAGCGTCGAAGCCCTGATCCTTGAAAACGAGGTGGTAAACTGGGTGCTTAGCAGAGCTACAATCAAGGAGCAAGCGTTGCCGTTTGACGCGCTGATGAATCCACGGCAGACTGACGACCAAGCGACGGCAAGCTGATAAACTTATGTACGAGAGTGAGAAATCCACCGTGAGAGCGCTCAATCTGGTGCCGATTGTTGTTGAACAGTCGGCGCGGGGTGAGCGGGCGTACGATATTTACTCCCGGCTTCTTAAGGAGCGGGTGGTGTTTCTCGTCGGGCCGGTGACGGATGAAGTGGCCAACCTGATCGTGGCCCAGTTGTTGTTTCTGGAGTCGGAGAACCCGGACAAGGATGTGCATCTGTATATTAATTCGCCTGGGGGTTCCGTGAGCGCGGGCCTCGCAGTCTATGACACCATGCAGTTTATCAAGCCCGACGTCAGTACCATGTGTGTCGGGCAGGCAGCGAGCATGGGAGCGCTGCTGCTCGCCGGTGGCGCGAAAGGCAAGCGCCACTGTTTACCGCACTCGCGCCTCTTGATTCATCAACCGCTAGGTGGCTTTCAGGGCCAGGCGTCCGATATCGACATTCACGCGCGCGAGATATTAAAAGCGCGCGAACGCTTGAATCAGATACTCGCGCGGCATACCGGGCAAGCACTGAAGAAAATCGAAGCGGACACTGAGCGGGATAATTTCATGGGGGGCGAGCAAGCCAAGGAGTATGGGTTGATAGATGATGTACTCTATCAACGCGCGCTACGTCCGGTGGGTGGCTTATAGATTGCTATTGATCGAGATCAGCCCTGCAAGGTTAAATCCCTAATGCCTAGAGGTGGCCAATGAACGACGGCAAACAGTCTAGAGGCGGTGACGGAGAACGGCTCTTGTATTGTTCATTCTGCGGTAAGAGTCAGCACGAGGTGCGCAAGCTTATCGCCGGTCCGTCGGTGTTCGTCTGTGATGAGTGCGTGGAGCTTTGCAACGATATCATCCGCGAGGAGATGCACGGTAAATCCGCCGCGGGAGGAAACAAAAAGCTACCGGCGCCGCACCAGATCCGGCAAATACTGGACGAATACGTCATCGGTCAAGACCGGGCGAAGAAAATACTGTCGGTTGCCGTATACAACCATTACAAGCGATTGACCTCGCGTATCAAGCAAAACGATGTCGAGCTTGCCAAGAGCAACGTGCTGTTGGTCGGTCCCACGGGCAGCGGAAAAACTCTCTTGGCCGAGACCTTGGCACGGCTCCTCAACGTCCCTTTCACGATTGCCGATGCGACAACTTTAACCGAAGCGGGTTACGTGGGCGAAGATGTCGAGAACATCATTCAGAAGCTGCTGCAGAAGTGCGACTACGATGTCGAGAAGGCGCAAACGGGGATCGTCTACATCGACGAGATCGATAAGATTTCCCGCAAGTCCGATAATCCCTCGATTACGCGGGACGTCTCGGGGGAAGGCGTACAGCAAGCGCTTCTGAAACTCATCGAGGGTACGATCGCCTCGGTGCCCCCGCAGGGCGGCCGCAAGCACCCGCAGCAGGAATTCCTGCAGGTCAATACCAGCAATATCCTGTTTATTTGCGGCGGAGCCTTCTCGGGCCTGGAAAAAATTATCCGTGCGCGTTCCGACAGGGGTGGGATCGGTTTCTCCGCGGAGGTCAAGAGTAAGGAAGACAAGAAGAGGATGAGCGAGCTTTTGCATCAAGTCGAACCGGAGGACCTCATGAAGTATGGACTGATCCCCGAGTTCGTCGGACGGCTCCCGGTGATTGCCGTCCTGGATGAATTGGACGAAACACAGCTGATCCAAATCCTTACCGAACCGAAGAACGCAATTACCAAACAGTATGCAAAGCTCTTTGAGATGGAGGGTTGCGTCTTGGAGTTCCGGGACGACTCTTTGCGCGCCGTCGCCCGTAAAGCGGTTGAGCGCAAAACCGGGGCGCGCGGACTGCGTTCGATCCTTGAGCACAATTTACTTGACACCATGTTCGAGTTGCCTTCGCTTGAGAATGTGGTCAAGGTGGTGGTCGACGATGCGGTCATCAAAGGAGAATCGAAATCTACTGCGCAGCCCGCCCGCATCGTTGCGCGGTGCTCGGAATCCTCATGTATTTCCACATACACTGCGGTTCCTGCGCGCCGTGCGCCTCGCGGGCGGGCGTGCTCGCTACGATTTGTTCACAAGCTCTTAGCGCGCAGGTTGTTATGAGTGGTCCGAACTGCAGCGTATCTCGGTGATCGAAGGCAAGACAGAATGACCGAACAGACGACAGTTCCCGTATTGCCGCTTCGCGATGTGGTGGTCTACCCGCATATGGTGATCCCGCTGTTCGTGGGCAGGCAAAAATCGGTCAAGGCGCTTGAACAAGCGATGGATGGGGGCAAGCAGATTGTGCTTGTCGCCCAAAAGAGCGCCGCCGACGATAACCCGGATGTCGGCGATCTCCATAGGGTAGGAACCTTATCGAACATTCTGCAACTGTTAAAGTTACCCGACGGCACGATCAAGGTGCTGGTGGAAGGGGTGCGCCGCGCGCGGATCCTCGCTTTTACAGAGACCGAGCGTTTGTTCAATGCGAAGGTGGAGTTTCCGAGCTCCGACGAGATCGACCCGCGCGAGGTGGAGGTGTTGTGCAGAACGCTGCTCGAGCAGTTCGACCAATACGTCAAGCTTAACAAGAGAATCCCCGCGGAGATCCTTGCGACCTTATCGTCTATCGACGATCCGGAGCGGTTGGGAGACACCATCGCCGCACACCTGTCGATTAAGCTCGAGCAAAAACAAAAGCTCCTCGAGATCACCGATCTTTCCAATCGTTTGGAGCAGTTGGTCGGCGTCCTTGAGAGCGAACTCGATCTCCTGCAAGTGCAAAAGCGCTTGCGAGGGCGCGTGAAACGGCAGATGGAGAAAAGCCAACGCGAATATTACTTAAACGAACAAATGAAGGCCATACAAAAGGAGCTTGGGGATCTCGAAGAGGGCGGCAGCGAGCTCGATGAGCTGGCTAGAACGATCGGGAAGGCCGGAATGCCCAAGGAAGCCAAGGATCGGGCGCTGGCGGAATTGAAGAAGCTCAAGATGATGTCGCCCATGTCCGCGGAAGCGACCGTGGTTCGGAATTACGTCGACTGGATGGTGAGCGTGCCATGGAAAAAGCGCACCAAGATCAGCCGGGATCTCACCCAGGCGGCATCCATTCTCGAGGAGGATCACTACGGGCTGGAAAAGGTGAAGGAACGGATCCTGGAATACCTTGCCGTGCAGCAGCGGGTCAAGAAATCCAAAGGCCCCATCCTATGCTTGGTGGGTCCGCCGGGCGTGGGCAAGACCTCGCTAGGGCGGTCGCTCGCGCGCGCGACCAACCGCACCTTCGTGCGCATGTCGCTGGGCGGCGTGCGCGACGAGGCGGAGATCCGCGGCCACCGGCGCACCTATGTCGGTTCGATGCCGGGTAAGATCCTGCAGGTCATGGCCAAGGGGAGGACCAAGAACCCGCTATTGTTATTGGATGAGATTGACAAGATCTCCGCGGATTTTCGCGGCGATCCCGCTTCCGCGTTGTTGGAGGTCCTCGATCCGGAGCAGAACCATACGTTCAACGACCATTATCTCGAGGTCGATTACGATTTGTCGGAGGTGATGTTCGTCACGACGGCGAACACTCTCAACATCTCTCCGCCCTTGCTCGACCGCATGGAGGTCATCCGCATCCCGGGCTACACCGAGGACGAAAAGGTCAATATTGCCGATAAATACCTCATCCCCAAGCAGAAGAAGAACAACGGGCTGCGTGATAACGAGATCTTGATTACCGAGCCGGCCGTCCGGGAGATGATCCGCTATTACACGCGTGAAGCGGGCGTGCGGAATTTGGAGCGCGAGATCGCCAACATATGCCGCAAAGTCGTGAAGCGCGTGCTTTTGAAGCCCACCGAGAAAATGGTCGCCGTCACGCCGAAAAGCTTGCATAAATATCTTGGTGTAAAGCGCTTCCGCTACGGTTTGGCGGAAGAAGAGGATCGCGTCGGTCAAGTCACGGGACTGGCGTGGACCGAGGTCGGAGGGGATTTACTGACGATCGAAGCCGCGGTCGTTCCGGGCAAGGGCAAGGAGACCTATACCGGGCAGCTAGGCGAGGTGATGCAGGAATCCATCAAGGCCGCCATGACCGTGGTGCGCAGCCGCGCGGCGAATCTGGGCATCGATCCAGCCTTTTATCGTCAGCATGACGTTCACTTCCATGTACCCGAAGGTGCAACGCCCAAGGACGGGCCGAGCGCCGGCGTGGCCATGTGCGCGGCGCTGGTCTCGGCGTTGACGGGGATCCGCGTACGCTCGAGTGTCGCCATGACCGGGGAGATCACCTTACGCGGTGAAGTCCTGCCGATCGGCGGGTTGAAAGAAAAGCTCCTCGCCGCGTTGCGCGGAGGGATCAAGGTGGTTCTTATTCCCGCCGAGAATCAGCGGGAGCTGGAAGACGTTCCGAAGAATATCAAGCAGAACCTCGATATCAAACCCGTGACCTGGATCGACGAAGTCCTGACGCTGGCCTTGCAGCATATGCCGGAACCCCTCGCCGCGGCGAGCGAGGACCTCGACGCCATCACCCCGGAGTCATCAGGCACCGAGCCGGGCAAGGATGCCATCAGACCGCATGCGCGCAGGAACCGCAGTGTATGTGGAAATACATGAGGATTCCGAGCACCGCGCAACGATGCGGGCGGGCTGCGCAGTAGATTTATTCACAAGCTCTCAGACGAGCGAGCGGGCAAGCGGGGCGCCGGGGCCGCTAATTGCCTGCTTGACGCGTTTTAGGCGAGTTGGTATAACACATCGCCGCGCCATCCAACGCCGTTCTGCCGCAACGTTATTGAGATCCCGGGTATAGCGCGACTCACTACAATGAATCCACGACTGCTTCGACAGGGGAGGCAAACGAATGAATAAGACTGATCTAATCGACGTGGTTGCCGAATCCGCCGATCTACCCAAGGCCTCGGCGGGCCGCGCGGTGGACGCGATGGTAAATGCGATCACCAAGGCGCTAAAAAAGAACGACGAAGTGACCTTGGTCGGTTTCGGCACCTTTTCCGTGCGCAAGCGGGCGGCGCGCGCGGGCCGCAACCCTCGTACCGGAGAAACCATAAAAATCGCGGCGTCGAAAGTCCCGGCGTTCAAGGCTGGAAAGGCCCTCAAGGATGCCGTAAACTAATCGGCACCTTGGGTGCTTAGCTCAGTTGGGAGAGCGTCGCCCTTACAAGGCGAAGGTCGGGGGTTCGAACCCCTCAGCACCCACCAGCGCCCGTCTCTCAGCGCCGGAGTGGTAGTTCAGTTGGTTAGAATACCGGCCTGTCAAGCCGGGGGTCGCGGGTTCGAGTCCCGTCCACTCCGCCAACCTCCGCGCAGAGCACAACCCGCTCGGGTTGCGCCTATACCCGCGTAGCTGGATGTCACCGTGAGGGCTGGAGCGCCGTCCGCTGGCCGTTTCCATATCATTCCTACGAGGTCGTTCCGGCAAGATGTTACAAAGCATTCATGATCGCGCTCAAGGTTGGCTCGCATGGATCATCATCGGATTGATCTGCATTCCGTTTGCATTCTGGGGGATCCAGGAGTACTTCACGGCCGCCGAGGAGGTCGCGGTGGCGGAGGTCAATGGCGAGGAGGTTGAATTAGACGCCTTCCAGCAGGCCTACCAACAATACCGTAAGCAATACCAAGTGATCCTTGGGCGCTTATCGGAGCAAGCAAACGAAGATGGGCTGAAACAGCAAACGCTCGATCAAATGGTGGAGATGCTGCTCAAAAAACAGCTTGGAGAAAAGCTTGGTCTAAGGATCAGCGATCGACAAGTTACCCAGGCGGTGAAGGCCCTTCCCGCGTTTCAAAGAGACGGTAAGTTTTCCAATAATCTTTACGAGCGGGGGTTACAGAGCGCGGGGATGTCAGCGGTTACGTTCGAGGAGCAGTTGCGGCGTGAATTGTTGACCGACCAGGTCCGCAAAGCCGTGATCGACACCTCCTTCGTAACCAAACGTGAGATTGATCTCGTCGCTAAAATCAAGAGCCAAACGCGCTTGATCACCTATGCGATCATTGCCGCGCAGCCGTTGCAATCGTCGCTGCAAGTCAGTGACGAGGAGATTGCACGGCGCTATAAGGATGAGGCCGAGACCTATACCGCCCCGGAGAAAGTGAAGATCGCCTACCTCGAGCTGGCACTCGAGGAGATTGCCAAGCAGATCGAGGTGACGCCGGATGCGCTCAGTGGGTACTACGGCGAGCATAAGTCAGCCTATACGCTGCCCGAGCAGCGCCGGGCGCGTCATATCTTGATCAAGCTCGCGAAGGAGGCCGGTCAGAAAGCGGTCGAGAAAGCCCGCAAGGAGATCGAAGCGCTGGCGGAGCGAATGAAAAAAGGTGAATCGTTCGAAGACCTTGCTGCGAAGTATTCCGAGGACGTCGGGTCGAAATCAAAGCGGGGTGATCTCGGTTTCTTCCAGCGTGGGGTGATGGCGCCGCCGTTCGAGGAGGCCGTCTACGCGCTGAAGCCGGGAGAGATCTCGAGGCCGGTGCGGACCGATTTCGGATTTCACCTGATCCGCTTAGACGGGATTCGGGAAGGCAAGACAAAGTTGTTCGAAGAGGTTCGCGAAGAGATCGAAAAAAACTACCGTAACGAGCAAGCCGAACGGCGGTTCTTCGACTTGAGCGAGAAGATCGAGACACTGACCTACGAACATCCCGACACGCTGGATGTCGCCGCGCAAAGCTCGGGATTGAAGGTCCAAGAAAGCGCTTACTTCGGGCGTACCGGAGGCGAGGGGATCGGCGCGCATGAGAAGGTCAGCGATGCCGCCTTCAGTCCCGAAGTCTTGGAGGAGCGCTTGAATAGCGAGCCGTTGGAGCTCGGTGACAATCATATCGTCGTGATCCGCGTGAAGGAGCATAGGACGGCAAAATTGCGGCCTCTCAACGAGGTGAAGAACGACATTAAGACAGCTATTGCCTCGGATAAGGCCAAAGCGGCGGCGAAAACGCAAGGTGAGGCGCTATTGGAGCGTTTGCAGAGCGGCGAAGGCCGCGAGCAACTTGCATCCAAGGAAGGTTTAAAATGGGCGGAGAAGGAAAAGCTTGGCCGCGATGACACCGGCGTCGATAACGTTCTGCGGCGGATGGCGTTCAAGTTACCGCGGCCAAACGGGGGCAAGGCTAGTTATGGTGGTGGCGTGCTCGACAGCGGGGATTATGCGCTCATCGCGCTGTTGGACGTTGATAAGGCCGAGACCGTGGACGTAGAGCGGCGTAAGCAATTAAAGGACGAGCTCCTGCGCAATACCAGTAACCAGGAGTGGCGGGATCTCATGAGCGATTTACGGCGGCATGCCGATATCGCGATTTTTTCGGAAAACTTGTGATCAGACGATTCACATCCCGACGATATTAAAGCCTCCATCGACGTAGGTGATCTCGCCGGTGATTGCCGAGGCGAGATCCGAACACAGAAACGCGGCAACGTTTCCAACCTCGTCGATTGTGACATTGCGCCGCAGAGGCGCGGTCTTCTCGACATGGTCGAGGAACCTACGGAATCCCGTGATGCCCGCGGCGGCAAGGGTCCTGATGGGGCCCGCGGAAATCGCGTTGACACGGATCCCCTCGGGGCCGAGGCAGTGCGCCATGTATCTTACGTTCGCCTCGAGGCTCGCCTTGGCGATCCCCATGATGTTGTAGTTAGGCATGGCGCGAATGGCGCCGAGATAGGTTAGGGTTAAGAGAGATCCTTGTCGGCCGTTCATCATCCCCCGCGCCCCGTTGGCGAGCGCGGAAAAACTATACGAGCTTACCTCGTGCGCGATGCGGAAACCGTCGCGAGTGACGGTGTCGAGGTAGTGGCCTTCAAGCTGCTCTCGTGGCGCGAAGGCGACCGCGTGCACTAGAATATCGAGATGATCCCAATAGTCATCCAAACGTTCGAACAGCGCTTGGATCTCGGCGTCACCGGCGACGTCGCACGCGACGGTGATGGTGGAACCCAATTCGGCGGCGAGCTCCTCGACGCGTTCTTTCAGACGCTCGTTCTGAAACGTGAACGCAAGCTCCGCGCCCTCGCGTCGCATGGCCTTGGCGATCCCCCAGGCAATCGAACGGTTGCTGGCGACTCCCACGATCAACGCCCGTTTTCCGTCAAGAAATCCCATTTAACATTCCCCTAAGCTTGATGGCACTTTACGGCCGTTACACGTTCATGCGCACCTAGCGCTATCATATACAAGCCATGGTCTTCGAGCTACACCGTCGATTCCCCGGGGGTTCGCGGCTCCGCGAAAGTTAGCCGATGGCGTTAAGACGCTGGTTCCTGGTCGTTCCCGCGGTGCTGCTCGTGGCGTTGCTACAGGCCTATTTCTGGGTACCCACCTATGATCAGCAATCCGCCGGTAATCCCAAGCGCTTGCTTAAGTATATCGAAGCCTCGGCCGCCGATGCCAAGATTTTAAACCCGATCCTCAACGCGGACACCGTCAGCAGCGGCATTACCGACTACGTGTTTGAGGGTCTGTTGGGGGCGGATCAAGATCTCAGGCTCCGAGGCCGTTTGGCCACGGACTGGGCGATCACGGAACAAGCGTATTTAATCGTGCGTCCGGACAAGCGCTTGCCGGATGGAACGCCGGTTTCCGCTGCCGAGCTTAAAAAGCGTATCCTCGACGCGCGCGATCGCGGCGGCCGGAGTGGCTTGAAAGGATTATTACTGGCTATCGACGTGTTGCATCCTGAAACGCGCGCAGAGACCGTAGTGACGCCGCCAGCCGAGGGCAAACCCGCGGAAATACGTGTTAAGGTGCGGGTTCCGGAGCGCCTTCGGTTTTCGCTAAGCCGGGTGGACCAGGATTTTTTTTCTCGCCTAGAGCCCATACTGGGATCGGGTTACCTAGATGGGTTTCCCTACGAGCGGCACGTAGATGCCGAGGAGCCCGGCGCGCGCGCGCACCTACACCTCGTGGAGTTACTCCCGCTTGCCGAACACAATCCGGTGATCCTGTTCCAGCTCCGCCGCGGTGTCCGCTTCCACGATGGCACGGAGGTGACCGCGCGGGATGTGAAATTTACCTACGATGCCATCATGAATCCCAAGAATCTCTCCCCGCGCGTGTCCGACTTCGAGCCGATCAAGTCGATCGAGATCCCCGATCCCCATAGCGTGAAGATCACGTACAAAAGGCTGCATTCCCCGGCGATCAACGCCTGGACGATGGGGATCCTGCCTCAGCACCTTTTGAGCGAAGAGGCGCTCAATGCGGAAACGGAAAACTTGTCCGCGGCGGCGCGCGCGGCCTTCGGCATGCGCGAGGCCCGCTTCAATCGGCATCCGATTGGGTCCGGTCCCTTTAAATTTGTTGAGTGGCGAGACGTTGAATTTATCCACCTCGAACGCAACGACGATTACTGGGAGGGCCGGCCCGAGCTCGAAGACTACTATTTGCGCATCATTCCCGACCCCTTAACCCAGGAGGTGGAGTTTCGTACCGGCGCCGTCGACTACTACGGGGCCATGCCCCATCAAGTGGCCCGGTATCTAAAGGACGACAGCTATCAGTCGTTTTCGAGCCTCGCCTTGAGCTATAGCTACATCGGGTACAACCTGCGAAAGCCGCTGTTCGCGGACCCGCGGGTGCGCCGGGCGCTCGGCATGGCCATCGACGTGGACGACATTATCCGCTACCTCTTATATGGCGAAGGCGAGCGCACCACCGGTCCCTTTCCCAAGGAGACCCCTTGGTACGATCCCGCGGTGCGGCCCCTGCCTTACGATCCTGCGGCCGCAGTGCGGCTGCTGGAAGAGGCCGGTTGGCGCAAGAACAAAGAGGGATTGCTGGAGAAAGACGGGACTATCTTCGAGTTTAATCTGATCACCAACAGCGGCAATCCCGCGCGCAAGAATATCATCACCATCGCCCAGAATGCCTGGAAGAGAATCGGCATCGAATGCAATACTCAGTATTTCGAATGGGCGGTGTTCTTGGAGGATTTCGTGGACAAGGGCGCGTTCGACGCCGTGGTCCTGGGGTGGACCACCCCGCCGCTCGACCCGGATCTATACCAAATCTTTCATTCCAGTCAGTCCGGACCGAAACAACTTAACTTCGTGGCCTATAACAATCCCGAGGCCGATCGGCTGATCATCCGCATTCGCCAGGAATACGATCCCGAGCGGCAACGCGCGCTTGCCCATCGGTTGCACCGGATCATCTACGAGGATCAACCTTATAATTTTCTCTATACACCGCGCACCACCCGGGTGTTGGACAAGAAGATCGTCATCGTCGAGCGCGACGCAAAAGACCAGGAACGGTATGTAAAGATCTATCCGACCAAGGGAGGAACGATTTCCTATTATTTCAACAAGTGGCGTAAATTGGCGTTTACTCCCGAGTTTTAGTATTTCTAGAACGATACCGTGTGGGCCTATATCCTACGCAACGTCTGGCAGCGTCTCATTCTGCTCGTCTTCGTCTCGATCCTCGCCCACTCGGTCGTGCATCTCGCGCCGGGCGAGCCGAGCGAAGTGGATCCCTCGAACCCGCGCATGAAACCCGAGGACATCGCGCGCATCCGGGCCGCGTTTCATCTCGACGATCCGCTCTACCTGCAATATATCTACTGGTTGCGGGATCTTGCGTCCGGTGATTTGAAGTCCTTTAAGGACAGCCAGCCGGTGTTACCGAAGATAGGCCAGCGTCTCTTGAACTCCTTGCCCTTGTTTCTGCTCACGACATTGATTGTCTGGGGGTTGTCGTTCCCAACCGGGATCCACGCCGCGGTCCACAGGGACTCTCCTTTTGACCGCTCGATGACCTTTCTGTCCTATACGCTGATTTCCATACCCGGATTTTTTCTCTCCTATCTGGTGATTCTCGGCGTCGTCGATACGCTCGACGTACCGGTGATCGGGATGAGCACCTTCGGGATGGACGAGGCCGTACCCGTGTTCCAATGGATGGATCGCCTCTGGCATCTGGCCATCCCGGCGCTGATGTCGGCGGTGATGGGCATTGCGATCCTTTCGCGTTACGTGCGTTCGCAAATGCTGGAGGTCATCGGCCAAGACTATGTGCGCACCGCGCGCGCCAAGGGGCTGCCCGAGGACGTCGTCATCTACCGCCATGCGCTGCGCAATGCGCTCCTGCCCTTCGTCACCATGTTCGGTTTTCTGGTGCCGGGTCTCATCGGCGGCTCGGTGATCTTCGAGCAGATCTTCGCCTGGCCGGGGCTCGGCCGCCTGGGTTATGAAGCCATCTTGGCGCGCGATTTCCCGGTAATCTTGACGCTGAACTTTATCGCCGCGGTGCTGACGCTCATCGGCACCTTCGTCGCGGACATCTTGTACCTGTTCGCCGATCCGCGCATTCAGATCGAGTAGCCGTGAGCGCCGCGCAACCGCAAACCATGGCCGGCGAGGCGCCGGAGCCGGATCTGGCCGGTGAAGCCCCGGCGTTTTGGCCCACGTTTTGGAAAAACCGGATGGCCGCGGCCGGCGCCGTCGTCCTCGTGATCCTGCTGGGGTTGGCGATCGCCGGAAAGGTGTTAACCGAGTGGTGGATCGTGTTCGACACGGAGACGATTCGCTTGCCGGATAAATTTAAACCTCCATTCTCAGAGGCTGCATTAGGCGTGATCTCGGCGCCGGATGCACCCGTATTCGGCCGCTATCTGCTCGGCACCGACGAGCTCGGCCGCGATGTATTCGCGCGCATGTTGCAAGGCTCCTTCGTGTCGCTCTCAATCGGGTTCGTCGCCGTGGGGATTTCGGTGCTCATCGGCACCGCGCTCGGGGCGCTTGCCGGGTTTTACGGAAATCTGCGGCTCGGCATCATCACGGTTGATACCTTAATCATGCGGTTTACCGATACCATGATGTGCTTCCCGACCTTTTTCCTCATTCTTACGGTGGTCGCGCTCTTGCCGCCGAGCATCTACAACATCATGATCGTCATCGGGCTGACGAGCTGGACCGGCACGGCCCGCTTCGTACGGGCCGAGTTTCTGTCTCTGCGCGAGCGTGACTTCGTGGTGGCGGCCCAAGCGCTGGGCGTACCCGAGATCCGCATCATGTTCCGGCACATGCTCCCGAGCGCGATGGCGCCGGTGCTGGTGTCGGCCACCATTGACGTGGCCTCGGCGATCTTGACCGAGTCGGCGCTGAGCTTTCTCGGCTTCGGGGTACAGCCGCCCTATGCCACCTGGGGGAACATCCTGGCCGACGGCAAGGATTTCATTTTCGATGCGCCGTGGCTTTTTTTTACTCCTGGGTTTGCTATCCTCATCGTGGTTTTGGCCTTTAACCTGGTGGGAGAGGGACTGCGGGAAGCGCTGAATCCGGGACTGCGGGAGCGGCGAACATGACGCGGGTAGGTAAGGCCGGCCATTGAGAGTTAAAATACTCTCGAAACTTCAATTTACGGAGACTCACCATGCCCAAATACGTCATCGAACGCGAGATCCCCGGCGCGGGAAAACTTTCAGCGCAGGAATTGCAAGCGATCTCACGGAAATCCTGCGCTGTCTTAAACGGGCTTGGACCTAAAATTCAATGGGTTCAGAGCTACGTGACCGGCAACAAGGTCTATTGTGTCTATATCGCGCCCAACGAGGAGATGGTGCGGGAACATGCCCGCCAAGGTGGCTTCCCAGCAAACCGGGTCTCGGAGGTGGCGTCGGTGATCGACCCAACTACCGCAGAAGGTGGTTGAGGGCTCCGTAAGAGGTAGCTATGACCATCACCAAAACATCCGTACCGGGGCGGCCGGTGTTCATCATCGACGGCAGCCGCACACCTTTTCTCAAAGCACGCGCTAAGCCGGGACCGTTCACCGCCGCCGAGCTTGCGATCAACGCCGCCCGGCCCCTGCTCGCGCGGCAGCCCTTCGCGCCGACGGACTTCGACGAGGTCATCTTCGGTTGCATCATGCCGGGTCCCGATGAGGCCAATATCGCCCGGGTCATCGCTCTGCGTCTCGGCTGCGGCGATGCGACCCCGGCGTGGACGGTGCAGCGCAATTGCGGATCGGGGATGCAAGCCATCGACAGCGGCGCGCGCGACATCGCCTCGGGAAACGCCGAGCTGGTGCTCGCGGGCGGCACCGAAGCCATGAGCCATGCTCCGGTGTTGTTTAGCCATGCGATGGTGGCCTGGCTCGGGCAATGGAGCCAGGCGCGCAACTTGGGGCAGCGGTTCAAGGCGCTGACGCAGTTACGCTTGGGTTACTTGCAGCCCATCATCGGCCTGCTGCGAGGCTTGACGGATCCCGTGGTCGGCTTGTCGATGGGGCAGACCGCCGAGATCGTGGCGCACCGCTTTGGGCTCAGCCGTGAGACCATCGACGCCTATGCGCTCGAAAGCCATCAACGCCTCGCCCAAGCACAGCGCGAGGGGAAGCTGAAGGAGATCGAAACCCTCTACGATTGGCAGGGCAATTACTACGATCACGACGAAGGCGTGCGGCCGGATACGACCTTGGAGCAGCTCGCGCGTTTAAAACCCGTCTTTGATAGAGATTTCGGCAAGGTGACCGCCGGCAACAGCGCCCAGGTGACCGATGGGGCGGCCTGCGTGATTCTGGCGAGCGAGAGCGCTGTCGAACATCACAAGCTTCCCGTGCTCGGGCGGATCATCGACAGTGAATGGGCCGGGCTCGATCCGAGCCAGATGGGGATGGGCCCCATCCACGCCGCGACACCGCTATTAAAGCGCCACGGTTTGAGCCTCGCCGACGTGGAATTCTGGGAAATCAACGAGGCCTTCGCGGCCCAGATCCTCGCCTGCCTCGCGGCCTGGAACGATGCAACGTATTGCCGCGAGCAGTTAGGCCTGGAGCAACCGATGGGGGTGGTCCCGCGCGATCGCCTGAACGTGGACGGCGGCGGGATCAGCATGGGTCATCCCGTCGGGACGAGCGGCGCCCGCATCGTTTTGCATCTGCTGCGCGTCCTTGAGCGCAACCAAGCCGTCCGTGGCGTGGCCGCCCTTTGCATCGGCGGCGGTCAAGGAGGCGCGATGTTGATCGAACGGCAATGAATGATGCACGGATTTCGCACTGGCTAGAGAGCCTATTAAGGGGGGGTAATGGGATTTGAACCAGGCTTTAAACATTGGCGCCTTGAGATTGACGCATCCAATATTGCGAACTTGCATCTGGACAAACAAGGCCCGGGGCCTAATGTGCTGTCCTCCGAAGTGCTGGGTGAGCTTGATGTTATCATCGGTGCTATCGGCGAAAGCTTACCGCGCGGATTGATAATCCGCTCCGCCAAGCCGAGCGGTTTTATTGCCGGGGCTGACGTCAAGGAAATTGCGACCCTCCGCGACAGCGAGGACGCGCTCGCGCTCATCCGACGGGGACAAACGATCTTCGACCGCCTGGAAGGCTTGGCCTGCCCGACCGTGGCGGCCATTCGCGGGTTTTGCGTCGGCGGGGGCCTAGAACTGGCGTTGGCGTGCCGTTACCGCGTCGCCTTGGATGAACCGGCAACGCGCTTGGGTTTACCCGAGGTGCTCCTAGGTATTCATCCAGGCTTCGGCGGCACTATGCGGCTGACGCGGCTCATCGGCGCCCCGGCTGCGATGGATCTGATGCTGAGCGGGAGGACCGTGGACGCACGGACCGCCAAAAAGCTCGGTATCGTCGATGCGGCGGTTCCCGAACGCCATTTTGAATCCGCGATTATTGCCCACGCGCTGACTCCGCCGCCAATCAAGACACCGAAGTATTTCCTGCAGCTCGCGAACGCCAAGCTGCTGCGTCCTTGGCTCGCGCGCTATCTCCGTGCGCAGGTACGGAAACGGGTGCGCGCAAACCATTATCCGGCGCCCTATGCGCTCATCGACTTGTGGGAGCGACACGGAGGCGATCCAGCGCAAACGCTCTTGGAGGAAGCCCGGTCGGTCGCCCGGCTTGCCACCGGCCCGAGTGCCCGTAATCTGGTGCGCGTATTCTTCTTGCAAGAGCGGCTGAAGGGCCTCGGGCGCAAACAAGGGCCAGCGCAGCCGAAGATCCATGTCATCGGCGCGGGTGTCATGGGCGGGGACATCGCGGCCTGGTGCGCTCTGCGGGGCTTGCATGTCACCCTGCAGGATCGCGGCGCGCAATATATCGCGCCGGCGCTGCGGCGTGCTCATGATCTGTTCTCGAAACGCATCCGGGACCGGCGGCTGCGGCGAGCCGCCTTCGATCGATTGGTTCCGGACCACGATGGCTTGGGATTGCCGCATGCGGATGTCGTCATCGAGGCAATCGTCGAGGATGTCAAGATCAAGCAAGCGCTTTACGAGACGATTGAACCGCGCCTCAAAGCGGACGCGATCTTGGCGACCAATACCTCCAGCATCCCGCTCGAAACTCTGGCGGCGATCCTCAAGCGCCCCGAGCGGCTGGTCGGATTGCACTTCTTCAATCCGGTCGCCAAGATGCAGTTGATCGAGGTGATTGACGCCCCGGCGACGGACCCGGAGTGCTTGGCTAAGACCGCTGCGCTGGTGCGTGCGCTCGATCGCTTGCCGCTCCCGGTGAAAAGCTCCCCCGGGTTTCTCGTCAACCGGGTGCTAATGCCCTACCTTATGGAAGCCATCGTCCTGTGGTCGGAAGGCATACCGCCCGAGGTCGTTGATGACGTCGCAACCGAGTTCGGGATGCCGATGGGTCCCTTGGAGCTGGCGGACACCGTCGGCATCGATATTTGTCTGTCGGTGGGCCAGATTCTGGCCGGGCATTTCAAATCCGAGGTGCCCGGGCAGCTTAGAAACCTGGTGTCCCAAGGCCACCTCGGGCGCAAGAGCGGCAAAGGGATCTATACGTATCGCAAGGGCAAGCCCGTCCGTCGACGCGCTCGCGGCAAGGACTCGTATGACCTCGACGAGATCTGCGACCGGCTCATGTTGCGGCTGATTAATGAATCGGTGGCTTGCTTACGCGAGAGGGTGGTGGAAGATGCCGATCTCTTGGATGCGGGCATGATCTTCGGTACCGGGTTCGCTCCGTTTCGCGGCGGGCCATTGCACTATGTGGAGGACACCGGGAAGGAGGCGATAGAGGGGCGGCTAGAGGCATTAACAACGAGGTTCGGGCCGCGCTTTTCCCCCGATCCCGGATGGACCACGCTTACCCTTTAAGGTGCGGAGGATACGTTTTCGCCGCGGCCCTCGGTATGTGCGACAGGACATCCAAGTCACTCTCGCACCCTCGGTCTCGCGGCGAGTGATTCCTTTTGCCGCGACCGTCC
>MUGK01000061.1 GCA_002007425.1 Chromatiales bacterium USCg_Taylor | reverse complement strand
CCCACGGTGATATCCAGCGAAAAGCAAAAAACTCACTAAACCCTATGTCCGACGCCATTTCCCGCCGCTTACCCCCAGAATTTATGCAACTGGAAGGTCATCTAGCATTGGAAGAGACTTGGAGGCGACTGCATGTTTGAAGTTATACTAAGATGGCCAATGGTTTCTCACACGGTACAGACCGTATCCCAAAGGCTGCGCCGCCTGTTGAGGCGCCTCGTTATGCCGCTCGCGGTGGCCGCGCTGGTGTTCTTTGGGCTGGCGATCTATTGGAGCATCCGGCCAGACATCTTCGACGTCCGGGAAGCCGCCTTGCGGCAGTCGGGGGAGGACCCGAAAAAGCTCGTTCGGGGCGCCGTGACCACGGCTACCTTGATCGAAGTGGCCAATAGCCTGCTCGAGAAGAGAGGCGGTTTTCTCTCCAACGATATAAACCCGGTCTCGCTATGGCTCGATAACATGCCCCACTGGGAGTTCGGCGCATTAGTGCAAATGCGGGATTTCGCACGGGTGCTGCGCAACGATTTCGGCCGTTCACAGTCGCAGTCGAAGGAAGACCCCCATTTAGCAACCGCCGATCCGCAGTTTCATTTCAACCATGAATCGTGGATCTTCCCGACCACGGAAGGCCAATACCGGGAGGGGATCGAGGCCTTGAAACGCTACCTCGTGAGGCTCGAGAACGGAGATGCCCGGTTCTTCGTTCGTAACGATAATCTCCGCTCCCTGTTGGAGTTGGTGGCCAAGCGCCTCGGCGACCTGGCGCATCGGCTGAGCGGGAGCGTCGGTATAGAGGACCTCGATACCTATGCGATCTGGGACCTGACGGATAAAGCCGCCCCGCAAGCGAGCCCAGTCGCTTTTAAAACCCCGTGGTTACATATCGACGATGTGTTTTACGAGGCACGGGGTGCGACTTGGGCGCTACTGCATTTCATGTATGCGATCCAGATCGATTTCGCGCCGGTCTTGCATGACAGGAAGGCCATGGTGAGCTTCAAGCAAATCATACGCAAGCTCGACCAGGCCGAAAGACGTATGTGGAGTCCCATTGTCCTAAACGGGACCGGATACGGAGTGGTAGCCAATCATTCGCTGGTGTTGGCTTCGTATATTTCGCGGGCCGACTCCGCGGTGATCGACCTGCTCGATTTACTCAGGCAATGACCGTACTGCAATGGCCATCGGGCGCACGCCCCGATTGCAACCTGATGATAGCCTCGTAGTCCCCTTTACAATATCGTTTCCGAGGTCATCCGATGAGGAAGGAAAAACACAAAATAGACCTGCGCCACGCGCCGAGATATATCCTCGCCGGCACGCTGCTATTGACACCGGCTCTGCTGACCTGGCTGGTGTTTGAATTCCTGTTCCATACTTTGTTCCACTTGGGGGAACCCGGCGCGTCGGCGTTTTACACGGTCATGTATCGCGTCTCTCCCGGGTTTGCGGAATGGTTGTTAACCCCCTGGGTGGAATATCTAGTTGCCGTGGCGCTCACCCTGGTGGTGCTTTATTTCCTGGGTTGGGCAACCACTCAGGTACTGGGCCGGCGCTTGCTGGTCTGGTTTGAGGCGCTACTGGACCGCGTTCCCTGGGTGAAGACGATCTATGGTGGCATCAAGATATTCCTTGTGGCCTTCCAAACCAAGCCCGAGGGGCTCGAGCGGGTCGTTCTGATCGATTTTCCGTCAGCGGAGATGAAGACCATCGGGTTGGTGACTCGGACTATGATTGATAAGGCGAGTGGAGAGGAATTGGCGGTGGTGTATGTCCCGACCTCGCCCAACCCGACCTCCGGTTTCATACAAATTATGTCGCTGACAAAGGTTATCTCGACGGACTGGACGCTCGACGAAGCGATGCAATTCCTTTTGACCGCGGGCACCCGAGCGCCCGACACCATTACTTTTAGCAACCATAAGGGCAGGCTTTCAGCACATCGTCACACGAACAGTAGGTCGGCAACAACCCCGTAGGCACGTCGTTCGCTAGATGCGTCTACGGGTCAGGAACCTGCTGAGAGGATGCACCAATGCAGATCCAGGTCAACACCGACAACCACATTCAAGGCAGCGAGCAATTGACACATCAGGTCGAGGCCGTGGTGGAGGGTGCCTTGGGTCGGTTCGGCGATCGGATCACCCGTGTGGAAGTCCACCTCACCGACGAGAGCAGCAGCTCCAAGTTCCGCGACAACGACAAGCGTTGTGTCATGGAGGCTCGGCTCTCGGGCCTGCGGCCGATTTCCGTAAGCCATCAGGGTGCGTCTTTGGAACAGGCGCTCGATGGCGCCGCCGACAAGCTGGAGAAAACCCTCAAGCGCACTCTTGAGCGACTGGATGACCCCAAGGGGCGCACCTCCTACGGCGGGAACCAAACGAGCTGAGCTTTACAACCAAAGGAGTTTTCCTTGCGTCAACTTACCACCGACCATCTGACTGCCTTGCTGGCCGTTCACGAGCCGCCGTGCATCTCCCTCTACCAGCCGACGCACCGGCATCATCCCGACAACCAGCAAGACCCGATCCGCTACCGGAACCTGATGCGGGAGATGGAGACGTCTCTGCGCGAAAAGTACCCGACTCGGGACGTTCGGGCCCTCCTGGAGAAGTTTCAGGCTCTTTCGTGTGACAACGACTTCTGGAACCATCGGACAGACGGGCTGGCCATTCTCAGTTCGGCCGAGAAATTCCAGGTCTTTGAACTGCAACGACCCGTGAAAGAACTCCTCGTCGTGGCGGACAGCTTCCACGTCAAACTGCTCCTTCGAATTCTCCAGTCGGCCGACCGCTTCCAGATCTTGTGCTTGAACCGCCACGAGGCCAAGCTGTATGAGGGAAACCGCGATGCCCTGGACCCGGTGGAACTGACGGACTTACCTTCGACGATCACAGAAGCGCTGGGTAGTGAACTGACGGAGCCGCATCAGACGGTCGCTTCCTACGGCATGGGGGCCGGCGGGGGTGGTAAGGCGATGCACCACGGGCATGGCGCGAAAAAGGATGAGGTGGACATCGACATGGACCGGTTCTTCCGGGCCATCGACCGGGCGATCCTGGAACACCACTCCCGCCGGTCCGGCTTGCCGCTGATGCTGGCGGCTCTACCGGAATACCACACGCCCTTCCGCGCAGTGAGCCACAGTCCCTTCCTGATGGCCGACGGCCTGTCGATGAACCCGGAAGCTCTGAGCCTGGACGAGTTGCGCGTGCAGGCATGGCAGAAAGTGGAGCCACTGTACTTGGATCGCCTGGCCAAGCTGGTCGAGAGCTATCAGGTCGCCCGGTCCCGGCAGTTGGGATCGGAGGACTTGGCGCAGGTGGCCCAGGCCACGATGGCCGGGCGCGTCGGCACCCTGCTCGTGGAGGCGGACCGGGAGATTCCCGGCAGGATCGACTCGGCGATGGGGCAGATCGAGGCGGGCGACCTCTCTCATCCCGCAATCGGGGACATCCTCGATGACCTGGCCGAAACGGTCTTGCGGATGAAGGGTACGGTCGTCGTCGTTCCCGCGGAGCGGATGCCTACCACCTCTGGCGTTGCAGCGACCTATCGCTTCTGACCCGCGTTGCGTATATCCTCTTCAGGCGGATTCGTTTGCCGAACCAGACGCTACGCCCGACCGGCGGGGCATGACGGCTTTCCGGGGTTCACGCTCTCCTCAGCCCCGCCGGCAGGTGAACTTGGTCGATAGCCGTCAGTAGATAGCCGTGATTTGACTGTCCCCAGGAATGCTCCTTCTTGGTGGGACACTTCTTGTCTTGTCAACCCCTTATGAGCTGTCTCAACCACTGGCGGGTAGCGACTTGCTTTAAGTCGCATTCGAAGAAGCCGGGAATAATGGCTGGAAGACTGTCAATTTGGCTTTTATTGGTGTTGCTTGTATCTGCCGTCCGTGCCGAGGAAAAGGACGTGATCCTGGTCCTGGATAATTCTGCGATCATGAAAAGGGTGGATGCAGAGGGATTGGCCAGGCCGGCGGTCGCTAGCTTCGTTGACAAGCTTAAGGGCGATGTGCGGGCCGCGATGATCCTCTTTGATCAGTCTGCTACTGTCTCTGTCCCGCTCACCGCGGTCACCGACGAGTCCCGAGAAGAGTTTCTCGAGGCCCTTCAAAAGCTCAATTACCGCGGCCCGTATCCGGATATCGCGCTAGCCCTTAAAAAGGCTATCCGTGAGCTTGAGGTCAATGGTCGGGGAGAGGCGGAGAAGTCGATCATTCTATTGACCGGTGGCCTTCCGGCCCCAGGTGACACGGCGCTCGTGCAATCACGCCTGCGCGCGCTGGGTTACGAGGCGGGTCCGATCGACGGGATTATGGGGCCAACAACAAAGGGCGCGATCCGCCAGTTTCAGAGGCAGGTGGGGATACCGGCCGATGGAACGCAAAACCAGACCCTCCTGGTCCGTTTAGAGGAGGCCTATGGGGCAAAATGGCAAGGGGAGTTGGCGGCCACGGCGGCTCGCGCCGGAATCAAGGTCATCGCGGTGGTATGGGGTGAGGATTTCGCCCTGGGTCAGGCGTTGGTGGAGAAGACCTCCGGGGAATATGTTCAGATCCCAAACGCCGAGGTCCTGGCGGGCGTATTCGAACGCCTAAGCAGCGCCTTCAGCCCCGAACTGGAGGTTCCTGCGCCGGTCCCAGAAGCCCCCGCCATCCAGTCGCCTGAGAGGGTAGAGCCCCTCCCCGCGCCGCTGGCGGAAGTGGCGCCGCCCGAGGAGCGTCCCGAGGTGGCGGAAGAGGTTCATACTCTCTTTCTGTTTTTAATGGTTATGCTTCTGACTGCCCGCGTATTCGCAGAGGTGGCGGCCAGATTGCAGGCCCCACCCGTCATCGGCGAACTGCTCGCGGGCATCGTGCTCGGGCCCAGCTTGCTAGGCTGGATCAGTCCAACTGAGGTTATCAAGCTGCTGGCGGAGATCGGCATCATACTGCTGCTGTTTGAAGTGGGCCTCGAGACCAACGTGCGCCAGCTCGCACGCACGGGGACCCAGTCTCTGATCGTTGCGACGGGTGGGTTCGTGCTGCCTTTCTTGCTGGGTTATGGTCTAAGCCGTTGGGTGCTAGAGCTGGACATTCTGCCCTCCCTGTTCGTGGGGGGTACGTTGACGGCCACGAGCATCGGGATCACTGTACGGGTGCTCTCAGACCTCAAGCGCCAGGCCAGTCCTGAAGGTCAGATTGTGCTGGGTGCCGCGGTACTGGACGATGTTTGTGGCGTGGTGCTCCTGGCGCTGCTTTATGAGTTTGCCACTGGCGGTGGCATCAGCCTTTCTAATACCGTCGAGCTCCTCTTTTTTATCGCCCTATTCTTCGCCCTGGCAACGCCGGCGGCCAAGCTGCTGTCGCTTATCATCCGCCGTTTCGACAATGTTAGTGAGATCCCGGGGCTCCTCCCGACCACCATTGTGGCCCTGGTGCTGTTCTTTGCCTGGCTTGCGCATGCGGTGGGCGCACCGGCACTGCTGGGCGGGTTTGCCGCGGGACTCGCCCTGTCACGGTGGTTTTCCCTGCCCTTCGGCCGTGCGATCCTCGCCGATGCCGACTTTGCTCATCGGGTAGAGGGCCAGATGAAACCGATCATCCATCTGTTCACCCCTATCTTTTTTGTCATGGTCGGGCTCTCACTCAATCTGCGCGAGGTCGACTGGGAGTCGCCATTTATCTGGTTGTTTTCGCTGTCCCTGGTGGTTGTCGCAGTCATCGGAAAGGTAGCCGGGGCTATGCTTATCCGCGAATCCTGGCCTGCGCGGCTTGCCATCGGCATGGCGATGGTGCCGCGCGGCGAAGTCGGTCTTATCTTTGCGGAACTGGGGAGGGTCAGCGGTGTCTTTGACAACGAGATCTACGCAGGCATGGTGATCGTCATCGCCCTGACCACGTTGTTGCCACCATTCGCTATGAAGTGGTTTTACGGGCAGTATGGGCACTGGCTGCCGGTGGAAGCAACTAAGACCTGAGGGTGGTTACCGGCGTAGTGCCAATGTGGACGTAAAAAAACAAAGGTGATGGAAGATATAATGGCCGGTGCGAACCACCGTTAGTATTACCTGAGGGAGCTTGGATATGAAACGCATATTTCTCTTCTTACTCACCAACCTTGCGGTCGTTTTTGTGCTCAGCATCGCGTTGCGACTCTTGGGAGTCGAGCGTATCCTCGATGAGCAAGGTACGGGGCTCGATCTCAACGCCTTGCTGGTGTTCGCGGGGGTGTTTGGATTCGGCGGTGCGCTGATCTCGCTCGCGATCTCCAAATGGACCGCCAAGCGTCTAACCGGATCAGCCCGAGTGGCTATCGCACGTCAACGCCGGTGTGCTCAAGGTCAAATTGGCCACGGCACTGATGGGGATCTCCGCGATTCATCTGCTCAAGACCTTCATCAATGCCGAGCACATACCCGAAAAGGCAATCATGTGGCAGGTGATCATTCACATGACGTTCGTATTTTCGGCCCTCGCGATGGCGTACACCGACAAGATCATGACCAGTACGGTGTTGATGACGAAAAGGCATTAAACGCCACGCGTGTGCTATTTTTGTAGTATCGTCTTTGCAAAATTGTTAGTTGGACGTCTTCGCTATTGACGAAAAAGGAGTATGCGCATATTATATGCGCATAAGTAGGAACATGGAGGCGCCGTAATGCTGCCACTGTATAACACATCAGCCCCAAAGAAAGCCACTAACCTTAGTATAAACAGTGACTTACTAAACAAGGCCAAGGAGATGGACATCAACCTTTCCGCTGCCCTTGAACAAACACTGACCGATCTCGTTGCGCAACGGCGGAGAGAGCGGTGGCTAGCAGATAACCGTGACGCCATAGACGCTTACAACCAGCATGTTGAAAAGCACGGCTCGTTTGGCGATGGTCTTCGGAGCTTTTGATGCCTCGATTTACGCTTTATAAAAATAAGAGCCCCGATACTAAAGCAAGAATTCCTTACCTGATTGACGTTCAGAGTAACCTGCTCGGCGATCTAGAAACGCGGGTTGTGATTCCCGTCTGCTCGTCCGGAGCATTAAAGGGAAAAGTGCTCATAACGCTGACACCTACCTTTGAGCTTGAAGGCGGAACGTATGTTATGTTGACGCCGCAATTAGCGGGTATTTCCAAGAAGGAACTTGGCCAGGAAGTAGCCAGCCTGTCCGCTTACCGCGCCACGATTATTGCCGCGCTGGATTTTCTGATCACAGGAATCTAGGCGTCAACGGTACTCCTCAGAGGCAGTACGCCTTGTTCGCGCCGCGCGTTTCGTCTCCTAGGGACGCACAGGTGCGCGTGCTCGAATCGCTCTATCGCTCGGAACGCATCACCGATATCGATTTCCACTTCGCCCGGTTGATCGCCCGCTTGGACGGCCGCGAGCGGCCGGAAGTCGCGTACGCGGCGATGCTGGCCAGCACCCTGACCGCTCAAGGGCATGCGTGTGCGAGTCTCGAAGCGCATGCGGGCCGCCCGCTCTTGGATGCACCCGAGGCGCCCATTGTCCCCGTGATCGAGGCGTGGCTCGATGCCTTGCGCAGTAGCCCGACCGTGGGTGCTCCCGGTGACTATCGTCCTTTGATTCTCGAGGGTGGCACGCGGCTATATCTCTATCGCTATTGGCGCTATCAACAAACGATCGCGGATGCTTTAAGCGAGCGCGCCAAGGATGAGGCGGCCGGGGTAAACCTCGACACGCTGCGGCAGGGAATCGACCGGCTGTTTCCGCGCGAGAGCGGCCTCGATACCAGCGGCCAAAGAGTCGCCGCGGCGGTGGCGGTGCTGCGCAGGCTTTGTGTCGTGAGCGGATCGCCGGGTTCGGGGAAGACCTCGGCAGTGCTTGGACTCTTGTGGCTGCTTGTGGATCAAACCAGCGCCGGCTTGCCGCTTCGGATCGGCTTGGCGGCCCCGACCGGCAAGGCGGCGGCGCGCCTCCAGGAGGCTATGCGCGCGGCCAAAGAGCGGCTCCCAATCATACCCGAAATATCGAGCCGACTACCCGACGCGGTTGCCACCTTGCACCGCCTGCTGGGCGCTAGGGCGGATTCGGAACGGTTTCGCTATCACCGTGCTCACCCGCTGCCGCTCGATGTCGTGGTCGTGGACGAAGCCTCGATGATCGACTTGGCCTTAATGGCCAAGTTGCTCGAGGCCTTGCCGCGTCCCGCGCGGCTCATCCTTTTAGGCGATCAGGAGCAGTTGGTCTCGGTCGGACCCGGCGCGGTCTTCGGTGACGTCTGTTCCGGGCCAAAGGGCTACTCACAGGATTTTGCCGAGCGCATCAGCGCGATGACCGCTGTAGCCGTTCCCCGCGTAGCGGCGGGTCCGCCGTTGCGCGACTCGCTGGTCCGCCTGGAGCACAGTGTCCGGTTCCATGCCGAAAGCGGAATCGGCAGGCTCGCCCGCACTGTGGCGGCAGGCCGCGCCGAGGAGGCCCTAGCGATCCTGCGCGCTGGCGCCGCGGGCATTGAATGGCGCGAGGCGCGAGATCCGCGCGCTATGATCCGGCAGCAAGCACAGGCTATCATCAAGGGCTATGGCGATTACCTGCGATGGGTCCGCGAGGGCGCCGAGCCCGAGCGCGTTCACTCGGCTTTCAACGAATTTCGGATCTTGTGCCCCCAGCGTACCGGCCCGGCGGGGGTTGAGGCCGTTCAGACGGCCATCGTGGAGGTCCTCGGCACGGCGAGATTGATCGAAGCGCGGAAGACCTGGTACCTCGGCCGCCCGGTGATGGTGATCCGTAATCACTACGGACTCAAGCTTTTTAACGGAGACATCGGCATCGTCCAGCGCGACCCTAAGGGCGGCCGCGAGCTTAAGGTTTGCTTCATAAGCGAGCAAAGTTCCTCGCGCACGTTCAGCCCAGAGAGCTTACCCGGCCACGAGACGGTATTCGCGATGACGGTGCACAAAAGCCAAGGATCCGAGTTCGGGCGGGTCGTGCTGATCTTGCCGGAGCTTGACTCGCCGCTCTTGACGCGCGAGCTCATCTACACCGCGATCACGCGGGCCAGGAAGGGGCTAGCGATTTGGAGCACCGAACGCGCCTTCATGCAGGCGATCGAACGCACGCTCCGGCGCGTGTCCGGACTGCGTGATTTGCTCTGGGGCGATGCGATGCCATAATGCTGGCGATGTAGCTGCCCAGGGGACGAGGCGATTTCCGGACCGAGAAGGGGGATGCAATAGTGAGTGACGTGAGTTTTGAATCAGAGACGCGCGCCGACGCCGCGAGCACGGCCCCGAGGGACATCGAGACGGCTCTCCTAAACCTCCTTGCGGAGGCTCAGGATCCGTTGGCGGCGTCGAAGCTCTGCGGAAGTCTGCGCAAGCGCTATGGGCTTTCGACCGAGGCGACCGAGGCCCTCTTGGTGAACCACGTCCGCCTTGGAACGGTGTTTCGCTACGCGCCGCTGCGTAGCGAGGGCTTCCGCTACTGGGACCGCGACCGCGGCCATTACCTCGACGCGATCATCGAACGCGAGCTTCGCGCCGCCGCGCTTCCCATCCACACGCTTCGAGGCCGCGTGGCCAGACGCCTGGCGGACGCTTCCGAGACGGAGCTGCGAGAGCGTATCGAGGGGCTGCTGCGCGTGGGGAGGCTGCATGAGCTACCGCGCGTTGCGGGTAACCGTGTGGTACGGCTGAGCACCAAGCCGCCGGATCCCAAAGACTATATCAGTGGCTTGATTCAGCGCTTGGTTCATGCCATCGAAGAGGAGAGCCTCAGGCTTGCGGCTTTCGGCGTCCCGTGCGCGGCTACCTTCGCCGCGGCGCGGGCGTTACTGGAACGGAGCGCGCTTTACGGCCCGCCAGCACCGGACGGAGTCTCGCCGCACGTGGACAGTGCCGCCACGGAACAGGATCTCGAGCACCAAATCTTGGAGCAATTGCGGCGCTTGAGCGCGGATCTTCGCCACGGCGGGTTGGTCTCGACCCGCGAGCTACGCGGCACGCAACCACGCTTCGCGCACGAGCACGCGGCTTTCGACCGGGCGCTCCTGCGGCTCGCGAAAGACGGAAGGGTATGGTTGTTTCGGCACGATTTTCCCGCGAGCCTCACCGAATCGGAGCGCAAAGCGATGGTCACGGATGGCCGCGGCAATTACTATAACGGGATCTCTTTCAAAGAATAACGCTTCATCATGGATATCATTAATCCTTTTGCCCAGTCCATCGTCACCGATGCCTGGCAGGCGCCGCAATCCGATGTACCGATGATCCACGCCGGCGTGTTCGAGCTTTGTTGTGAGGTGCTCGAACAGGTGCGCCGATCCGGCGGCAGCCGATCGGTGCTCCTGCACGGGCTACCGGGAAGCGGCAAAACCCATCTGCTCGCGCGCGTTCGCACCAATCTCAACGGTGTGCCGAATGACATGGCCGCGACGGTGCCTGTGCCCCTCCCCCCGAACGTATTGTTCATCGCCGTGCGTCTGCGCTCCGGCGCCAGGATGTTGTGCCGTCATCTTCGCCGCACCCTCGCGGCCGATCTATTCCGCCCTACGCGCCTGGGGATGTCGCAACTCGAGCAATTGCTCCTCTACCGCCTCGCGCAGTTTCTCAAGGACCGGAAAAAAGCCCAGAAATGGTGGATCGATCTGCGCCAGCCCCAGAAGCCGCGGCGCTGGTGGTTGTTCGGAAAAACCGATGAGGCCGGGCGCGCGAAGCAGGAAATAGAAGCTATGATCGAGCGCCTCGACGAGCAAGCGGCGCTCGGCAGAAACCTCAGTGCGATTTTGCGCCATTTGGCCTTGGGCCGCCATCGGCGGAACGTACGCGATTGGTTGCACGATGGGGTCCTACCGGACGGCGTGATGCGGGATCTGGGTTTGGTGGCGGCGCCCGAGGACGAGGATCCCGAGGAGCAAGCGCTCGATATGGTCTGCGCCGTGAGCCGGCTCGCGGATTCCAGTACGCCGCTGGTCCTCTGTTTCGATCAGGTGGAAGCGCTGCAAACGTCCCCCGACGACGTGGAGGGTCTGTATGCTTTCGGCCGGATGGTCAGCTCGCTTCGCGACAAGACGCGCAACACCTTGTTGCTCTCCTGCGTGCAGACGGCGTTTCTGGACAAGCTCGATGAGATCATTCGGGGCGCCGACATGGACCGGCTGGCCGAAAAGGCCGGTCTGCTCAAACCACTCTCCGTGGAGGAGGCGAAACGCTTGATCCCGGTGCGTTTGGATTCCGCGCCGGCGGTGGCAAAAATGCGCAAAGGGCAGTCGAACAAGCTCTGGCCGCTCAAACCGAACCGCATCGCGGAATTCATGGATGGGAATCCCGCCTGTACTCCGCGCCAGTTGATTTCGTTTTGTGAGGACGAGTTCGAGAAATGGCGCCACGGCCAAGCGCAGCCGGCGACCTCATTAGAAGAATTTTTGACGCTCCAATACACTCTCGAGTACGGGCAAGCGCTGCGATCGAGTCATTCCCATCAGACGGACGAAACCTTGGCGCACGGATTACCGCTGGTACTCGCGCTCTTGGGGCGCGGCAAGCAGGTCGTGGACACCGGCCACAAATACGCCGATCTCATCTTCGAGGCCGATGCCGGGCGGCTGTATATCAGTTTTTGTAACCAGGCTGGTAATCCGTTGACTGCGCGCCTGGCGAAGCTTCGCGAGGCGGTGGAACAGGGGCGGATCGCCAATCTGGTCGTGGTCCGGGATAGCCGCTTGGCGATTTCGCAACACGCCAAGAAAGCGCAGGAACACTTGGATGCCCTCACGCAACGCGAGGTGACTTTGCTGCGCCCCTCGGCGGAGGGATTGGCGGCGATCGAAGCATTCCGCAGCCTGCTATCGGATGCCAAGGCGGGGGACCTCGCCAAGCGCGGGGAGGGGATCGGCCCGGGCGCCGTGGAAGAATGGTTTAAAGCGCATCTACCGCCGTCTGTGGCTGATTTGGCGGATGGTCTCACGCCCGAGCGGCGGTTGATCGGACGCGAGGCGATTTACGATGAGCTGTTGGAATTGGTGCAACAGGAACGGATCGTCCGCTTGGATGAGGCCGCCGAACGGTTGCACCGGGATGCCGAAACGATAGCCGCCTGTGTCGCGGGCCATCTCGATCAATTCGGGATCTTGCAGGGACCGCCCTTGGTGATCTTCGAGAAGGTAGCGGGGGCGGAGAGCGCCGCCTAGCCTTATGGCTGTGTATTTGACCATGCCTCAGGTTCGGGCCGCGCTACTTGAAAGCGGCGTCGAGCAGCGCCCGTCGACACAGCTTCTGGCGCGCTTATTTATCGAAGTGATGGATGAGTTGCTCGGGCAGGGGCGGAGCCCCCACTGGACGGCGATCTTGGGAAGATTTAGATCGGGAACGCTGGCAACAGAGGCTCATCGAGCACGCCTATCGGCAGTGTGTCGCGCCGAGATTGCTGCGGCAGCGAGCCGCTTTGGATCCCGCCGCCAAGGAGGTGTGTCTGTTTTGGGAAGCGGTCCAGAACCTGTGTATCTGGAGCGTGGACTCTCTTTGGGAGCGCTACCGCGCGCGCGGACGCGTGCCCGAGGCCGGACTATTCAATAAAATCGGCTTGGCGAAGGACCTTGAGCTACACGAGCCCGGCTGGACCGACGCGGTCCGTATCACGGATATCCGCGAAGCGCTTTGGCTCACGCCGGGCGCCGAATCGTATTGCGCGATCGAGCTTTGCCTCAATACGGACGGGGAGGGCATCGAGCAGGCGTGTCTCTATCGCCTGTTAACACACGCGTCCTACCCGGCGCCGCGCGCACGCAAGGGGATGCTGCGGCTGATCTCCTTCTCCCCGGCGCGCCAGGAAACGGCGATTGACATAGCTCGGCTGGATATGCTGCAGCGGCATGTGAAACACCTGATCGGACGCGCCGCCGGCGTGCTGCCCGCGGGGTTGCCGGTCAGCGTGGATCCCGCAAGCGCGGCGCATAACTATGTGAACCTGGGCAAGATGCTGGTTGAGATCCTGAGAAACTATGGGATCGAGGCCAGCGTTGCCGGCATGCCCGCGATTGAGCAAGGGAAGGTGCAGTTCTTGATAGAGCTTCCGCCGGGCATTCGCGTCACCCAGCCGGAAGCGCTCGCGGACGATATCAAGCAACGCTTGCGGCTCAAGACCCCGCCGCTGATTGAGCACGTCGCCGGGCATTTATTCGTTAGTCTCGAGGTCCGCGCGCGCCCGATTTTCTTTTTCTGGCCGACGGGTTGGACGAGCAGCGCGAAATGATTTCGTCGAATCGCCGATCACAACTTGTCTGCTGTAGCTATGGATCGTGTCGAGTTGCCTGGCGCTATGCCGTCAGCTCGACCCGGTCCAGGCAAACCCGCAGGCCGCTTTATGGCGCGTCCGGTTGATCGATAAGTTAGACGAGATGGCTTTTCGATAAAACGGCCCGTGACAAATTTGTGAAGTACACTGGCAATGAGAGTTTGATAAGGGACGCCCTCCTCAAGGGCACGCGTCTGGATATCCATCAGGTCAGGGGATGAGAGTCGGATATTTACCCGCCGGTTCTTGATAAGCGTCGCCCGAGCAGCGTCCCGAAACGTCTCAAGCCCGGCTTTCGAACGACCGATGGATTTGAGTTCACCTTTCTCGTAAGCACCTAGAATCTCGCTTTCAAATGGGTCACGCGTCTTCATCTGAACCACCCCGTTGCAAATAATCCCGACTCGCCTTGCGGCTCGGGATGACTGTCTTCATAAAATATTAAGAAACTGATATTCAAAAAACTAGACCCCGTACACGATAGAGGATGTAACGCTTGATCCAGTCCGCGTAGGCCCGCTCCGTGCGCAGGCTGTAATGGAGGTAGCGCAGGCGCTCCCGCACGTGATCGAGCAGACGCGGTTTGTTGGCGGCGGGTGTGCTAAAAACTCCCTCGGGTGCATTCCTTGGCATCGTTGAGTTCCCAATCAAGCGGTTATATGATGCCCGCAATGAATATACACCAATCCGTTTGTTGGGTTAGACACCGGACTAGACACCTCGTTTGCGCCGCGGCCCTCGGTATGTGCGACAGGACATCCAAGTCACTCTCGCACCCTCGGTCTCGCGGCGAGTGATTCCTTTTGCCGCGACCGTC
>MUGK01000007.1 GCA_002007425.1 Chromatiales bacterium USCg_Taylor | reverse complement strand
CAATCAAGCGGTCCAGGAGGAACTGTTGCATTACCTGGCGGCTTTGAAAGCTGCGTGAGATCGCCATCAACCGAGATTTATGCAACGCTAGGGTAAACTGTCCCCCGAAGCTCGGCGCATAGCTGTTGTACGCCAGGCTAAAGAGCGAACGGCGCACCAAATAGGCAATGGCGCCGAGCAGACCCAGTATCAAAGGCAGTACATACTGGGAAAGAATGCTGAGCAGGGATCGCGAGTAACCCTCGATCGCGAGCGCGGCCTTTAAATACTCTTCGTGGTCGTTGGAGACAGCCTCGGCAGGGTCGGGGTATATCCACCACCAGATCTCCATCAACCTTGCCTCGGCGCGGCTTGTGACCTCCATCTTTCGCTCCAGGTCCGCCTGCCGGTCGACAAGTGGCTTCAAGGGCGAGACATGCTCCTTGATGTCAGGGTTCGCGTCCCACAGATCCCCGATGTGCGCGGTAACGGCCTGGTATTCTTCGCGGAGATCTGCGTGGTCCTGGAGCGCGTCGGTAAGCAGGATGACGTAGGCCTGTGTGATCACAAACACCGACAACATGAACATCAAAAGGTATACGGTCTTGCGCAGCTCTATACGGATGCAGTTCACGACCGGCCAGGATTTCGCGGCCTCGCTCCTGGGCGACGCCCGCGCTTGCCGGATCTGATCGGTGATGCTCAGGCTTTCGTCGGTTGCCGGCGCCACCAACTTGCTCACGCGATTGTAGCCGTCCCATAGCACCGCCTCATCTTCGGGTGTGAGCATATCCGGCTTCCGGCGCAGGACCGGTATCAGGCTGTCGACGAGCGCCTTGCCAAGTTCGATGTCCGAGCGCGAGGCGGCGTAGCGCAGAAACCTGTAGACCGATGCCTGCACCTCGGAGATGCGGTGCTGATGCACGGCATCCGGCGGCGCCGGCGGGGGTTTTTCCGCACGCTGGCCGGGCTGGAGGGCTACCACGGAGCCCGCCGCGAGCTCTCCTGATGGCGTGCCTGAGAGCAATTCGGTGTGCTCAGGTTCGACCGAATGAGAGTGCTGGGTCATCGGACGTCGATCTCGAAATGACATGGCTTCGCGCCCGTTTCCCCGGCGATGCGGCATTGCACCGGAGATCGGAAAAATGCGGGGTTGGCCGCTAGCAGCGCGCCCGAGATGAAAGCCACGGTGTGCAATCGCATCGAGTTCCCTCCCCGCGCTAGCGAATCTATTACGAAGCTGACGTGAGACGATGACGTTGATAAACGGATTGGACAGCGGTCATAATGCAAGCATAGCGCCAGGTACGGTGCATTGCCAATAGAAAACGCCTGGGTTCGGCATGCTTTTTATGCCGTAGCATTTGAGCCGGCGGCCGGCGCCAGCCCGCGCTCGATCAACCGTTTTTTCTCACTGGCTAAGAGCGATTCGCGGGCACAGATCTCGCCCCCGCTCAAAAGCTTGCTATCAATGACGAGCTTCAGCTCATTCGCTAACGCCCGGAAGCCGGGGTGGCCTTGCTCTAGCCGGCCCTCGACAAACGCTATTTGAGCGATTCCATTCAGGTAAATGTGTCGGACCTCGCGTTTATAGCGCTCGATGACCCACACCTGCACCTGAGCGTCGATCGCCGCCTCGATCTGGGACAGCCGCCTGAGCATCAGGTATTGCAAGATCGATAACGTGTCGGGGTCATCCTTGGCGTGGGAATAGATGACGAGCACATCGTCGAGCGGTATCTCCGCGTAGACATCGGTGACGAACACGTGGTTGCGATGCTGCGCCAAGTCGTCGTAGGAGGCGTAACCGAGTGCCAATAACTCCGCTCCGAGCTCGCGCGCATCGCGGTTAAAGCCCAGCGCGCAAACCAGCCGTGCCTTGGTGAGGCCGAGGCGCGCGGCGGCGTTGCCGAGTCTTTTGCGTGGCTGAGATGAAGGCTTGCGCTTGCCGAGCAGCTCGCGCAGGTCCGCGGCGCTCGCGTGCAAGATCTCGGAGAAGGTGGTGGCCGCCGCCACTGCCGCAACCATCGGACGGCTCCGGGGAGCGCGTTACATCCTCGCTACGCGAGGCTCTTGGCCAAGGCGTAGATTTCCTCGGCATCGAAAATTTGGTCGTTGCGCTCGAACATCTTGCCGATACAGGCGCGATGCAGGGTAATCTTCAAGGCGCCGAACCCGATGGCCCCGTAGGCAAGTTTTCCGTAGCGCTCCTTGGCGCGGTCCATCATATCGACGCCTCCCAGGCCGAGGGGTGGTGTGGCGTTAGCGTCAAGAAGCATTTCGATGCTCGGGTGGTCCTTCCAGTGTTCTTCATTGAGCAAATGCACCCCCGCGGCCCCCGTCGCCAGCACCACGTGTGCGCCTTTCAACACCTCTCTGACCGACGGATCGCGAACCTCGGGTCCATCGAAGGAGCAAACCGCCGGGGTAATATCTGTCCCAAAGCGCTCCTTCATCATGCGGCACGCGAGCTGCGCGCGTTCCATCTTGCGTGAAGTCAAGACCACCTCGGCGCCTTCCTGGGTTAACATCACGCTCGCCCGCTGACCCACGGGTCCCGTGCCCGCAAGCACCACGGCCTTCTTCCCGGCGACCGAACGCTGCTTGGTCAGGCTCGCCACCGCGGCGGCGGCCGTCGTGTTGCTGCCGTTGCTGTCGAGCATGCTGGAGACGCGAAAGTCACCGAAGAACTTCTTTTTTACCGCTTTGAATAATTCCTGACCTGCTCCGAGATCGCTGCCGCCGACAAAAATCGCGGTGAATTTCTTGTCCTTGGGCGCGCGTGTGAAGATCGTGCCTTCCACCAGCGATCCCACATTAGCGGGTGTCACGCCGCCATGCGCCGTCACGTGATCGGCGCCGCCGTCGTAGGCTACGACGGTGTCGAAAACGCTCGGAAGGGGGTCGGTATCGAACTGGAAGAGCAACTTTTTCATCGTTATTGTCCTCAATCGTGAGCAGACGTGATTCTTGTCGCTGGGCGGCCCGGCGCCGATCGTAAGCTTAAGGTACCGCAAGCCATGCACGGGGACAACTCGCTCAATCGAGGTTCCGGGCTCGCGGCGGGTTCGCGTATAATCCAGGCGCCGAAAAGATGCCGTGAGGGCTGGGAGCGATGATTAAAGATAAACCGATACAGACGTTTTTAGACGAGCTCGCGAGCAAATCATCCACGCCGGGCGGAGGGAGCGCGGCCGCGATCATGGGGGCGATGGGCGCGGCCCTCGTCAGCATGGTGTGCAATCTGACCATCGGTAAGCAGAATTATCTCGACGTCGAGGATGACATGAAGGATGTCCTGCGCCGAGCCGAGGAGTTGCGGGAGCGTCTCACCGACATGGTGCGCGCCGATGTCGAGGCGTTCGATCAGGTGATGGCGGCCTACGGCCTCCCGAAAGAGACCGAGGCGCAAAAGACCGCGCGCAGTGAGGCGATTCAGTCGGCCTTGCGCGCGGCCACCGAGGTGCCGCTCAAGTGCGCCCGGGCGTGCGCGGAAGCGATTGCCCTGAGCCATCGGGTCGCCGAGAAGGGTAACCGCAACGTCATTAGCGACGCGGGGGTCGCGGTCCTCGCCGCCTATGCCGCACTGCGGAGCGCGGCCCTGAACGTCTACATCAACGCAGGCGCGATTAAGGATACGAGTTTTGTCAAGGAGCGCTTGGCGGAACTGGGGCAAATCACGAATGGCGCCGATGCGTTGACGGAACGGGTCTATGCGCTGGTAAGAAACAAGCTTTAGGGAAGCTCTGCAAAAGTTACTGCGCAGCCCATCTGCTTTGTCGCGTGCTTGCTCGTCGCTCGCCTATCTACCTGATATGTCTCGCAACTCGCTCCGCGGCTTCGCGCATCTGGGCTTGCTCGCGACACTTTTGCAGAGCTTCCTTAGTTTAGTGGTCATGGAGAAAACGCATCGAGAGATCGATCGCCTGGACATGCTTAGTCAAGGCGCCGACGGAAATGAAATCGACTCCGGTCTCGGCGGCCGCTCTCAGCGTGTCGAGATCGAATCCGCCCGAGGCCTCGATCCGAACCCGCCCGCGATTGCGGGCGACAGCCGCATGCAGTTGATCCACGGTGAAGTTATCGAGTAACACGATGTCGGCGCCGGCGGAAATCGCCTCGTCAAGCTGCGCCAGATTCTGCACTTCCACCTCAACCTGCATCTCCGGATAGCACGCCTTGGCGCTAGCGACGGCTCCGGCGATCGAGCCGACGGCGGCAATGTGGTTTTCCTTAATCAGGACCCCATCGAACAAGCCGAGGCGGTGGTTGTAACCCCCACCGCAGCGAACGGCGTATTTCTGCGCCTCGCGTAATCCCGGGATGGTCTTTCTAGTATCGAGTAATTTGGTCTGGGTGCCGTGCAACGTACGGGCATAGCCGCGCGTCACGGTGGCGGTCCCGGACAACATCTGCAAGAAATTCAGGGCGGTGCGCTCCCCGGTCAATAACGCGCGGGTGGGGCCGGCGAGCACGCAGATCTCTTGGTTAGGCAGGACCTCGTCGCCATCTTGCGCCCGCCATGCAATCTCGATCCGCGTGTCGAGCCGATGAAAGACAGCGCTAAACCAGTGTGTTCCGCACAGAACCGCATCATCCCGTGTTAGCACATGGGCCCTCGAATGGTGGTCCGACGGGATCAAAGCGGCGGTGACATCACCCTCGCCTACATCTTCTTGGAGGGCCTGAGCCACATCGATATCCTTTAAAGAATCATCTAACACATTGTCTCATATGTAATTCTATAAATTTGAGCTCAGTGCGTGAGGCAGTTACGCAATTCATCTCGACAACAGCTTGAATATCTTAAAAAAGTCCCATCGGTGTAAAAGACATCCGTTAATCCCATGCTAGAATGCGAACGGGCGGCAGGGTTTCTCTTCCACCAGGGGGCATCCATCTGTCCGAACACGAGTCTGACATAGACGGCGGTACAGTGCATCCAGGACATCAAGAACGACCTAAGAAAGTACCTAGCACCGATGCATGCACTGACAGGCCAAGGGTGTGTGCAGCTCGTGGATGAAGCGTCGCGGCCAGCCGGCCCGTTGCGCGTGGACGAAGAGGGGTGGTTGACCGGGGTTCGGCGGGTCCCGTCCCCCAACTGTGACGATCGGCCTCCAGATACGCCCATCGATCTTCTGGTGGTACACGCGATTAGTCTGCCTCCGGGAAGTTATGGAGGCGATTATATCGATGAATTTTTCACCAATCGATTGCATGCCGATGCGCATCCTTACTTTCGAACCATTGAACCGCTGCGGGTATCGGCGCACGTGGTGATTAAACGTGAGGGTAAAGTAATCCAATACGTGCCCTTTCACCGGCGGGCGTGGCATGCAGGCATGTCCGAGTTTCAGGGCCGGCGTTCTTGCAATGACTTTTCCATTGGTATTGAATTGGAAGGCCGGGACGAAGATCCCTATGAAGAGATGCAATATGGTGTACTGGCGGAACTTTCCAAGCTGATCATGCGGGCGTGGCCGGGGATCGCGCTTGACCGAATCGTTGGACATTGCGATATAGCGCCGGGCCGCAAGACCGATCCGGGACCGGCGTTCGACTGGGGTAGATTAAAAAGACTAATAGTTAGGTGATGGGCTAAACAGTGATGGAGGAATAACAATGAACGTACTTATCATCCTGATTGCCACGGCGGTGGAGAAATTTCTAGCGGGACCGTTAGCAAAATTCAGGGAGCTGCGAAGGCTGGGCTGGTACCGCGCTTTAGCGGGCATGGCCGAGCAGAAGCTCGGGGGTATCGAAGTCTTCAAGGGTCCGGTGGGCGTTGCTATTTTGATTGCCTTACCGGTTTTAGTATTCTATTTCGTGTTCTCATTTATCGATGGCATCCTCGCGTTTCTCGGATTCTTGCTGTCGATTGTGATCTTGTTGTATTGCCTTGGCCTACAGGATCTTGATGCGGACATCAAGGCTATCGTTAATGCGATACGAAGTGGCAACGATGACGAGGCGAATCGCTTAGCGCAGACGTTTTCCCGTTCCGCAAGCCCGGTGGATACGCAATCGCGCGGCCGGACGGTGGTGGAATCGGTATTTACCGAAGCGAACGGGCGCGTGTTCGGGGTTATATTTTGGTTTGCATTATTGGGCTGGTTCGGCGCGGTGCTGTTCCGGTTTTCCAATGAGTTGAGTCATTACGCCACCCAAGCCGCCTCGGGCCTGAGCGAATGGGCCAGCCGGGTGCGCAATGCACTATCTTGGCTCCCGGCGAGAATCGCGGCTCTTGGATATGCTATCGCCGGTAATTTCGCGGGCGCATTCAATCACTGGCGAGTGACGGAAACTCTCGATTTACAGCACACCGATACCGTGCTCAAACAAAGCGGCAGCGGCGCATTGGAGGGGGTGACTTCGGGTGATGAGGCTGAGAGAATCACGGCGGCACATGCCCTGGTATCTCGCACGCTCGTGGTACTGCTCGCGATACTGGTGATCATCTGTGTCATTACCTGGATACCCTAGCCCACCGGTCGACCGCGGACTTTGCAATGGCTCGGCGCCCGCCGGAAGGATCCTTCCTTCCGGCGGCCAGCCGTAGAGCAAGCCCTCAATAGGCCACCGGCCGGCCCGCGAGCGGCGTCCAGCGGGCACAGGGTCCGTCCCTCGCTCAGTGGTCGATCTACTCCCATGTGGTTGCCGGCAGCGTGGGTAGTACATCACCTTAGAACTGCAGCACTGTTTGCGCATAGACGTAGTTCGAGTCATCCGTATCGACCGGGGCGTTCGGGGCGTCCTCCGCGAATTCGCCTTTAACAAGATACGCCCAGCCTGCTTCTAGCGTGATGTTCTTCGGGATCACCTGCCAGTTGACACTCGCTTCGATTTGATGACCGATGAAATCTCCCGACTGACCCGTGACATCGCGGATGTTGGCTGTAGTCCACGCGTCCTTCGATTGCGCAAGCCAGAAAAGGCGGTGAGCAATGAACGCGGATACGGTCTCGTGAGGCTTTACTATTAGCCGGTAACCGGGCGAGCTGATATTACTCCTCGCAAACGCACCCCAGATCCCGGTGGGACCGAATTCGAAGCGACGCGCGCCAAACAGGGTATCGAATCGACCGCTGTCGTCATCGGTAGGGTCCTCATCTCCACTCGCATAATCGTATTGAGCCAGGAAGCGAGGCGACCAGGGAAGAGCGAAGGTGTAACCGATCTGCCCATGCTGCATATGAGCAAAGTGATCAAGATCCTCCGTGTCGGTTACTTGGGTGGAGGCGCGCGATTGGCCAAACTGATAGATAGATTCGAGCTCGAAATCGACCTGTCCCTTAGCAGGATCTTTAAAGATCCGAAACCCCGCCGTATAGAGCTCTCGGTCCCGCGTCGCGAGATCGGAGCCGTCCTCTTCGTTCAACGCCAGGAAATAGATCTCTCCGTTGGCGCCCCACATGACCTGATCGCGGCGTAAAAACAAGGCGCCAAAGTAGGTGTTAAAACTTTCTTCATCGAATTCGACTTCATCGTTTACGATTTCGCTAACGGTGTCCGGGAGGCGGGTCACGGGGAGCACGACGAAGCTTCGCGCTTGCCATTGCCCCGGTATCTCAGTCATAAAATGTAAACCCGTGAACGAGTTGATAGTATTCCGGAAGGAATTTCGTGCAACCAACCTGCGGCTCCCAAGATCGATGGTTTGGCGCCCGCCTTTGAATTCGGCGCTCAAATAGGAACCCAAGAGATTCTTGGTGTTCCAGGCGGCGTAGGCTTGCAAGAGTTCGGCTTCATCAACCTGGGTCGTGTCGATTGGAGTCCCGCTGTCGTCAAGTGCCAAGCGAGAGTCCATGAATTCGCCGCCAACACGCCACGACGCGAATGTCGCTTCAAGCAATGCCAGCGTGCGAAAAGCGATGACTTGATCACCGCCGGTACCGAGCGCGCGAAATTGATTGTCCACGCTTTCGTAGCGCGTGCGATGCTCAAAAGAAAGTTGTAACCAGGGGGGTAAGCCTAGCGCATCGTGGACTCGCCACGCCATAGGTGCAGCTTGCTCGGCGCTGAGCAACGAGCTCCAAAGGAGTAAGGGATAGCCCAGTGTCGTTTTTTTAATCATTTTTAAATCGCTCTAAGTCTTAGATGCTACTTCGTGACTCGGCTCCCGAGATGGTGATTATCGTTTCTCTTTCGGTCACGGACGACTGTTGAATCTAAATATGCATATTCATACCGAATATAATAAATTCCCACGACTGTAATATAATATGTGATACGACAATCCCTAATAAATAGGAAACGTTATACATATATGAGTAGGCACCGCATCCGGTTCGGCGAAGAGCGTCGGCCATGGAGGAGATAAGGGCGGCGGCGGTAACCGCGTTGAACATGGTACTGGGTTTCGATGCGAGCCTTGCCGAAATCGTGTTGTTGTCCTTGCAGGTCAGCCTAACGGCGGTGGCCTTGGCGACGTTGATCGGACTTCCGCTGGGCGCGGCGATCGCAATCACCCGATTCCCCGGCCGTCGGTTCTTGATGATCCTTATGAGTGCTTTGATGGGCTTACCGCCGGTCGTGGTCGGCTTGACCGTCTACTTATTGCTATCGCGTTCGGGTCCGCTCGGTGAATTCGGGCTCCTGTTTCGCCCAACGGCTATGGTGATTGCACAATGCATACTGGTGACGCCCATCATTGCCGCCTTGAGTCGGCAAGTGTTTCGGGATCTGTGCGAAGAGTATCAAGAGCAGCTGAGATCGCTTGGCGCCAGCCGCATTCAAGCTCTGCGGACTCTACTGTGGGAAGGACGGAATCGATTTCTGACCGTGGTGCTCGCCGGTTTCGGACGGGCGGTCGCGGAAGTGGGGGCGGTTTTGATCGTAGGGGGTAACATCGCCGGCGAAACCCGGGTGATGACCACGACGATCGTATTGGAAACCGCAAGAGGGGATCTGGCTCTAGCGCTTGCGCTCGGTTTCGTGCTCATCTTTATAGTTCTGATGATTAATGCAGCTGTCTACATTACCAAAGACTCTTCCGAACCGTTCGCCGACTGAGATCTCCTCGATCGCCGAACCGCGAGGATTACGGGCAGGCGGGGGGATCCTCCCTCTTCGAATAGAGGGGCTTAGTTTTCATAGAGACGGTCAGGCACTGTTGGAAGGAGTCTCTTGCTGTCTGGATCACGGTAGGAGCACCGTCGTGCTCGGACCCAATGGCGCGGGTAAGAGTCTTTTCCTGCGTCTCTGCCACGGGCTTTTGGCCCCGAGCAGTGGCCGGATAAAGTGGCTCGGGCCCGCCGCCGTTCGAGCACAAGCCTATCAAGCGATGGTGTTTCAAAGGCCCGTCCTCCTTCGTCGCTCCGTGGCTGCCAATATCGATTATGCCTTAGGCATACAAGGTATCGATCGCGCCGTGCGGGAATCGCGAGTCACACAAGCATTGATGATGGCGGGGCTTAAACGCCTGGCAGGCCGCTACGCGCGGACCTTGTCGGGCGGTGAGCAACAGCGCTTGGCATTAGCGCGCGCCTGGGCGGTGGACCCGGAAGTGTTATTTTTAGACGAGCCTACAGCGAATCTCGACCCGGCGACGACGCGCGCCGTCGAAGACGTGATCCGGATTTTTCACAATACTGGCACCAAGATCATCATGACCACCCATGATTTAGGACAAGCACGCCGTCTGGCTGACGAAGTCTTATTTCTACACCGCGGCCGGTTGCTGGCGCATGCACCCGCGCCGGATTTTTTTGCCGATCCTATCCATCCCGATGCGAAAGCCTTTCTGAAAGGCGATCTCTTATGGTGAAGCTTTTTAACAACGACAAAAGGAGTGCAATCATGCAACTGTTTCTAGGTACACTACGATGGGCTGTCGTTTCGCTCGCGTTGTCGGCATTACCGGTGCTGGCCGCCGATTCGTTTATAACGTTGGCGTCCACGACTTCCACGGAGGCTTCCGGGTTTTTCGACTATTATTTGCCCCTGTTCAAGAAAAAATCGGGGATCGAAGTGCACGTCGTCGCGGTCGGGACCGGGCAGGCAATCAAATTAGGCCAAAAAGGCGATGCCGATGTGCTACTGGTTCACGACAAGATCGGTGAGCTTCAGTTCGTCGAAAAGGGTTACGGTGTCGATCGCCGCGAAGTCATGTATAACGACTTTGTGATCGTCGGCCCCGAAAAAGATCCTTCCGGGATCAGATCTCAGCAGGACGCGGTCAGTGATTTTCAGAAGATCGCAAAGTCCAAACAGACCTTTGTATCCCGCGGTGACGATAGCGGCACCCATCGCGTCGAATTACGCTTATGGAAGGAAGCTGGCATCGATCCGAAAAAGGGGCTGGGTAAAAACTACAAGGAAGTCGGGTCCGGCATGGGGGCGACGCTCAATACCACGGTGGGTTTGAATGCTTATACGCTTTCGGATCGCGCCAGTTGGGTGACGTTCAAGAATCGCGGCGAACTGGCCTTGCTGGACGAGGGCGACAAAAGGCTCTTTAATCAATACAGCGTGATCTTGGTGAACCCCGCGAAACACAAGCACGTCAAGAAAGACGCGGGTCTAGCTTTTATGGATTGGATGACCTCATCCGAAGGTCAGGCGGCCATAGCGGCATTCCAAGTGGAAGGCCAGGTACTATTCAAACCCAATGCTGCAGCTGTAAAGAAAACGGGGACCGAATAAGATAAAGTTATTGTGGAGATCCGGTTCGGTCTGCATTGGTCGCTGGGGCTCGCTCAAGCGGAGACGGTCGAGCCTGAGCTCTTCCGACTGCTACAATACATGCACGAGCGCGGCTCGCTGCAGGCCGCCGCTAAAGACCAAGGGGTTTCCTATCGTTATGCATGGGGGCTCTTGCGAAAGTGGCAGCGAGTGATTGGACAACCTCTCGCGCGTCTCGAACGCGGTCGGGGTGCTACCCTGACGCCGCTCGGGCAAAAACTGCTTTGGGGGCAGCGCCGCATCAACGCACGCTTGGGGCCGGAGCTCGAGAGCCTCGGCTCCGAGCTTGCCGCGGAACTGCGCGCGGTCCTGCAGGTGGACAGCGGGCCGCCGCTCCGCATTTACGCGAGCCACGGGCTGGCGATCCCGCTCTTGCGAGATCTCTTGCAGGCGCAGCGGGGGATCCGGGTCGATCTCCAGTTTCGCGGTAGTCTCGACAGCGTCCGCCTCTTGCGCGGCTCGAAGTGTGATCTGGCCGGTTTTCATCTCCCGGACGGCGCGCTCGGCGCGCGCCTCGCTCCGCGCTTTCGGCGCTCGTTGGACCCCAACTCGGATGTGCTCATTCATGCGGTGCGCCGCCGGCAGGGAATCATGGCGGCGCAAGCCAATCCCAAGCGCATCGAATCGGTCGCCGATCTCGCCAAGGATTCGCTACGCTTCGTCAATCGCCAACCCGGATCGGGAACGCGCATGATTCTGGACCTCCTGCTCGAAGAGGCCGCTGTCGTGCCCGAGGCCATCCACGGCTACAGCACCGAGGAATTCACGCACATGGCGGTGGCGGCCATCGTGGCGAGTGGCGGGGCCGATGCCGGCTTCGGGATCGAAGCGGCGGCGCGTCACTTCGGCCTGCATTTTATCTCGGTCACGTGGGAAAACTATTGGTTTGCCCTGCCTCGCGATACCCTCTCGAAGTCCGCAGTATCGGAGCTTGTCAGCATGCTGCGTAGCGCCGAGTTTAAATCGCAAGCCGGCGCGCTTCCGGGGTACGATGCTGCTCAGGCAGGGACGATCGTGCCCGTCGATAGCGTCATCGCCTATAGCAACGCCCCGGTAGTCTGGTAAGGATCATCGACCACGACATAAGTGCGCTTGCGTCGATAACTTCAGTGGTGCGGCAATTTGTCACATTCCGCGACGGCTCAAACTCCTCTAAGATGGGCTACAGCTTAGCCTCCACCACTTTGCCCCCGCCAGGGGGCTTTTTTATATGGGTTAGGCGAACGCTGCAATCGGCGGGCGGCTTATTTCACCCGCATAACCATCAAAGCGCGGGATTTCGCCTCGATTTCCACTGTGATTGACAACAGGCCCGGCCCTCAGTACTTTCCTATCTGAGAAACAAGAGCGTTATTCTATATCCCGCCTTACACGCATCGCGACCTATGGCACTGCATCCTGACTTTCCTGAATCGCCCTATGCGGTGCTGCCGCCGGGCCGGCGCTGGTTTCCGGCCGCGGAAGAACTGCGGAACACGGCCTACGAAAAGCTACTGCCGCCCCCCTGGTCGCCAAGGTACGCGGTGACGTCGCGGTGTGGCGGGGTGCGGGCTACGCCGGCGCCTCGGAGACCTCGCGCGCGCTCCTGAACTGGTGGTTCGAGACCGAGCACCCGGTCGAGCAGGCCGACGGCACGCTGTCGCCGTTCCGGTATTACTTCGCGCAGCGGGAAGCAGTGGAAACGGTGATCTGGCTGCTTGACGCGCGTAAGGTCAGGGACAAGTTCGACCTCCTCCGATTCGACGCGTCGGGCGCGGTCTCGGCGGGGATGTTCGACGAGGACTGGCCGCGCTATGTCCTAAAGATGGCGACAGGCGATCTTTACCGAGCGCTATGCCGATTATCTGCAACTCGGGATCGAAGAGTGGCGAAAGAGCTACGCGGAGCACGAGACGCTGGCCAAGAAGGCGGTGCTCTTCGTCATGGTGGACGACACCCGCAACTGCGACGAGGTTGGCGCTTGGCTGGAAAAGACTTGTCCCGAGTTGCAAGACGCGGTGCTGATCATTCACACCAAGAACAACGGCGAGATCTCCGAGGCATCCACCGGCAAGCACAAAGACGAACTGGAGCTGTTGCGCAAACAGGCGAACGCGATCGACTCCTGGGCCAGCCCCTACAAAGCCATCGTCTCCGTGCTGATGCTCAAGGAGGGTTGGGACGTGCGCAACGTCACCACCATCGTTGGCCTGCGCGCGTTCGCCGCCCCAAGCAACATACTCCCCGAACAAACCATAGGGCGTGGTCTACGGCGGATGTACTTCGGATCTGAAATCCCGGAGACCGTCGCGGTCATGGGCACGCCCGCCTTCATGGAGTTCGTCGAAAGCATTCAAAGCGAGGGAGTCACCTTCGAACGGGTGCCGATGGGGCCGGGCGCCGGCCGCAAGGATTCGCTCATTGTCGAGGTGGACACCCAGAACGCCACAAGAACCTCGATGTGCTGACATTGAAATCCCGAAACTCTCGCGCCGCTTCAACCGCGAGTACAAGAACCTCGAAGCGCTGGATCCGGCAAGCTTCGGCAATCCGAAGCTTCCGCTTAGACCCTTCACGCCGGAAGAGACGCGCGAGATCGTCTTCAAGACCATGCTCGATGCCGAAGTGCATCACACCATCCGGCTCGATAGTGCCGGCCCCGCGGACTACCGCTCCGTGGTTGCTTTCTTCGCCCGCCAACTGTTGAAGGAACTGCGCCTCGTGGGCGGCTACGACGTGCTCTATCCGAAGGTCAGAGCGTTCATGGCCGGGCATCTGTTCGAAGCAAAGCCGGTCAACCTCGAAGATCCGGTGGTGCTGCGCAACCTCTCCGAGCCCGAGGCCGGGAAGCTCCTGTTCGACTCGTTCAAGCAAGCCATCAATGCGCTCACGGTTCAGGATACCGGCACCTCCCGTATCGAAGATCGCGTCCGCCTGCGCGACACCCGTCCCTTCCGCACCGAGAACCGGCCCTACCTCGCGCCCAAGAAATCGCTGTTCAGCAAAATCGTCGGTGAGCCACATGCCGGCGGCTTCGAGCTCCGCTTCGCGCGCTTTCTCGACGAGGCGCCGGATGTCGTCGCCTTCGCCAAGAACTACCTCGCCGTCGGCTTCGTTCCCGACTTTCTCGCCAAGACCGCCGACGGCACGGTCTGGATCGTCGAAACCAAGGGCCGCGAGGAGATTGACCTGCCGCAAAAAATGGCCCGGCTCAAGCAGTGGTGCGTGGATGCGACAAGCGCGAGCCAAGTGGAGGGCGGGCCCGAGTACCGTTTCCTCTACGTGGACCAGCAGGGCTTTGAGCGTACGCCAACCAAGGACTTCGCCGGCTTTACCGCCGCCTTCCGGGACTATCAGCACTGAGTTAAACTAGCCATAAACCCATATTTATGGAGATGCCGACGTGAAAACTACGCTGGAACTGCCCGACCGGCTGATGCGCGAAGTAAAAATCCGCGCCGCACAGACCGACCGCAAGCTCAAGGATACAATAGCTGACCTGATCGCGCGCGGGCTGGCCGAAGAGCGGCTGGAGCCGCAACCGGCGGAGCCGGATCTGACGCAGTTCGTCGGCGCGCACCCGCACTACAAGTCTATGGACGAGGTCGTCGCCTACGTCAGGGAACTGCGAAAAGACCGCGATGAGCATTGAGAAACTACGGGGACAACGAATTTACCTCGACAGCAATGCGCTCATCTACGCCATAGAAACTGACGCCGCCACACAGCCCGCCGCTGTCCGTTCCCTCTTGCAGGCTGTCAGTTCCAGTGAAGTCCAGGCGTTTGTTTCGCCCATCGTCCGCGCCGAGGTCCTGGTGCAGCCTTTGAGAAGCGGTAACGACCGTCTGGCAGAGATATACCGGACCATGCTCGCCCGGCCGGGGCCGATCGCCATAATTCAGTGAACGACGCCGTCGCGGACCTGTCCGCCGAACTGCGGGCGAAGCACCGCGGGTTGAAGCTTGCCGATGCGCTTCATCTAGCTGCGGCGCTTTCTGTGGGTTGCCACGCCTTCATCACCGGGGATAAGCGGATCAAGACCGCTGCACGGCGGCGCATCGCTGTATTGTCCTTTGAGGACATACTTGTTTGAGCGCCATGTCCCGCGCGAGCAAACCCGTTTATGACCTGACGGACGCCGAGAAGCGCGATCTGATTCAGCTCATCCAGCAGGGCAAGCCGCTGCCGGAGCAATACCGCTTCGTCCTGTTCGAGGACAAGCGCGAGGTGGAGCTGGTGTGGAACGGCAAGAGCCGCGAGGTCTGCACCACCGTCTTGCCGTTCCAGTCGCTGGAGCACGTGGACGAGCCGCGCCGGGAGGCGCCGGAATCGCCGCAGCTCGATCTCTTCGATTTCCGCGGCCGTCAGCTCAAGGGCTGGACCAACAAGCTCATCTGGGGCGACAACAAGCTGATCCTGTCCTCGCTCAAGAGCGGCGCACTGCGCCGGCAGATCGAGGAGGCGGGCGGCTTGAAGCTCATCTACATCGACCCGCCCTTCGATGTCGGCGCCGACTTCTCCATGGACATCGAGATTGGCGGTGAGACCTTCCACAAGGAACCGAACCTGCTCGAACAGATCGCCTACCGGGACACCTGGGGGCGCGGGGCGGATTCGTTCATCTCGATGATCTACGAGCGGTTGATCCTGATGCGGGATTTGCTGGCTGAGGAGGGGAGTATTTATGTGCATTGCGATTGGCGGGTGAATGCATTCCTGCGACTCGTGCTGAATGAGGTTTTTGGCGGGAACTGCCTCCAAAATGACATCACCTGGCGGCGAACCTATGCCCACAACGGTCCAGGGAAAAATGGCAACACTTGTGACTCCCTCGTGTTCTACACCAAATCTCCAGATCGCCATGTCTGGAACCAGCCTTATGCTCCATACGAAGGGTCATACATCAAGAGCCACTTTAAGGCGGATGTATCTGGGCGGTTTTACCAACTCGTCACACTCGACGCACCGGCGCATGGTCGTCCGGCAAATTATCTTTGGAAAGGCAAGGCCCCGCCAAAGGGCAGAATTTGGACACTCACTGAAGAAAAGATGAAGGCGCCCCAAGCCGCTGGACGCATCGAATATACCAGTAACGAAGTCCCGCGCAGAATCTACTACCTCGACGAGATGCCAGGTGTCCCCTTGCAGTCCCTTTGGGCAGACATCCCGGCTGTAAATTCGCAATCGCTGCAAGATACAAAGTATCCCACCCAAAAACCCGAAGCCCTGCTCGAACGGATCCTCAAAGCCAGCAGTAACGACGGCGATCTGGTCGCCGACTTCTTCTGCGGTTCCGGCACTACGGCGGCGGTGGCGGAAAAGCTTGGCCGCAAGTGGATCTGCACCGACCTCGGCAAGTTCGCCATCCACACCACGCGCAAGCGGCTCATTCAGGTGCAGCGCGATCTCAAGGAATCGGGCAAACCGTTCCGCGCCTTCGAGGTACTGAACCTCGGCCGTTACGAGCGCCAGGCGTATCTCGGTGTCAATTTTTCCCTCGACCGTCATTCCCGCGAAAGCGGGAATCCAGAATTATCAGAAGTGGATTCCGGCTCGTCGGCCGGAATGACAAGGGAAAAAAGACAGCGGCGCATCCTGACGCAAAAGGAACGCGAGTTCCGCGATCTCATCCTGCGCGCCTACCGCACCCAGCCGCTCGAAGACGCGAGCGTCTTCCACGGCAAGAACGCGGGGCGGCTGGTGGTGGTCGGCCCGATCAACCTGCCCGTGGGCCGGTTGTTCGTGGAAGAGGTCATCACCGAATGCCGCAAGCGCGGCGCCTCGCGCGTGGACGTGCTGGCCTTTGAGTTCGAGATGGGCCTCTTCCCCGCGGTGCTGGACGAGGCCAGGCAAAAGGGCATCGACCTCGCTCCCAAATATATCCCGGCCGAGGTTTTCGACAAACGCGCCGTGGACAAGGGCCAGGTGGTGTTCCACGACGTGAGCTTCGTCGAAGCCACGCCGCGCTACGACAAGAAAGATAAGCTCGCGCTCCAAATCGAGCTGACCGACTTCTCCGTCTACTACACCCAAGGCGCGCTTGACGCCGCCGCCGCAAGTCTCAAGAACGGCAAGTCCCAGGTCGTCTGCGAACAGGGCCAACTCTTCAAGATAAGCAAGGACAAGGACGGCGTCGTCAACCGCGAGATGCTCACGAAACACTGGACCGACTGGGTGGATTACTGAGCCGTGGACTTCGACTATATGAGCCGCAGGGAGATCATCAAGGTGGCGAAGAATGCCGGGATGGAAAGTGCCGTTGTGGATGTGGAGAACAACCCCTCATCTCCAACCCTTCTCCCTCCCACCGGGAGAGGGATTGATGGTGAGGGAGAATTTGAAGAACGCTGGACCGGCAGCTACATCTTCGAAAACGAATGGTAGAGCTTCCGCACCCGCAAGAACCGCACGCTGGAACTCCTCTCAGCGCCACGTACCTACACCCAGGCGGGCCGCTACACCGTGGCCGTCAAGGTGATCGATATCTTCGGTAACGACACTATGACCCTCGTGCCAGTGAGCGTGGGGTGAATGGGCGAGCCGTTCGCTGCGTGTGCCATGTGGCGCCCAGCCTGAAAAAAGTGACAAATCTATTTTTCTCCCCTTATGTCAGCAGGGCGGCCAGACAAACGAGCGGAAAATAAATCTGTCACCTTTTCTTGTAGCCGCTCACAAAGTAAGATCGCTTACGTTTCTATGTCAACGAGTGGCCGGAACTCGCGTAGGGAGTTGCAGCAAGAGTTTATGATGCGCCACATCGTCTGCATGCCGTGTCACAAAACAAGACGCGGCGACGACCTGCCGCCGAAGGCGCTTTGAAGAGTGGGGGAGAAAGTGACAACGATCAAGCAAGGTTCGGTCGGCCGCGCGTTCTCGGTGCTGTGGCTCGGCATCGCGATCGGGTACGGAGAAGCGGCGCTCGGCGAGCCCGATGAAGGCGCTCTGGGATCGATCGATGCCGCGAGCTTCACCTCGAGGACCGTGTCCTCGATGGCGGTGATCGGCGACAGCATGGCCCGGGCGTACAACGCCGGCGGCGGGGAGTTCTTCGAGGGCAGCTGCGCCTTCGCCGACCAGACCAAGTATAGCTGGGCGACCAACGACAACAACGGCACCTTATGCACGGCCGATCCCGTGTACAGCCATAAGGAACGGCTGGAATGCGCCAACAACAAGAACCTCTCCGCCTATAACGCCGCGGTGAGCGGCGCGAACATGCGCGACGATGCCTACAAACAGGCGGTCGCGGCCCGGAACTGGATCGTCACCAGGGCGGCTCCTCGGTACATCGCGTTCCTCCTGGGCCACAACGACATCTGCCAGGGGCACCGTGATAGGTTCTCGACCTGCACCCCCAGCTCCACCAAGGACCCGAATAACTACTGCCGCACCAAGAATTTCGCCTTCGAGAAGCAGTTTCGTCGCGCCCTCGACGAGCTGGTGCAGATCCCGGACAGCCGGATCGGGGTCGCCATTCTGGTGCGGGTCTCTCAGCTGTGCAATCACCCGGGAAAGAACGTGGACTGTGGTGTTTTCTTCGACTGCAGCTGCCAGGACGTCTGGGATACCGCGCAGACCGACGTCGCCGATGTGTTCGAGGGCCCGGGCATCTGCGAGTCGGTCACCTCCGACGACTGCTCCGATGCCCGGGTAGCCCATGCCCACCGCACCTGGCGGGCCTACAAGAACATCCTCATCCGGGTCACCAACGAGTACGCCGCGGTGGCGGCAGGCGCAAACGTCCCGGCCAATGCCCCCTTCGGCACCGGCAACGTGACCAAGGCCAACGGGGTCCAGGTTCAGTACAGCGAAGCCATCAGCAACTACAAGTTCAGCTCGAGCGACATCCAAAACTGCGACTGCTTCCATCCCTCCTCCTCGGCTCAAAATAAGATCTCGCGGTACCTCTACCGTGGTCTCACCTGCACAGCGATCACACCTTGCTGCCGCGACGTCGGCACGAGTAACGTGGACAACGGCAAGTGCCGGTACACCTGGACCGACGGCCGCAAAATCCCCGGGCTCTGGTAGTAGCTCGAGTGGGCGTGTGAGTTTATTTTGGTGTGTTCAACATTCAAGACGTGAGTATTTAATGTCCTTGGTATCCGGCTTCACGTTGATTTCGGATCCGAAGAACTAACGCTGTCTCAGTCGCCTCGAACCAACGATATAATGCAACGTAACCGGTACGCCCCTTCGAGATGACCAGCTCACGGCAGTGAGTGTCAACGAGGCGGCCGATCAGGGGGTGCCGTGCCAGGAGCTGGACTGCTTCGCGCACGTCTTTAATCGTCGCGAAGGCCGCGGTTGGGTCGCGTTCGGCAATGAATTCAAATATTCGCTCGAGATCCGTTACTGCGCGCGGACTCAGCTGGACCGCTGCCATGTCTTGGCACGCGGGCGCTTGGCGTCTCCGTCCTTTGCTTTAGCGTCAAGGTAGTCAAGAACCTCCTCCGCATCATACACTTTGCCGGCACGTAGCACGTCGCCCTCAGCCTTGCGAGCATCCTCAAGGAATTGGCGACGCAACTCCGCGCGTTCAGTCTCTCTTGCGATGGCTTCTACCATAAACGCATGCGCGGACTGGCCGCTTTCCTCCACGAGGGCAGCTATGCGTTCCTTTAACTCGTCAGGCAGCTTGAGGCTGGTGATGGACATCCCTGGTGCCCCAGTAAACAAGGTATTAGCATCGTAGTACCGCCTGATCCCTCGGTCAACAGGAAGAAAATAAAGAGTACTGCCGATGGGACAGTCGCGTGCCAAGCAACGCCTTTGGAATAGGCAATGACCCGGCTGCCGCCGATGGCGCATCACCGTGAGCCGCCGAGGTGTCACCGGTGTTTACCGGCGGGCTATTTCACCCGCATGCCCGGTTGGGCCCCCTCGTCGGGATTGAGGAGAAAAATGTCTTTTCCGCCCGCGCCGGCCGCGAGCACCATGCCCTCGGAAACCCCGAAACGCATCTTGCGGGAGGCGAGATTGGCGACGACGACCGTGAGCCGGCCGACCAATTGCTCGGGGGCGTAGGCCGATTTGATACCGGCGAATATGGTGCGTTGCGCGCCGCCGAGATCGACAGTGAGTTTAACGAGCTTATCGGCGCCCTCGACGAGCTCGGCGCTGACGATGCGGGCGATGCGTAAATCTATCTTGCCGAAGTCTTCGACGGTAATTGTTTCGGTAGCACGCGAGGCTGCAGGAGCAATCGTGCTTGGTTTCAAGCTCTCACGATTCGCGGCGACTAGGGCCTCGATGGTTTTAGGGTCGATGCGCGTGATCAAGTGCCGGTAAGGGCGAATACGTGCTGGCAGGGTGTCGAGATCACGCCAGTTAAAACCCTGGTCGAGTCCAAAAAGATCCCGCGCGACGCGTTCCGTGAGATTGGGGAGGATGGGCGCGAGGTAGACCGAAAGGACATAAAACGCATGCAAGCTCTTCGAGCAGACCAGTTGCAATTCTTCCTTACGAACCGGATCTTTTTCTAGTAGCCAAGGTTGGTGCCGGTCGAAGTATTGGTTGACGGTGTCCGCAACTCGCATGACTTCGCGCAGGACCGCCCCGTAATTACGGCCTTCGTAATTTTCGGCAATCGGGCCGGCCACGTCCAAGGAGTTCTGAATCAGCGCGCGGGCGTCCTCGGGACAGTGAACCGGAGCGGCCAACTCGCCGTCGAAGCGCCGGGTGATAAATCCGGCCGCCCGGCTCGCGATATTGATGTATTTTCCAATCAGATCCGCATTGACGCGGGAGGCGAAGTCCGCGAGATTGAGATCGATGTCCTCCATCGTACCGTTGAGCTTAAACGCATAGTAGTAGCGTAGATACTCAGGGTTATTGATGTGATCGAGGTAGCAGCGGGCAGTGATAAAGGTCCCGCGCGACTTCGACATCTTTTCCCCGTTCACGGTGAGGAAGCCGTGCGCGAAGATCCGGGAGGGCGTGCGATAGCCTGAAGAATGCAGCAGCGCGGGCCAGAACAAGGCATGGAAATACAGGATGTCTTTCCCGATGAAGTGATAGAGCTCGGCCTTCGACGCCGCTCCCCAGTACGCATCGAAGTTGAGCTCGGCGTGCTCGCAGAGATTCTTGAAACTCGCCATGTAACCAATCGGTGCATCCAGCCAGACATAGAAATATTTCCCCGGCGCCTCCGGGATCTCAAAACCGAAGTACGGGGCATCGCGCGAAATATCCCAATTTTTAAGACCGGCGGTGAACCACTCATTGAGTTTGTTGGCGGCTTCGGGCTGCAAGTGACCGGCGCGCGTCCATTCCCTGAGAAAGTCCTCGCACTCTCTCAAGCGAAAGAAATAGTGATCCGATTGCTTGCGGATCGGAGCCGCGCCTGAGAGCGCGGAATAAGGATTGATAAGCTCGGTCGGTTGATAGGTGCCGCCGCAGATCTCGCAGGCGTCTCCGTACTGGTCCTGGCCATGACAGCGCGGGCATTCACCCTTGATAAACCGATCCGGCAGGAACATGTTCTTGACCGGGTCGTAGAGCTGCTCGATGGTGCGCGATTCGATCAGCCCCCGGGCCTTTAGCTTTAGGTAGATGCCCTCTGCCAACGCACGGTTCTCTTGCGAGTTGGTCGAATAGTAGTTGTCGAAGGCAATGTGAAACTCCGTGAAATCGCGCAGGTGTTCCTCCTGCATGCGCGCGATGAGTTGCTCGGGGGCGACCTGCTCGACCTCGGCGCGCAGCATGATGGGCGTGCCGTGGGTATCGTCGGCGCACACGTAGTAGCAGCGGTGGCCGCGCATCCGCTGGAAGCGTGCCCAGATGTCGGTTTGGATGTATTCGACCAGGTGCCCGAGGTGAATGGGGCCGTTGGCGTAGGGGAGGGCGCTGGTGACCAGGATGTCTCTCGGTCCGTTCACGGCGGTAATACTCCTTCAATAGGGATTTCTTAAGTTAACATCAAGCCAGCGCCGTGTCATCGCGCCTCGTGGCTACAGGATTTGGTGTAGAATGGCCGTACGCATTCCTGGCCGAAATCTACGATGATAACCGTCACGAAAGAGCACATCGAAGCCGCGTTAAAGCGCTATCAAGACCCTTATCTCGGGTGCGATCTCGTCAGCGCCAAAGCGGTCAAGGATATACGCATCGACGGCGATCGCGTGCGCGTCGCGGTCGAGCTCGGTTATCCGATCAAAGGCTGGAGTGAATCCTTGAAGGGCGCGCTCAAGGAAGTGCTCGGCAATGTCGAGGGCGTTCGCGAGGCAAGTGTCGAGGTCACGCAGAAGATCATTTCGCATTCGGTGCAAAAGGGCGTCTCTCCCTTACCCGAGGTCAAAAATATCATCGCCGTCGCTTCGGGCAAGGGTGGGGTGGGTAAATCAACCGTCGCGGTTAATCTAGCGCTCGCCTTTCAGGCGCAAGGCGCGCAGGCCGCGATCCTTGATGCCGATATCTACGGTCCGAGCCAGCCCCGGATGCTCGGCTGCCGGGGGAAACCCGAGACCATAGACGGCAAATCCTTCGAACCACTGGTCAGCTACCACGTGCAAGCCATCTCGATCGGCAATCTCATCGACGAAGAGACGCCGATGATCTGGCGCGGCCCGATGGTGACCTCCGCCCTGGAGCAGTTGCTAACCGGTACCAAGTGGCGCAACGTCGATTACTTGGTCGTGGATCTGCCACCCGGCACGGGCGACATTCAATTGACCTTGTGCCAGAAAATTCCGGTCAGCGGTGCGATCATCGTCACGACGCCCCAAGACATCGCGTTGCTTGATGCGCGCAAAGCGCTCAAGATGTTCGAGAAAGTCGAGGTACCGGTGCTCGGCATCGTCGAAAATATGAGTACGCACGTCTGTAGCCAGTGCGGACACGAGGAGCCCATCTTCGGGCAAGGTGGCGGCGCTTCCATGGCCGCGCAGTACCAAGTAGATCTCCTCGGATCCTTGCCGCTCGAGATCGGGATCCGAGAGGGGGTGGACAACGGCCGGCCGACGGTGGCCATGGACCCCGGCTCGCGGGCGGCGCGGATCTTCCACGACCTCGGGCGCAAGATAGCGGCGAAGCTCTCGCTGCGGGCCAAGGACTACTCGGCGCGCTTTCCGAAGATCGTGATCCAGAATACGTAAGGTACGATGTCGATAAAATCCGATCGCTGGATCCGGCGCATGGCCGCAGAGCATGGCATGATCGAACCGTTCGAGCCCGGCCAGGTTCGCGCCAACGGTGACGGCAGGCTCATTTCCTACGGCACCTCGAGCTACGGCTATGATATCCGCTGCGCCAACGAGTTTAAGATCTTCACCAACATCAACACCACCATCGTCGATCCCAAGAATTTCGATCCGCAGAGCTTCGTTGATGTGGCGGCGAGCGTCTGCATCATCCCCCCGAATTCCTTCGCGCTCGCGCGCACCGTCGAGTACTTCCGCATTCCGCGCAATGTGCTCACCATCTGTCTCGGGAAGTCGACCTATGCCCGCTGCGGAATCATCGTCAACGTCACGCCCTTGGAGCCCGAATGGGAAGGACATGTCACCTTGGAGTTTTCGAACACCACGCCCTTGCCCGCAAAGATCTATGCGAATGAGGGCGTCGCGCAGGTGATCTTTATCGAATCGGATGATCCCTGCGAGATCTCGTACCGGGATCGCGGAGGAAAGTATCAGGGGCAGCGCGGCGTGACGCTGCCTAAGACCTGAGAGAAGTTCGGGATCCGTGGAACAGACCGTTGCGCTGAAACGAGACAAAATCGTGACACTCCTCGATGGCGCGGCGTCGCGCGAGCAGGTGCTGATCAAGGGGTGGGTTAGGACCCGCCGGGATTCCAAGGGTTTTTCCTTTTTTGAGATCAACGATGGGTCGTGTCTCAGAAACATCCAGGTCATCGTGGACGCCGGCATCGGCAACTATTCTGAAGCAAAGGATCTCGGCACCGGCGCGGCGATTGCGGTCGAAGGCAAGCTGGTCGCATCACCAGGGAGCGGGCAGCCGTGGGAGATCCAAGCCGATAGGATCACGGTCATCGGGACCTGTCCCGAGGATTACCCTCTGCAAAAGAAACGGCATTCCGACGAATTCTTGCGTACCATTGCCCACCTGCGGCCGCGGACCAATAAATACGGCGCGCTGTTCCGCATGCGGTCGCGGCTTGCGCATGCTATTCACCAATTTTTCCAAGACCGCGGTTTCTGCTATATCCATGCCCCGATCCTGACCGCCTCGGACTGCGAAGGGGCCGGGGCAATGTTCGGCGTCACCACGCTGGACTTGAGAAACGTTCCGAAGCGAGACGGGCGGGTCGATTTCAGCGAGGATTTCTTCGGAAAGGAAGCCAAGCTGACGGTCTCCGGTCAACTCTCGGGCGAGATGTTCGCGCTCGGGCTCGGTGAGATCTACACCTTTGGTCCGACCTTCCGGGCCGAGAATTCCAACATCGCCCGGCACATGGCCGAATTTTGGATGATCGAGCCGGAAATGGCGTTCTATGATCTCGACGCGAACATGAGCCTCGCGGAGGAGTTCATCCGCTATCTCGTCACCGACGCGCTGGATCGCTGCCGCGAGGATCTGCGGCTCTTCGCGCGTTTCGTCGATCCATCCTTAATGGCGACACTTGAGAATATCGCCGCGAACGCCTTTGAACGCTTGCCTTACGACGATGCCATCGAGCTTCTGAGGCGCTCGGGCGAATCCTTCGAGTTCGAGCCGGCATGGGGCGCCGATTTGCAAACCGAGCACGAGCGTTACCTCACCGAGCGTTATTTCAAGAAACCGGTCATCGTCTATAACTATCCCAAGGACATCAAGGCGTTCTACATGCGGCTCAATGACGATGGGCGTACGGCCGCCGCGATGGATGTCCTGGTGCCTAGGATCGGAGAAATCATCGGCGGCAGCCAGCGCGAAGAGCGCTACGATGTACTCCGGTCGCGCATCAACGAGATGGGCTTCGACCAGGGTCACTATTGGTGGTATCTGGACTCGCGGCGCTTCGGCAGCGTGCCTCACAGCGGTTTCGGGCTGGGGTTCGAGCGCTTCTTGATGTTGGTGACGGGGGTAACCAACATTCGCGACGTGATCCCGTTCCCGCGCACGCCCAAGCACCTTGAGTTTTGAGCGAGGCGCTTCGTACCGCAGGCTTCGTGTTGCACAAGCTCGTTTCGATTTGGAGCGTAACAATGGGCCTTTTATCGGTAGCGCCCGCGAGCCTGGCCGAGCCCTTCCTGGTCCATCCGGATGCGCGCGGCGTGCAGCGCGTCGAGGTGAGCCTCGATAGTTATTCCTACGCACCGGACCATCTTGTCGTAGAAGCCGGCCGACCGGTGGTATTGATACTTCGTAATACGGCGTTTCTCGTGCCTCATAACCTGGTGCTGGCGGATCCCCAGGCTGGATTCCGTGTCCGGCAAGAGGTCGCAGCCGGAGATTCCGCGCGCGTTCTCTTCACGCCCAGGAAGACAGGAGTCTTCACGTTTTATTGCGATAAAAAACTGCTTTTCCTTCCCAGCCACCGCGAACAGGGGATGGAAGGGCGGTTAGAGGTGCGTTGAATGAGATCTCCTCACCCCCATCCTCTCCGGCGGGAGAGGGGGTCCTTCCGGAGGGAGGGGGTCCTAATCGCGGGACGGCACGCAGCTTCGGGAATAGCCCCTAGACCGCGTTCTTACGCGTCGTAGTAAAGTGCGAACTCATACGGGTGCGGACGCAGCCGGATGGGATCACATTCCTTGGTGCGCTTGTATTCGAGCCAGGTCTCGACAACATCGCGGGTAAAGACGTTGCCTTTGAACAAAAACTCGTGGTCTTTCTCCAGCGCATCGAGTGCGGCTTCGAGCGAAGCGGGGCAGCTCGGGACCTTGGCCAGCTCTTCAGGAGGCAAGTCGTAGAGATTCTTGTCGAACGGATCGCCCGGGTTGAGCTTGTTCATGATGCCATCGAGGCCCGCCATTAACATCGCCGCGAACGCCAGGTACGGATTGCAGGAGGGATCGGGAAAGCGGACTTCGATACGCTTGGCCTTGGGGCTCGGGGAGTATACCGGGATGCGGATCGACGCCGAGCGGTTGCGCGAGGAATAGGCCAGGTTGACGGGGGCCTCGAAGCCGGGCACGAGGCGCTTGTAGGAGTTGGTGGTCGGGGCCACGAAAGCGCAAAGCGCCGGGGCGTGTTTCAAGATGCCTCCGATGTACCACAGGCAGAGATCGCTCACCCCGGCATATTTGTCGCCGGCAAAGAGCGGCTGACCCCCTTTCCAGATACTCTGGTGGGTGTGCATGCCCGATCCGTTATCCCCGAACAGCGGTTTGGGCATGAAGGTGACGGTCTTGCCGTGTCGCAAGGCGACGTTTTTGACGATGTACTTGTACATCATCATCTTATCGGCCATGCGGGTGAGCGAATCGTAAAGCAGATCGATCTCCGCTTGCCCCGCAGTGGCCACTTCGTGATGATGCTTTTCGACCACGATCCCGGCCTTCTCCATCTCCAGGATCATCTCGGTGCGAATATCTTGCTGCGAGTCGGTCGGGGGTACGGGAAAGTAGCCTTCCTTGTGGCGCGGTTTGTAGCCCAGGTTCGGGCCATTGTCGCTCCCCGAGTCCCACACCCCTTCCGCGGACTCGACGTGGTAATAAGCCTCGTGGGCATTTTGGTCGAAGCGAATGCCATCGAAGATGAAGAACTCCGCTTCCGGCCCGAAATACGCGACATCGCCAATGCCGGAGCTTTTCAGGTAATTTTCAGCCTTGACCGCGACATAGCGGGGATCGCGTGAATATTGCTCGCGGGTGACCGGATCGACGATATTGCAGATCAACGAGAGTGTCGGGCATTCGGTAAAGGGGTCGATGACGGCCGTGACCGGGTCCGGCACCACCATCATGTCGCTGGCATGGATCGCTTGCCAGCCCCGGATGCTGGATCCGTCAAAACCCAGTCCTTCGTCGAAGATTTCCGGCACGGCCTGGCTCACCGGTATTGAAAAATGCTGCCAAGTGCCGGGGAAATCCTGGAACTTGAGGTCTAGGATTTCAATGTTCTTGGCCTTGATGAGATCGATGATTTCTTTCGGCGTCATAACAACCCTCCTCCTGAATCGTATTTTGAGTTTTCTTCGCAGGGGTCCGACAGGTCGTGAAACTGGGCCGGCCGGAAATTCCAAGCACCACGAAAAGGTACCACGAACAACCGCCCGCCGTTGAATTATAGTTTATGCATGGTCCGGTAAGAAATAACGTGCTGGCGATCAACCGCCCGGCTTGATGGACTCCAGCTCGCGCAACCGGTGGCGAAACTCCTCGGTCACCGCGCGCGCCTCGGCCTCGTCACGAACCGCCCGAGGGGTCAGCAGGACGATAAGCTCCTGGCGATCGGTGAAGTCCCGGGTCTGGCTGAACAGAGCCCCGAGCACAGGGATATCCTTGAGGAATGGGATACCGCTGTTCGACTGGATTTTGGTCTCGCTGATCAAGCCGCCGAGGACGAGGCTCTCACCGCTCTGGACGGTGACGGTGGTCTGTACGTTGCGTTGGATGAACGAGGGATTTCCCGCAGTATTTACCCGGGCGGGGGTTCTATCGACTTCGGATACCTCCTGGCTGAGATCGAGGGTGATGCGCCCGCCGAGGTTGACGCGCGGCGTAACCTCGAGGATCACGCCGACCTCCTTGAACTCGACGGATTGGAGTTGGTCGATGCTATCTTGGTTCACTGTGTCCACCGGTGTCCGCGCCTGGGTGATGACCGGCACCTCATCGACCACCTTAATGGTTGCAGTTTGGTTGTCGAGTACCATTAAGGAAGGCGAAGACAGGACGTTCAGCTTGCCCTGGTCAGCCAGCGCGTTCAATACGGCCCTAACTCGGTTGCCTGACATTAGCGCATAAGAAAAGCCTGGAGCTATAGCGTCAAGCCCCGCTAGGTCGAGCTTACCCTGGCCAATGTTGCCGCTGCCTGGGGCGCTGTTCCTAAACAACCACTCGATCCCGTATCGCAGATCATCCGTCAACGTGATGTCGACGACAGTGGCTTCGATCAGCACCTGCAGCGGGATGACATCCAGGCGTTTCAGCGCGGCCTCGATCATCTTATAGTCCTGCACCTTGGCCATGATCAGAAGTGCGTTGTTAGTCTCGTCGGCGATGATGCGCAGGGTCTCGGTCGCGACCACCGACACGCCGCCGCGTTCTGTCCCTTTGGTCTTGGAGCGCGTGCTTTTGCTCAAGCCTCCGCCCGGAGTGGGTGGTTCGGCCTCGCTTTCGAGCGTGGTTTGGGTTTCGCCGGGAGCGAATTCCGGCGGTGGCGCGCCCGCTTCGGAGGGTTTGGCCTCGGCGCCGAAGATCCCGCCGAGCACGGCGGCAAGATCGGCCGCCTTGCCGTTTTGTACGCGATAAACATAGAGGCGCGGGCTGACCGAATCGCCTATTTGATCCAAGCGCTCGATCCAGTTCCGCGCCTGGTCGAGATAACCCGGACGCGAGGAGACGACGAGCAGCGCGTTGAGGCGCTCCACCGGCACCATCCGCACAACCCCGGCCAGGGGACTGTCTTTTTCGCCAAAGATCTTTTCCAGCTCGCCGTGCAGCGTCTTGACCTCGGCGTGCTGAAGCTTGAACAGCGCCATCGACATCCCGCTGAGCCAATCCGCGTCGAACAGCTCCACAAGCTCCACGGCGGCTTGGATTTCCTGCTCGCTCCCGGTCAGGATCAAAAGGTTGCGTTGCGCGTCTACGATTTGCGGCGCGTCTTGAGGCAAGAAGGGCTCGATTAACTTGTGGAGCTCGCGGGCGGAGGCGTAACGCAGCGGCACGACGCGAATCGTAAAACCGCGCGCCGCCGCGAGCCGGCTCACCGACGACGGCGGGGAACCGCGGGCGGCTTGCGCCGAAGGGAGGATCTTGTACATGCCTTCGGCTCGCAGCAGCGAGGCGCCGTTCAAGCGCAGCAGGTTTTCCAGCGTCGGTAGCAACTCGTGCCGCTTGAGCGGCCGGGTCGTCTGAATCGTGGTCGTCCCCGCCACCTTCGGGTCGATGAAATAGTTCTCCTTGAGGAGATCGCCCAGGACCGCCTTGACCACCTCCTGCAAATCGGTGTTTTCGAAGTTGAGCGTGTATTCTCCCCTATCGTCGCTCGGCGGTGGACCTTTGTATCCGCCTTGCGGTTTCACGAAAGTACCGCTCCCGGGATAAATCTTGACTTCGGTCTTGAGGGGTTTCTTGTCGTCGGGGTCTCCCAGCGAGATGACCTCGCTGATGGGCGGAGGCGCGGGGTGGATCACCGGGGGCGACGGCGCGCGGGCGATAGAAACGCTCGGTTCCGGCTTGTGCGGATGCGACACGGTACAGGCGCCACCAACGCTAAGGCCGGCGACTACTAAGATCCATCGAACCCACAGCGCCCTAAGGTCCATTACAGCTTGATAACCCCAATTGTGCCAAGTGCGGCGAGGGACTGGTGTCGGCCCGCGGAGATTTCTCACACTACTATAAGCGAACTTAAAATAAAAATCTCCTTAGTCATGGTGTTATCCGATAAATATAAGATCACTTCGATATTAGGCCGCCTTAATCGCGCGGGCCTCTCTCGGGCCGTTCTCCGGATTCCAGGGGTGGCTGCTGGGCTGGCGCCCGGGGTGGCGCGGCGGGATTCCGTGGCGCGGGGATGGCGAGTCGCCTGCGGGCCAGGAGCGCGGCGCGCTGGGCGGCCACCTTGAACTTCTCCGGGGTTTTGCGGAGCAACGGTAGACGTTCCTGTTCTCGCTCTCGTGTGAATACCACACCTTCATGCTCAATCGCTTTCACGGTCCAACCATGAAACTCCTCGCCATCCGCGACGCGCTGGAGCGTGTTGTCGTTAATTCCGCGAATCAAAGCGAAGCGTTGCTCGGGTGTGATCACGACGCCCGAGACGGCATACTTGCTCAAGGGAGTCTCCGAAGTGGACTGCGTCGCGGCACCGGTATTCGCGCTCGGCGCCGGACGGCGTGTCTTCAAGAATAGGGGGCGGGTGATGATTTCCTGGAATTGACTCAACGGAGGTAAGGTAAAGTCGCTTTCGACGGCGGGCGCCTTCCAAGGCAGGTCCGTAGTTGCCGCGTCGACCTGCACTGGTTCCGAGGGGACCGCGAGCTCATAGGCGAGCACGAGACCCAGTACCGCACACAGCGCGCCCAGCGTCATGGTGACGGCACTCATGGATCCTAGCCACTTCATGACTTCTCAAGCGCCATAAAACCGGAGAGACTAAAGCGAATATCCAGCTCGTCATTCGGTGGTTTCCCCGGCCGGAACTGATAAGCGTTCCGGCCGCGCAGATACACTTGATCGACAAACATGCGCGGCTGTCCTGCTTCCAAGGTGTGAAACACGCGTTGTACCGTCTCGGTGGAACCCAACATTTGGACCTTGATCGATACGGGTTGCTTGGCGTCGGCTTTGCCTCCATCCTCTGTCGTGTCGGGCATGATCTGAATGCTATTGAGCCGTCCAGCGTTTGCTTCAACGACCTTCTTTACATGCTGTTGCATCTCCGCGGCCGCGAGTGCGCGCGTGTTGCCCTGCAAATACCCGCGTTGTTGCTTGGATAGTTGCCCCTTGAGCCGCGCGAACTGCTGCTGTAATTCGGTGCTACGGCTCGCGACGCGTTCGTAACCCGCCAATCGATTCTGGAGATCCGCGATCCGCTCTCCGTAATCTCCGTAGACCGAAACCAGCGGTTGGATAAAGACCATATATAAAGCGGCGAGCAGCAGTAACAGCAGGCCGACGGCCGCCCCTTGGCGTTGACCCGCGGTGAGGCGCTCCATCATGATGAGCCGGCCTCCGCAAGCACTTCGGCGGCGAGATTGAAACGCTCGGCGCCGGTTAGGCGGTTTTGGGTTACGGGCGACCGAAACGAGGCGTTCTTAAATAACGGCGATGCCTCTATGAGGCCAATGACCGCCGAGGAGGTGGAAGATTCACCTTGCATCGTCATTTCTATCCCGTTGATCTCAAACTGGTACAGCCAAGTGTCGTCGGGCAGCACGCGGGTAAGCTCGTCCAGAACCCCAATCGTTACCGGCGTCGCCTTCTTTTTCTCGATGAGAAAGCGGGAGTCGCTGGCCAAGACTTCGAGCTGCCGATGCAGATCGTGCACGGCCTGGGCCTGTGTCTTAACTTCGGCGATTCGGCCTTCGATCACGGTAATAGACCGTTGCTTCTGTATCAAGGGTACGGTCACGGCGCCGGCGAGTAGAGCGGCGACCGCAGCTGCTAGGGCGAGATTCAGGCCCTGCCAGATAGGCGTTTTCACTCGCCGCCGGTCGAGCGGCAGTAAATTGATCTCATTACCGTTGCCTCTCGCTTCCGGCGTCCGTACCCGGTCGGGATGCAGGCCGAACGGTGCGAGTTTGCCGAGGATCTCATCCAATGAGACGCGGGGGATGGCAGTCAGCTCGACCCGCAAACGCTTTGCTGCCGTAATTCGTTCGAGGACACGAAAGTCGTAGTAGACCTGGCCGGCTTTAAACGGCGTCTCCTGGTCCATGGCGTAACCGAGGACCTCCCTGAGGTTTTCCTCGGCAGCCAGCGGCAGGTGTACCTCCCGGCGCAACGCGCGCTGCGGCGGTAGCTCCAGTATCACTTCGGTTGCGGGCGTCCGATCGCTCCCGAGATGCCGCAATGCCTCCAACGCAACCTCCGACGGCGCGGCGGCAGAGAAGCGGGAACGCGGGACGGCCGGATCATGCCCGTCGCTCTCCCGAACAACCTCGATCTCGGTGTCGAGCCATTGCACGATCCAGCGTTCCGGCTCTATGTTTGCCAGCCGCCGTATCGAGTCCGGCAACAGCATCCAAAGCTCGCTCAACCACCAATCGAAGAACCCGCGTGCCTGCGCCCGCACCCGATCGATGTTTAACCTCCCGACGCTAGACACTGCTTTTTCTCTAACTCTCAATCGCCTTCCTGCCACGCGAGCACGGTATACGGTCTTCCGGAGCGGCGAGCTAGTTTTACGGTTGCGGCGACGGAAGCGCGCGTCTGGGCCGGTAACCTGGCCTCGGCCCGCACGGTATAGATTACACCATTACTTGGCGCCGCAAAGCGGGGGTCGATAACCGGCGTGACTGCATCGGGCGAGCTCTTGCCGGGTTCCGCGGCATCGTCGCCCCGGCGGGCGAGGATTTCCTCGAGATCAGGCTCGGCGTCTTGATCGGACAGCAACAATGCGCGCAGGACCGCGGGCGGCGCCAGCTGAACGTCTATACCCGCCGAATGGGAGTGCACGGTAAGCGCGGGCCGCAGACGCTTGAACAAGCGCGGTGTCACACCGAGCACCTGTTGCAGCTCCTCGACGGTATTGAACGTAGCGTCCTTGGCCCCGTAGGTCCTGCCGGCGGCTTCGTATTCTTGATCTTCGGCGCCGTTCAAGCGCCGCAAGCTATCCGCATCACGCCAGTCTTCAATCGCGTCGAGCAGCGCATCACGCCGCTCGTCGTCCATACCCGAGGCCCGGAGCAAGGTGCCGAGGAGATCGCGCTGCGCGCTATTGAGATCGATCTTGCCCGCTTCGTCCTGCAGCGACACCGTGATCGGCACCCCCCCGAAGCGGATCCGGTGGGAGCTGCCATCGCCGCGCCAGCGACGCAAGCGATCGGGATTGTACAGTTCAAGGATGCCGCGATACACGCCCGCCTCGGCGAGCGCGCGGGCCTGTGCCTGTGCCACGAGGTCGTGAGCCAGCGTGGTCTCGGTCCGCATGCTGAAAGCCAGGCTGGCGGCCACGATACTCAGCAAGGCCACCATCCAGAGGACGATCACGAGCGCGAGGCCCTGCTCCATCGCCGGCGCCGGTATAGCTTTCATAGTGCGTAAACGTCCAGGAGGCTAGAAACCTTCGGGATCCTCGTCGCCGAACTCGTCAACATCCAGGTTCGGATCAGATTCGTCTGCGGATTCGGGCGGCTGCATGAGCAGTTGCGGTTCGCCGGTGTCCGGTTCCGCATGGATCGGGATCACGAGCACGGGCCAGTCGCCGTGCCTTGCGGTCTTGATAGTGAGCCGCACGCGCGCCGGAAGCCGTTGGTCGTCGTTCCAGGTGTCGTGCCATGCGGTGACGCGGCGGGATTTCCCGTAGTAGGAGAACAGGGCGTCCTGAACGCGGTTGAGCATCACGGTTCGGCGAGCGTGCTCGGGAGCAACCAACGGGTCGTCGAGATCGGGTTCGGCGCGCCAATAGGTGAATACGAGCCGGCCGCCGCTGACGAGCTCGATCGCGCCGATGTAGAGCCCGCCCGGCTCGCCCCGGATGGGTGAGTTGGCGGTAAAGACTAGGGATCGAGAACTGCCGCGAAATACAAGCTGCTGTTCGCCTTGGTCGAGCCAGACGAGGGGATAGGCGCGGGTTACCTGGCGCGAAATGAAACCGGCGACCGCCCGCTGATCCTCGGTCAGGGCTGCCCGCGTCTCGGCGGCGTCCGAGGCGCGGGTCCCGACCCGCAATCCGCTGTAGAGCGCCACCATGATGAGGCCGGTGAGGGTAAGTGCGAGCAAGAGCTCGACGAGCGTGAATCCGCCGCCCGCGCGCTGCAGCGTCGTCATCGGCGCAGCCGCGGGCGCAGCCTCAAGCTAGTTAGGGTAACCGCGCGCCTTTTCGCGGCTTCTTGCCAGAGCACGCTGACCGTGACTCGGTAGGCGTCGAGCGGCAGCTTTGCCGGGTCGAGATGGGCGGGAATATAGGGTTGGACGTGGCGCGTCCACTGATAGCGGCCGGCGATGTCTCCCGTCTCCTCGCCTGGCGGTGCCGTCTCCAGATCCGCGCCTGCCAGCAAGGATTCGGCCCACAAGACCGCCTCCGTGTACTCGGCGCCGAGCTTGCTGCTACGCAGGGCGGTGGCGAAGATTTGCAGCAGCACGCCTAAGGCGATGGCCAAGATCGAGAACGCGACCAACACCTCGAGTAAGGAAAAGCCGCGCGCGCCCCGCCAGTGATCAGTGAATCGCAACGCGGCCGGTCAACCAATGGATATCGACGACATACCGCAACGGGCCGCTCGAGAGCGTGATCTGACCGCCGGTCGAGCTGCCGTCCGGGTAGAATCGAAACGCCCCGGTGGTTTGGGAACGCGTCTGCGAGCGGGCGGTGTCTAGCTTGATGTCGGCCCCTTGCGGTAGCGTTCGGGTACCTTTGCGTCCGCTGATCTCATAGCGCTTATCGGCGAGGTTTACCGTCACGGTGGATTCGACGTGGCGGTTAATCGCCCGGCTACGGGCGTAGCGCAGCGCCGCGGCTACTTCGCGCGCGGCCGCGCGCAACTCCACGCCCGTAACGCCTTTCGAGAACAGGGGAGGAACCACGGACAGCATGAGGCCGCCGATGACCAATACGATCAAAAGCTCGACCAGCGTGAACCCGCGGGGCACAGGCGAAACTCTATTGCCAATTGCCGATGTCCCGGTTCTCGCCCTCACCGCCCTCGGCGTTGTCCGCGCCGAGCGTGTACAGGTCGAAATCGCCGTGTTCACCCGGAAACCGGTACTGGTAGTCGAAGCCCCAGGGATCTTTGGGTACTTGCTTCTTCTTTAAATAGGGCCCATTCCAGCGTTCGGTCCCGGCCGGCGCCTCGACCAGCGCATTGAGACTCTCGTTGCTCGTGGGATAGCGGCCGATCTCGAGGCGGTACATGTCCAAGGTGGCGGCGAGATCCTCTATTTGCAGCCGCGCTGTGTCGCTTTTCGCCCCGCTCAGGTATTTCATGACTTGGGGTCCCACGAGACCGGCGAGCAGCCCTAGGATCACCAGTACCACCAGCAACTCGATGAGCGTGAAACCCCGCGGTGAACGGGGTTCCTTAGTTCGTTTCATTTCGCTTAGTCCTCTGGTTGACGGAAGTTTAAAACGCAAGCTCGTTTACGCTCAAGATCGCGATTAGGATCGACATGATGATGGCCGCGATCACGAGACCGAGGCCCAGGATCAGTACCGGTTCCAAGAGCGCCAGCATGCGCTTGACCGTGGCCCGCACTTCGCGATCATAGACCTCGGCCACTTGCATGAGCATCTCTTCGAGCTGTCCGGTCTCTTCCCCCACGCGCATCATGTGTACGGCAAGGCGAGGGAAATAAGCCATCTCTGTCAAGGGCTCGGCAAGCCCGTGGCCGTGTTTCAGGCGCTCGGCGACGGTGCCCACGCCCTCCGCCAAGACTTGGTTCCCCAGGGTCTCTTTCACGATCGATAGCCCGCTCAACAAGGGCACGCCGTTGGTGAGCAGGGTGCCGAGCATGCGGCTGAAGCGCGCCACCTCGATCTTCGTGATCAGCTCTCCGGCCAAGGGCAGCTTCAGGAACCGCTGGTCCCAGCGGTAACGCGTCGCGGGTTGCGAGAGTTGCTTGCGGAAATAGAGTCCAATCGCCACGGCGGCCAGGATGAGCAGCCACCAGTAATCACGCAGAAAATTTCCCATCGAGATGACCACTTGGGTGGCGAACGGCAAGGCCGCGCCCGCATCCGAAAATAACTGCTCGAATTGCGGTACCACGTACACCAGGAGCACCAGCACCGAGAGCCCTGCCACGCCGAGGAGTATGGCAGGATAGATGAGCGCGGAGGTGACACTCTCCTGCAGCTCGCGGGCGCGCTCGAGGTATTCGGACAGACGCGTCAGCACCAGCTCGACGGCGCCTCCCGCTTCGCCCGCGCGCAACATATTGAGATAAAGCCGCGAGAAGACACCGCCTTGGGCCTCCATGGCAGCCGAGAGCGTGGCGCCGCCGTGGACGCCCTCGCGGATGCGTGTCAGCAGTTGGCCTGCGGTTCCCTGGCCGGAGAGATCAATGAGCACCTCCAGGGCGCGGTCAAGCGGCAGCCGCGCGCGCAGCAAGGTGGCGAGCTCTTGGGTCAGGACCACTAACTGGGCTTGCGACAAGCGCTTCGAGCGCCGCAGCGTGATCCAGCCCGAGCGTCTGGCGCCCCCGGCTAGAGTTTGCTCGGCCCGGATCGGGATGTAACCGAGCGATTGCAGGCGCTCGATGGCCGCGGCTTGATCGCGTGCTTCCAACTCGCCTTCGAGGACCTCGCCTTCGGGGTTGGCGGCTTTGTAGCGATACAGCGCCATGCTCAGGAGACGTTGGTCACGCGCAACACCTCTTCGATGGCCGTGATCCCAGAAAGCGCCTTGTCGACACCGTCTTGGAACATGGTGCGCATGCGGGCTTCGATCGCCGCGGCTTGGATTTCCCCGGCATCGGCGCGCTTGAGCACCAGCCGCCGGATCGGATCCGTCATGGCTAGAAACTCGAGGATCGCGGTGCGCCCTCGGAACCCCGTCCCCGCGCATTGGGGACAGCCGACGGGCTCATAAAGCACGACGTTCTTATCTTGCACATAGTCGCGCAGTTTCAGTTCCTCCACGATCTCGGGCAGCGCCTCATAGGGACGCCGGCATTGTATGCATAGCGTCCGCACCAAGCGCTGCGCCAGGACGCCGTTGACGGTCGACGACACCGTCTTGGAACATGGTGCGCATGCGGGCTTCGATCGCCGCGGCTTGGATTTCCCCGATCATGATGACGTCGGGGTCCTGGCGCACGATGGATCGCAGGGCGTTGGCGAAATTAAGACCGATCTGCGGTTTCACCTGGATCTGATTGATGCCCTCGAGCTGGTATTCCACCGGATCCTCGACGGTGAAGAGTTTCCGCTCGGGGGTGTTGAGCCGCTTGAGCGCCGCGTACAGCGTGCTTGTCTTGCCGCTTCCCGTGGGCCCGGTCACCAACAGGACCCCGTGGGGAAGATCCAGAATCTCGAGGAACGCTTTGAGCACATCGTCGCTAAAACCGAGCGGCTGGAATTCGAAGCTGATGGCCTGTTTGTCCAATACCCGCATGACCACGCTTTCCCCGTGCAGTGTCGGAACTGTCGAGATTCGGAGATCGATTTCCTTGCCTTGGACGCGCAATTGAATGCGGCCGTCCTGGGGCAGGCGGCGTTCGGCGATGTTGAGCTTGGCCATGATCTTCACGCGCGAGATCACGGCGGCGGTGGAGCGGGCGGGCGGGGATTCGACCTCGTGCAGCACACCGTCGATGCGGTAGCGGACCTTGAGCCGGTTCTCGAACGGCTCGATATGAATATCAGAGGCGCGCGAGTCGATGGCGCGATTGATGAGGTGGTTCACCAAGCGCACGATCGGGGCTTCGCTGGCTAGATCCTTGAGCCGCTCGATATCTTCCTGCTCGCTCACCTCGGTGCGCGTCTCGATGTCATCGACGATCTGGTCGAGAACCGTTTTACCGGTTCCGTACAGCCGTTCGATCGCGGTGAGGATCTCCGAAGTCACGCCGATGGCCGGCCGAACGGGCCGCCCACAGGCAAGCGTGAGCGCCTCGATGACATAGGTATCCTCGGGCATGGCCATCGCCACGACCAGGGCACCATCCTGCTCGAAGATGGGGATCGCCCGAGCGGTTTTCAGGAACTTCGCCGAGACCTGCTCTTCATAGATCGGTGTGTCCCGGTAGGCGTCCGCGGCGAGGAGCGGAAGTTCGAGCAGCGCCGCGAGGGCTTCCGCTAGGTCCCGCTCCGAAACATGGCCCAGCTTGACCAGCACCGTCCCGAGATGTTCGGCATTGGTTTGCGCCAGGCGCGAGGCGCTCTCGAGCCCCTCCCGCGAGAGCTTGCCTGCGGCAATCAAGTGGCTGCCCAGGCGTTCGGCGCTTGTCGGTGGAGTTTCTGTAATCGTCGCTAATGAGCTCATGGCTGCGCTTGTCGGGCCTTCCTCGCCGGGAACTAACGCGGGAACTACGTCATTGTACCTACGCTCACGGCATGCGGGCTAGCGCGCCACTAGCTCAGTTACCAAAAAAATATGGTTTCCTGTACACTGGCCGCGGTTTGGCTCTTGGGGAAGCGGTTTACAGGTTGGCACACCGTGCAGCCGGGTGCGAGCCGGGGATGGGCCGAGCAAGCTGGAATAACGTTGTTTTTTAATTAAAAACACATGGAGGAAGCATCTATGCAAGCTTTCAATCGTTTAACCGTGCTCACCGTCGCCATCGCTTTGAGCCTGGCCTCGGGTGCCGCGTATGCCCAGAAAGGTAAGTCCAAGGCGTGTAGGGGATTGCCGAGTCATGCCGCATTGCTCGCTGCTCTCGATGCCGCTGTAGCCACTGAAGGTAGCGGTCTCAATCACGAGATGTGGGCCACGATCGTCAACCGCGACGGGAAAGTTTGCGCAGTTGCATTTTCCGGGGACGATAGAGGTTCACAATGGCCAGGCAGCCGTGCGATCTCCGCCCAGAAGGCCAACACAGCCAACGCGTTTAGCCTTGATGGATTATCGTTATCCACGGCGAATCTCTACTCGGCGGTGTCACCGGGTGGCAGTCTCTACGGCCTACAGCATAGCAACCCCGTTGACACGGCTGTGGCCTATGGCGGCAACGGGCACGCGGGCGGTAATGCAAACAAATACGGCCAGCCAAACGATCCGCTGGTGGGCAACTTCGTTGGCGGCGTCAATGTGTTTGGAGGCGGTCTGGGGCTTTATAATGGAAGCATCATCGGCGGCCTGGGCGTAAGCGGCGACACATCCTGTGCCGATCACATGATCGCTTGGAGAACACGAGACAACCTCGGCCTCGACAATCTATCTGGCGTCAATGGCGTCGCCAATCCGCCTACTCACCCGGACAACATCATCTACGACATCACCTCCCAAGCGGGTCAACAGGAAGGTGTGAGCGCAGGTGGTTTTGGGCACCCCACGTGCCTAAATACTGGCGATGAAACGCTTCTACCACCGGTACAGTAATAGATCGCTATAAGAGTCACAGAGTGGTGCCGGCCGGGCTTCCTGACCGGCACCGTTTTTCCTGGGTTCGTTTCTAATGCGGCGCGGTACTCTCGTCTTGATTCGATAGCGTCTCCTCGTCGACATCCGTGCCTTCGCTTTGTTCCCGGCGCGCCCGCATGAGGAGTTCCCGGATCTTCGCTCCTTGCTCATCGCGTAACCTTTTCTGCTCCGCTCGTTCCTTCTGTTCTATTTCAGCCGCCTGCTGCTCCTCCGACGAGCCATGGAAGGTCGAAGACCGAGGCGAGGAGCCCGCGATAGCCGTCCTCTAGATGGACGGCGTAAAGTCATTGAGCGAAGGCACGCGCGAGC
>MUGK01000060.1 GCA_002007425.1 Chromatiales bacterium USCg_Taylor | reverse complement strand
AGCCCGTACCCAGTGTCATCTGTCTGCTCATTATCGTCCTCGGCTGTATTCGGTGCGCCTACCGATCAGATCGCGGACTTTTGCAGAGGTTCCCTAACTATCACGTGCCGAACTTGCTTGACTTGATAAAGCTTCGCCTTTGAACCCTTTGGCTGCAAGTTGAGAATTTCCTCGACACTGCGAAGCGCCACCGAGTTTTCTCGGCGTCCGGTCGACCGCAAGGTAAGATGCTGCCATTTAACAAATATAGATAGATATAGTATGATGACGAATATCAGATGGAGAATACAAATGGATCAGCATTTTACTAAGGCAGCACTAACACGGTTTCTCGATACGGTAACCCAAAAGGGCCTCGTAAACGCAAATACTGCAAATGGCTGGCGCGCTGCATGTACTCGAATTCTTGAGGCTGTTGGGGATGGCGAGGACGTTCGATCGCTGGATCTACCGACTGCGGTTAAGCGCTATAACAATCGACATCCAGGCGATCTTTCGCCAAGCTCATTGAAGGAGTACGAGCGGCGTCTTGGGCTTGTATTGAAGGAATTCACGAGCTACGTTAACGACCCAGCTGCGTACAAAGGTCGCGGACGCGGAATCGGGAAACAGAACGGCGATCGTAGCGCCCGGACTGCGCGTCGCGGCAACAAGGCAGCACCCGTAGTCGCCGAGTTAGCGAGGCCGGAAAAAGCAGACAACGCTCGGCCGATAGTTACCCCCGGGCTCTCATTGGAGTTCCCGATGCGGCCGGATTTTCTCGCGCAGGTCGTTATCCCTCGGGATATGAAGGTTGATGAGGCAAAGCGTTTATCGCGCTTCATTCTCACCCTCGCGCTGGACTTCCAGCCTAACGATAACGGTGGTTAGCACAGAATGGGGCTACTCTCGACCGCAGGCTGGGAAACCACGCGGCGGGTCCAATCGCCGAGTGAAGCTGCTGCGGCCGAGAGGAAGAGCGAGGTCTCCAAATCCTCGCCTGCCCACCCTTATTGTGCAGGCGAAACCAGAGCACTACATTCGCGACATCTAACGGAGCGCGAGTTGAGCGGTGCCCCGGAAAGGCGCGACGCTAGGAGCGCTCCGGTGCAGCGCCTGGTTGGACGTTACAGATCCTGTGGCCTCAGCCCTGTGCGCTTTCCGATCCGAGCCAGCATTCGCGGCCCAATCTCGTCGCTGTCGTGAAATGCGAAAACGAAATCCTGAAACCCTGGCTTGGCTAGGGTTCGGTGAGACCCGGACGAACGCGTCTCGTCCCAGCCTGATTCGCTCCAGCGGCAAGAACTCGCTTGGCCTTCGTGCTCGGCCATGGAGTCATGCAGCGGCGAACGTAATATGAATCGGTTCAACCGGCTGCTCTCCATGCTCGATTCGGTCCGCAATTACGCGCAGGGCCAACGCTTCCGCTTGTGCGATCGCTTCTTCACGGCTCTGCCCATACTTCAGCACACCGGGAATCTCAGAAACCTCGGCGATCCATCGGCCGTCTTCTTCCCGCTCCGTCTCTACCGTGAATCTCATAAGCATTATCCGCTACGAACTGTTTTCCACGCCAAGCTCCTCCTCGCTTGGGTCGGTCACTTCATAGCTTTTGTGGCGGATGTCCTTACCCTCCACCAGATAGATGATGCTTTCACAAATATTACTGGCGTGGTCGCCGATCCGCTCGAGCGATTTTACCGCCCAGGCCGCATCCAAAACGCGCGTGATGCTGCGCGGGTCTTCCATCATGTAGGTAATCAACTGGCGCATGATGGCGTCGTATTCGAGATCCACGCTATGGTCTTTGCGCGCGATCCCCAAGGCCGCTGACGCATCCATGCGCGCTAAGGCATTGAGCGCATCATGGAGATTTGTTTGCACGTGTCTGCCTATGTTCACGACCCCCACGTAATACGCTTTCGGGCCCTCTGTTTCCGTCAAGCGTATGACTACGCGCGCGATTTTCTTGGACTCATCACCGACGCGTTCTAGGTCAGTAATGATGCGCGTGATGGCGAGCACGAGCCGCAAATCGCTGGCTGCGGGTTGCCGGCGCGCCAGGATCTCCGCGCAGGCCCGGTCGATCGCGACCTCCATGGCGTTGACCTTGAAGTCATTGCTGGCCGCGATCTCGGCCAGTCCCGGGTTCCCTTGAACCAGCGCCTCTATCGCTTTATTCAGGTGTTCTTCGACCATCCCCCCCATTTCCAAGACGCGGGCGCGAATGTCTTCGAGCTCGTTATCGAACTGATGGGAGATGTGTTGTGGAAGTTTCGTCGCGGTCATCGTTACGACCTCTCGAGTGAGTGGATATTACATCGTTCTACGCGCGGCAACGGCTTAACCATAACGGCCGGTAATATAGTCTTCGGTCTGTTTCTTTTTGGGGTTGGTAAAGATCACCTTCGTGTCGTCGAACTCGATGAGATCGCCCACATACATGAGCGCCGTATAATCGGAGACGCGTGCCGCCTGCTGCATGTTGTGCGTGACGATGACGATCGTGTACTTCGACTTCAGCTCGTACATCAAGTCTTCAATTTTCAGCGTCGAGATCGGATCCAAGGCCGAGGCGGGTTCATCCAGCAATAATACTTCCGGCTCGATGGCGATCGCGCGCGCGATGACCAGCCGTTGCTGCTGTCCGCCGGAAAGGGCCATAGCGCTTTCATTCAACCTCTCTTTTACCTCATCCCAGAGCGCCGCCGCCTTGAGCGAACGTTCCACCGCTTGATCGAGGGTCCGCCTCTTGTTGATGCCCTGAAGCCGCAGGCCGTAGGCGACGTTTTCATAGACCGATTTCGGAAAGGGGTTGGGTTTTTGAAACACCATGCCGATGCGGCGCCTGAGATCGGCCACGTTGACGTCCGGATCGTAGATATTCTTGTTCTGCAAATGGATCGCGCCTTCGATGCGCACGCTGTCGTAGAGATCGTTCATGCGGTTGAAGCAGCGCAACAGCGTCGATTTTCCGCAGCCGCTGGGGCCAATAAAAGCTGTCACCTGGCGCTCCGGGATCGACATCGTGATCGCGTTGAGCGCGCGTTTTTCCCCATAGTAGAGATTGAGCCCCTGGACGCCCAGGCATTCCTTGACATCCGCCTCGCGTGTCACCTTGGGCTCGGTGCGTTGCAAGAGCTTCGGGTCGAACCCGTGAGTAAGCCCCGAGGGCGCGGTCCGCCGCTCATTGGCTGTGTCCATAGTCTTCACCTCAATATTCGGCGGCACGGTACTTTTCCCGCAAGCGGTTCCGGATCCGGATCGCCGTCAGGTTCAGTGCCACGATGACGAGCACGAGCAACAGCGCCGTGGCATAAACGAGCGGCCTCGCCGCCTCGACATTGGGGCTTTGAAAGCCGACATCATAGATATGAAATCCGAGGTGCATGATCTTGCGGTCGAGGTGCAGATAGGGGAAGCTCCCATCCAGGCCGAGTGAGGGAGCCAGTTTCACCACCCCTACCATCATGAGCGGGGCCACCTCGCCGGCCGCGCGCGCCACCGCCAAGATCAAGCCGGTCATGATCGCCGGGCTGGCCATCGGCAGCACGATGCGCCAGAGGGTTTCGGCCTTGGTCGCCCCCAAGGCATAACTGCCTTCGCGGAATTCGCTCGGGATGCGCGCCAAACCTTCCTCGGTGGCGACAATGACGACCGGGACCGTAAGCAGCGCCAGTGTCACCGAGCACCACAGCAAGCCCCCCGTACCGAATGTCGGGGCCGGAAGGGCTTCGGGGAAAAACCACCGATCGATGGTTCCGCCCACGAAATAAACGAAGAACCCCAGACCGAACACACCGTAGACGATGGATGGGACGCCCGCGAGATTGTTCACCGCGATGCGGATGATGCGCGTGAATAGGCCCTGTTTGGCGTACTCCCGAAGATAGACCGCCGCCAACACCCCGAACGGCGTCACGACGATGGCCATGATCAAGACCATCAATACGGTGCCGAAGATCGCCGGGAAGATGCCGCCCTCGGTGTTCGCCTCCCGCGGGTCTCCGCTAACGAACTCGCCGATTTTCTCCACATAATGCCCTAGCTTCTCGGCGACGCTCATGCGATTGGGCTGATACACCCGTATGACCTTGGCCACGGGCAGCTTCACCTCTTGTCCGCCGGCGACGCGCACCACGATGCCGTCCCGGCCGATGTCCTCATTAAGCTTCGCCAGATCGCCGTTCAAGCGCTCGTATTCGGCTTCCAAGGCTTTTTGAGAGTCACGAATGGCCGCGAAAGACCCCGGGTCCTTAACACCGTCGAGCTCGAGGCGGCGCTGGCGCAAGCGCAGATTCTCCATCTCATAATTGACTCCGCCGATGAGGTCTTTCTCGATATGGCTGATCCGTGCCTTAAGCTCATGCCTGCGGCCAAGCCGCGCGCCCAGCTCGGCGATCGGATCATCTGCGGACACGACCCGCCGTCCGCCCTCCTCCACGCCCGCCAAGTAACCGTAGAGATTGCCCCATTCCTCGCGTTCGACGGCGATGATCTCGCGCGGGTATTCGATGCGGGTGATCCCGCGTTCGGAGACCCACCGAAAGTCAAGCCCGTAGATGTCCCGGTTCCCGAGTTTCATCAGGACCTGCGCCTCGCCGCCGGACGCTCGATCAGCGCCGGTTTTTAGTTCCCGATCGACTATCTCGCCGATCAGAATCTGGCGAGCGCCATCCGCGTCGCGGTAATCGATTTCAGCAATCCTAGCCGGCCAAAAATGGGGGAGGCCGTTCACGGCGATGAGGTATATGAGACCAAAGACCGCAATCAAACACAGGCTGACCGCGCCCGCCGACAGCCACACCCAAGGGCTGCCGCTCTCGAACCAAGTGCGTAAGGATTTCATAACTTGCAACACCCGCGTGGTGCGTTCATAGAGTGCTGTATTTCAATCGGAGCCGCTGGCGGACCAGCTCCGCAATCGTGTTAGAGATAAACGTGATGGCAAAGAGCACCAGCGCGGCCAAGAACAACACCCGGTAATGCGTGCTGTTCACCTCGGATTCCGGCATCTCGATGGCGATATTGGCCGATAAGGCCCGAAAGCCCGTAAAGAGATTGAAATCCATGATCGGCGTGTTACCGGTCGCCATGAGCACGATCATGGTCTCGCCGACCACCCGCCCCATCCCGATCATCAAGGCGGAGAAAATTCCGGGACTGGCCGTGAGCAGCACCACCCGCACCAGGGTTTGCCAGGGCGTCGCCCCGAGAGCCAGCGATCCCAAGGTGAGATGCCGCGGCACGCTAAAAATAGCATCTTCGCTGATGGAGAAGATCGGCGGGATCACGGCCACCCCCATAGCGATTCCGACCACGAGCGAATTGCGTTGGTCATACGCCAACCCCAGCTCGCGGCCAAGCCACGCACGCATATTACCATCGAACAGAAACGCTTCGAGGGGCGCACTCAGCCCCATCGACAGCATGATCGACAAGGCGATGACCGGCATGAGCATGGCCGCCTCCCAGCCCTCGGGAACCGACTGGCGCCAGCTCGCCGGCAGCCGCGTCCACAGCCACGCGGATAGGATCATCGCGAGCGGGGTCATCAGTAGCGCGGCGAAGACGCCGGGAAGATTCTGCTCCACCAGCGGCGCTAGCCACAGGCCCGCGAGAAAGCCCAGTATCACGGTGGGAAGGGCGCCCATGATCTCGACGGTCGGTTTGACGATCTCGCGCATGGCCGGGGACATGAAGTAGCCCGTATACACCGCGCCCATGACCGCGATGGGGATCGCGAACAGCATCGCGTAGAACGACGCCTTGAGAGTCCCGTAGGCCAGCGGCGTGAGACTGAATTTGGGCTCGAAGTCGCCGGCCGCCGAGGATGACTGCCAAATGAACTCCGGTTGCTGCCGGCTTTCATACCACACCTTGCCCCACAACGAGCTCCAGGATACCTCGGGGTGTTCGTTGTGAACGGTATAGAACCGCAACCCCCGAGCGCGGTCGAGCGTCATCAAAGCGTCGGCCCGCGGTGATATCGCCACATGGCCCAGCGCTTGACCCGCGCCCTCGGTCACCAACAGCGTCCGGTGGGCGGTCGCATGGTAGAGACCGATGCTCCCGCTCTCATCGGCCGCGGCGAACCCCTTTCTGAAGTACTCGGGGACAATGACGGTGATGGGGTGCGCCTGGCTTTGAAAGTCTCGCACCCGGGCGAGTGAATACCGGTTGTCTTGAGCGCGTAGGGGAAACCATTGAGTGATGCGCCCGCGCGAATCGCCTGTTAATACCGAGATCCCTCCGCTTAAATACGCCAGTGCCGTGATGCGCGCGCCATTGGATACCGCGTTTACCCGATCGATCAGGTGCGGGGTGTTCGTAATGTCATAGTAGAGCAGAAATCCCTCCGCGCTCGCCAACACCAGATCACGTTGTTTGACGCTTAACGCAAGGTGGGTCACCCCGCCGTAAGTAGCTGGAATGACCGCCGCCTTGCGCTCGACAGCCGTCGTATCACCAAGCAACGAACGCGAGGTCTTGAAGCTCACGAGGATCGCCTGATCTCCCTCGGTCGTCGCGGCCAAGGTCGTCTGGTCCGCATGGGACTGCACCGCGAGACGGGTGAGGGCCTGGCCGTCCTCGGCGATCTTGAGCGGTGCCGGGCCGAGCGGATAGCGCACACCCGGGGTGATTCGCCGCTTATCGCCGGGGTAGGTATTTATGTACTGGGCTTGGAACAGCAAAGCGCGGCCGTCCGAAAGCCCCACGGCCACGGCGCCTTGACTCGGCTCCCCGGCCCCGACGGCGGTGATCGAAGCACCTGCGGGGATAGGCAGCCGCTTAGAGTCGAGCACGTGGCCGTCACCGGTCGCGAAAAAGATCACTTCCCCGCGCGCTGTAAGGCGCAGCCCGATTTCCGCGTATTCCTCCGTTCCAAGATACAAGGTCTCGGCATCGGCGCCTCCGGGAACGCCGTACTCGGCCCGCGCTTCGAGCGCGGCCGGACGGAACATCGGCAACACGACGGAAAGAAGGTAAAAGAAAATCAACAGGACCGCAACGATGACGGAGATCCCGCCGAACGCCATGACGTGCCGTACCCACCGGTCCTTGACAAACCGCCAATTGCGTAGCCCCGATGCCGCACCGGCACCCTCGATCGCCTTTAGGTTATTCAGGCTGGCCTCGTTCACGCGGGATCTCTTAGAATTTATTGATAGTTTACGCCCATCCCCGGTAGGTACAAAAAAGCGGCCTCGCCGAGGCGAGGCCGACCTCTTCTACCTGGGAAGGTCTCTTGGAAGCAGTCTTTACAGCGATTATTCGGCGCTTGCCTGCGCCGATCCGGCCACCAGGGCCAGTTGCTTTTCGGCGATCGCGGCCGGAAGCGGTATGTAGCCATCCTTGATCACGACGCTCTGACCAATTTTGGCCAGCACCATCTTGAAGAATTCACCCTCCAACGGAGGTAACGGTTTATTGGGGTGCTTGTTCACGTACACGAACAGGAACCGTGAGAGCGGATACTTGCCGCTCACGGCGTTTTCCGAGCTGGCCGGCACGAACTCACCGCCCTCCGTTTTGGCCAAGGGCACCGTCTTCACCCCCGAGGTCTTGTAGCCGATGCCCGAGTAGCCGATGCCGTTCAGCGACTTGGTGACGCCTTGGACTACCGAGGCCGAGCCGGGTTGTTCGTTGACCGTGTCCTTGAAGTCGCCCTGGCATAACCCGTTTTCCTTAAAATATCCGTAGGTCCCCGACACCGAATTGCGCCCGTAGAGCTGCACGGGCCGCGCGGCCCACTCGCCCGTTAATCCGAGCTGGCCCCATTTCACCACATCCTCGTCGTGACCGCACTTGCGCGTCGCCGAGAAAATAGCGTCGACCTGCGGCAGCGAAAGACCCTGGAGGGGATTGTCTTTATGCACATAGACGGCGAGGGCGTCGATCGCGACCGCCACTCCCGTGGGTTTATAGCCGTATTTTTGCTCGAAGGCCTCGATCTCCACGTCTTTCATCGCCCGGCTCATCGGTCCGACGTTCGCGGTCCCTTCCGTCAGCGCCGGTGGCGCCGTCGAAGAACCCATGCCTTGGATCTGAATGTTGACATTGGGATAGAAGCGCTTGAACTCTTCCGCCCAGAGCGTCATGAGGTTATTGAGCGAATCCGATCCGACGCTCGACAGGTTGCCGGAAACGCCGCTGGCCTTTGTGTATTCCACGAGATTGGGATCGACCGTATCGGCGGCGCGCGCGATCGGTCCGGCGGTAAGACCCGCCATTAAGGCCACGCTCACGGTGGCTTGACGCAGTTTCATAAGCTTGGCTCCAAAATAGTCTCAAAACGAAATCTTAGTATGGGAGGGTTCTGTTACCGTTTGGTTACAGGTTGCTGTCGGGCCTGCGATGAAGCCTCGGGGGTCTCAGCTCGCATTTTGAGAGCGCGCTCGCCTAGGGTAACATCAGCCGGATCGGGGCGGGAATGTAAACGGATTGCAACGTGGAGTTAGCACCCTAGCGCGCCCAGCCCCGCCAATCGCCGATCTCATGCACTAAGAACATGCTAAATCAAGACACCTCTTTAAGCGCCGCCCCGGTCACGGCCATCGACGTCAGACAACCGGATTTCTACATCAACCGCGAGCTGAGTCTCATCGAGTTCAACCGCCGCGTCCTCGATCAAGCCCGCGATGACAACATACCGCTTCTGGAACGGCTAAAATTCCTGTGCATCGTCAGCAGCAATCTCGACGAGTTTTTCGAAATCCGCGCCGCCGGGCTCAAACAACAAGTGGCTTACGGCGCGGCCCAGACCGGGCCGGATAACCTGAGCCCCCAGGAGCAACTCAAGCGCATCGCCGAGATCACCCGCGCGCTCATCAAGGATCAGTATGCGGTCCTGAACGATTTCCTGTTCCCGCGCCTGGCGGCGAGCGGTATCCGCTTTCTAAAGCGCTCCGATTGGAGCGCCCGCCAAGAAGGCTGGGTCAAACGCTTCTTCAATCGCGAATTGCTCCCCGTATTGAGCCCAATCGGTCTCGATCCGGCCCATCCGTTCCCGCGCATCCTCAATAAAAGCCTCAATTTTATCGTTTCCCTCGAAGGCAAGGATGCTTTCGGCCGCAACAGCGGCATCGCCATCGTGCAAGCCCCGCGCTCCTTGCCGCGCCTGGTAGCGATCCCGGAAAGCCATTCGGAGGGGCCGTATGATTTCATTTTTTTGTCGTCCATCATCCACGCCCATGTGGGCGATCTGTTTCCCGGGATGCACGCCACGGGATGTTATCAATTCCGCGTGACCCGCAATAGCGATCTCCTAGTGGACGACGACGAGGTGGACGACTTGCTACGGGCGCTCGAAGGCGAGCTTCCTTCACGGCGATTCTCCGACGCCGTGCGCCTGGAAGTGGCCGGCGATTGTCCCGCCGACATGACTCATTTTCTCACCGATCAATTCAATCTGGGCACGGATGATGTTTACCAGTGCAACGGTCCGGTCAATCTCACGCGGCTACTCGCCATCGACGAGCTGGTCAACCGGCCCGAGTTGAAGTATCCGGGCTTTGTGCCGGGTCAACCGGCGCGGCTCGCGCGCAATAGGGACATTTTCGACGTGATCCGGAGGGGTGACGTGCTGCTCCACCATCCGTTCGAGTCGTTCGCGCCCGTGCTCGATTTCGTCCGTGCCGCGGCCAGTGATGCCAACGTGCTAACCATCAAACAAACCCTGTACCGCACCGGGGCCGACTCCGCAATTGTCGACGCACTGGTCGATGCGGCGCGGGTCGGCAAGGAAGTCACGGTCGTCATCGAGCTGCGGGCGCGTTTCGATGAGGCGGCCAATATCGAGCTTGCGAACGATCTGCAAGAGGCTGGGGCGCATGTCGTCTATGGCGTCGTCGGGCACAAGACGCATGCGAAGATGATGCTGGTCGTACGCCGCGAAGGGCGGCAGTTACGGCGCTACGTACACCTTGGGACCGGTAACTACCATGCGCGGACGGCGCGTCTTTACACCGACTATGGTTTGCTGACCTGTGATGCCGAGATCGCCGAGGACGTGCACAAGATTTTTCATCAATTGACCGCGCTTGGCCGCCCGGGCAAGCTCAAGCGCTTGCTGCAATCGCCCTTCACCCTACACAAGACCATGCTCGAATGCATCGAGCGCGAGGCGCGCAACGCGCGCGAGGGCCGGCCGGCGCGCATCATCGCGAAGATGAATGCCCTGTCCGACGAACAGTGCATCCGCGCGCTTTATCACGCATCCCAGTCCGGCGTTAAGATTGATCTCATCGTGCGCGGAGTCTGCTGCCTGCGGCCAGGAATCAAGGGAATCTCGGAAAATATCCAAGTGCGCTCCATCGTCGGCCGCTTCCTGGAACACAGCAGGGTGTTTTATTTCTTCAACGACGGCGAGGAACAGGTTCACCTCTCCAGCGGCGATTGGATGCCGCGTAATTTCTATAGGCGCATCGAGACCTGTTTCCCGGTCGACGACAAGCGGCTCAAACAGCGCGTGATCCAAGAGAGCTTGACGGCTTATCTCGCGGACAATAGCCAGGCGTGGGTATTGCAGAACGAGGGGAGCTACAAGCGTTGCGCGCCGGGCGGGCATAAGCCACGGGCGGCGCAACAGAGCTTACTCGAGACGCTGTCCGAGTAAGGGTAGCCGGCGACATGATGACGGGTGAACTGAATTTCGGCGCCGAAATGGCCTACGGTCATTGGCGCACGGTGATCTTTAGCGCGCTCGCTTGGACGCTCGTAATCTATTACGTAATCCGGCCTCGGGCTTTCCAAGAGATTTGGCGTTTCGCTCTGTTATGCGCGTTCCTGATCGACGAGTTCGTTGAGCTTTACGGCTACCCGCTGACGCTCTATATCTTCCTAGACAACCTGGTCCAACATCCAGCGGCTCACATGCTCTCGCACCAAGCGGGGGACTTGTGGCGGATCCTGTTCAACGTAGGAACGCGCTACGAGGCCTTCGACTTCTTCCATCTGATCGCAGGCGTTTTTATTTTCGGCGGGCTCATCGCGTTGTATTATGCCTTCACCGTGCTCAGGGCATCCCTGGAAAGCGGCTCTCCGGCGACGATCGGGCCCTATCGCTGGGTCCGGCATCCTCAGTATCTGGCGCTGTTCTCGATCCTGCTGGGATACGTGATTCAAGGCCCGACCTTGATCACTCTATTGCTGTTCCCAGCCCTTATATACAGTTACGTGAGCTTAGCGCGGAAAGAGGAACAAGCCGCCCTCAAAACCTTCGGTCACGCCTACCGCAATTACCTCGAGCACACGCCGGGATTCCTGCGCTGAGAGCAATCACGCTTCCTAAACAAGGAACCGGTGATCCCGCCATTCCGCCAAACCCTGAGCCGCCGGGGTCAACAAGCGGTCGCGCAAACCCTTCTTGCGTAGATAGGTAAGTTCGTACAGATCCGCCTTGTTGACCGCTTCCTTCAGGTAATCGTCGCTGGTACGTATGGCGTCCACCAGTTTTAACGCCAGCGCCTGGACCCCATACCAATGTTCGCCGGTGGAAACCTTATCGATATCCACCGTGGCGCGATGATCCCGGACGAAGGCTTTGAACAAGGCATGGGTCTCCTCGATATCGTCCCGGAACTTGGCACGGCCTTTATCGGTGTTTTCACCGAACAGGGTCAAGGTGCGTTTATATTCTCCCGCCGTGATGAGCTCAAAATCGATATCGTGGTTCTTAAGCATGCGGTTGAAATTCGGAAGTTGGCCGACAACGCCGATGGAGCCGACGACGGCGAATGGCGCCGCGATGATCTGATCAGCCACGCAAGCCATCATATAACCGCCGCTTGCCGCGACCTTGTCGACGCACACCGTTAGCGGGATCCCCCGGTCTTTGATTCGTTGAAGCTGGGACGCCGCAAGCCCGTAGCTATGCACCAGCCCCCCGGGGCTTTCCAACAGCACCACGACCTCGTCGCGTTCCGTCGCTAACATGAGCGCCGCCGTGATTTCCTCGCGCAAGGCCGATACCGCCAGCGCGCGCGGATCGCCGTGAAAGCGCAACACAAACACGCGCTTCTTGAAGGCCTGTTGGGCGGGTAGTTTTTGCCCCTGCTTCTTTTTGGCCTTGAATTCCTTTAGCGCTTGTTTAAAAGCGCGCCGTGGTAATATGGCCGACTTTAACGTCAGAGCCATGGTTTCGTACCGGTCATTAAGGTACTTGACCTCCAGGCGTTCCTCGTGACTCGCTCGACTGCCCGATCAGAAGAACGAGGACAGTGATCAGTTTGGCGGAGAAGAGCCCGTATTCAGACAAAAAATCCATGGGGTGCGCTCCTGAATGTTGAGGTTTTTGGCCGGCTGGCCTACGAAGTATCCCCGTGTTACACGCTGGCTCCGAAATGCTTGACGTCGCCGAGGGAGCACCGCAGAACACCCGCGAAGAGGATCATAGCAAATGTCTGTCGGCTCGCCATTTTGAAACTTATTCCCGGCGGCCGTAGCACAAGGGCTCGTACCCCTTGGCCCAGGACTGTGACTTCAAAGCCTCTTTCGGTTCCATTTCTGTTTCTCATCTTAGCGGTCTGGCCGCTTGACGCAGCCTCGGACCCGCCCCCTTACGGCACCGAAGCAGTGGCCCGGCGCATCGATATCGGCGGCCGTTATCTTAACATCGCCTGTCTGGGGCAGGGCCGGCCGACGGTCATCCTGGACCATGCGCTCGGCGGCTCGTCACGAGACTGGCGTCACGTTCAACGCGGGCTCGCCTCGACGACGCGCGTATGCAGTTACGACCGCGCGGGATACGGTCACAGCGATGCCGGACCCGGGCCCCGCACGAGCAGCCGGATCGCATCCGAGCTACGCACCTTGATGGACCGCGCGGAACTGCCCCCGCCTTACCTATTGGCCGGCCATTCGTTCGGCGGGTACAACGTGCGTGCGTTCGCCGATCTCTTTCCGGATGAAACGGCGGGGCTGGTGCTCCTCGATTCACCTCATGAGGAGCAAGCGGATGGGTTCTTTCAAACGGAAGCGATGCGCCGCTTGGATCCTCACGGTTCGATCCAATATCTCTGGGACTCCGAGATCCTCGGTTCCTTGTCGACCATTGACCTGAAACCCTTCGCGAGGCTCCTCGGCGCCCGCTCGGCGTCAATGCAAGGAATAATCGGTGAGATCGCCGGATTCGCGGAAAGCAGCCGGGAGCTTCGCTCGTTTCCCAACCGCGACAAGGTACCCGTCGTGGTCATAGCCCACGGCCTGCGGGTGCTAGCGGGCGGGGCGCTTAGCGATCAACTGGCAGATCAGTGGCTTTCTCTGCAAAAGGATCTCGCATCCCGTTTCAAACACCATCGCTTTATCGTTGCGGAGCACAGCGGTCATACTATTCCTTTGGAGCAGCCCGACCTGGTCATCGATGCGATTAAACGCTTGATCCTTGAACACCGCCCGTAAACATTTCGCTACCGTGACCGCGACGATCAAGCCTAATTCTGCCCGCGCGTAGAGCCTAGTTTCCCGCATGCCCTAAGGCCTTCGTTTCCCTGCGCCGCAGTGCGCAACCCGGCTGTGCTTCTATACGGCTTCCGCCTGCCGGTCTCTCCTCTGGCGTAATGCAAAGAAGACCATCCCGCCAATCGCCGCGAGCCCGAGCACGATATAGACCGCATTCGTTCCAACGCCCTTTGGCACGACCTGGATCGGTGCCTTGAGCACCAAGGGAGGCGCATCGCTCATGACTAGAACGGCAATATATTTCTTCTCGGCCTCGAAACTTGCCTCAACATCAATCGTGCCCTGCGGGAATACTTTGGTCGGCACATGCGCGACGGTCTTGACCACGCCACCGATACCCCCGGATTCACCCATCTCGACGATCCTTAGCTCAGCGGGTTTTGAGCGCATCTCCGTTTCCACCAGGTCGAATACCAATATCGTTTTCCCGGGCGACGGTAAATCCCAGCAATGCTCTTCGCCTCCCGTCTCTTGCTGATAGGCGGTAAAGTGCATTGTGTACTTGCCCAAGCTGACAACGCAGGTATCGAATTGTATCGCGGTGCCTCCATGCGCGAAGGCCGGGTTCGCGGTAAGGGATCCAAGGCTCAGTAGCGCCCCAATCATGATCCTATTTAACATGTTTAACCTCCTCTGCCTAAATATTTGCCGGATGAACTACTTTGCGTTCATTCGAACCCTAAAAAAAGCCGCCCCCATTGCTGGGGGCGGCGCACATCGATTTGCGGTCAAACTCGCCCCTTATAATTATTTTCGGGGCACCGCCTTAGTCAGCTTAACTGACGATTAGGTGAACCTCGGGAGCAACGGTCCGCCAACTGCAGCCATCGAACGGAAGCCGCTCGAATCCACGAAGAACAGCAGACCACCGAAGCGGCTGTCCGGATCGTAGATCACATCGGCGATACGCTCGTTTTCCCAAGCCGCATCGGTACCCGTTAAAGTTATGACCTTCGATTGTCCCGGTAATATCGGGCTGTTGTCGTCGACCGACAAACCTTCCGGCGCGAGCAACTGCGGCGGATAGTTCGTCTCGTCCTTATACACCGATCCGTTCAGGAAGCGAATTCCCGCCGTCTCGAACTCCGCCACCTGGACGGGGCTGATGCCGCGGTTGTTGACCCGCACCTTCAGGATGACTGAACGGCCGGGAACACGGTAAGTCGCTTGCTCCACCTTGGCTTCCACCGTAGGCGCACCCTCGGGGATCGGCTCCATCACTCCGATGACGCCCGCCTGCAGCGGTATCGTGATCGGATTGGCGCTATTACCCGCGTTGTAGCCGACCCAGGTGATGATGAGCGTGGCCACCATGAACCCTAGACCTACCTTCACATCGGTGGGGGAGACGATGCTCTCATCGCCGGCCTTCCTTGCCATATAGCGCGGAACAAATACGGGTTTGGCCGCCCAATAGCCGATCCACGCGAAACCGAAGAATATCCAGAAGAAGCTCCATCCCCAGATCCCTGCGGTACCCACCTTCTCAATGTCTACGGTGTTGCCGGTGAGCGTGGTGAGAACGTGCTTATAGTCCGCCATGGAACCATCGATGCCGGGACCGATGATCGGGCCTGCGGCCTCCACGTTCATCATCGTATGCATGTGCCAGCGACCCGGACGGCGCGCTTGCAGCACCACCTTGAACGTATAGTTCTTGCCGAGCTCCAGGTTGACCGAACGCGGTACGAACTGCCCGCCCATATACGACTCGACGCGCGTGAACACGGGCCCCGGGATACCGATGTTCAGGAACGCCGGTGAATGTTCGGGGTTGGCCGTGGTTTCCGGCCAGTTCTTGAACACATGTATCTTACCGGACACGGTCATCTTCTCGTTCACACGGAGCTTGTCCGTCGACCAGTTCAGATCATACCAATGGAGGGTCCTCATCCGCAGGAACGCTTGCTGCGACTTTTCGCCATGCGCCGACGCTTCCGGTACATAGAGACTCGTCGCGGCCACGACTACGGCTAGACCCGCCGCGGCCCAGGTTCTTATTGCTAATTTACTCATGTTATTGCCTCGTCTGTATTTTAATTTATGACGTTTTTCAGTGCTTCTTCGATCCGCTTAATATTGATCTATGAACCTGGTCGTGGAGTACCAGCGGCCGAAGAAATGCCAGATAAAGTAGATGAGTATACAAATGAACCCGGAGAAGAATGCCGAGACCGGCACCACGTCCTTCCCGAAGGTTCGCAGCGTCCCTTTCTCGACGAAGCGGATGTACTCCGGCGTACCCGTACGGACATAATGATAGCCTTGTATGTCGGCGATTGTCATGACCATGCCGTTATACTCGACCGGCTGATGTAAGACGGCCAGCATCGACCAGTTGCCCGGGTAGAATATCAGACCGAAGGCGAGGCCGCCGATGACGGCGGTGATCAGGAAGCTCTTCGACCATAGCAAGATTACATCAAGGATGATCGCCCCTGGCACCAGCGTGGCTGCCCAGACGAAGTTGATCGGGAAATAGGTCCAACCCCAGAAGTTGAAGTACCTATTAACCCACTCGCCGAAGAGCAGGCCCAGGATGGTGAAGGTCGCGCCCAAAGGCAGACGCAGTTTGTCCCACATCCAATATTGCACCGCCGCGGGGAAGGTGATGCACATGATGGGCGTCACGGTCACCCACAGACGCCGGTCCTTCCAGTCGGTCCAGAAGTCCCAGTCGCCCATGGTCAGCATGGCATGGACGTGGAATCCGCCGGTGAACACCAGGAAGGCGAAGACAAGGATCAACCAATCCGCTGTCCTCGAGGCCTGGATGATCTCGGCCTTGGTAAATACCGTTGGTGAGAGAGAACTCATTATGTTTGCCTCCTCGTTTTGGAATTATTTTATACACTATACAACGCAAAAAGCTTCGCTAGCCTCACGTTCCCGCTACCGGTTGGTTTTGGGATTGGGCCGCTGCTCAGGGATCTCGTCGAGATCCCCTCCGCAACGGCCCATTCGCGCTACTCAGCTTTTCTCGTTGTTTTTTTTATACGGCGATGATCAGTAGCTCGCTTTTGACGCCGGTGCCGGTGCCGTTCCCAGTGCCGGTCCCGCCAGCTCGCTTATGCGTTCGAAGATCTGTGACAACAGACCACACAAACCAAGCGCCATCCATCCGAAGAACACGAAGCCATAGTGCAACGGGGCTACGAACAGTTCTTCCATCCACCAGAAGGTGTGACCCCACTCGTTGAGGCCGACGTTCGGGAGGATCATGAAGGGCCCGACCACTACGACGAGGTAAGGTAAGGACACACCCTTCGAGAACATCGGTATCCTCGTGCGAGCATACATGAACGCGCCCCAACCCGTGATGATGTAGATGGGGTAGCTCATGTAGAACTCGATGACATGGCTGGGGGTGAAGTCCGTGTCGCGGATCACCGTTTGATGCCAGGTGCCATCCTGCTCGGTGTAGAAGCTGGCGCCCCAGTAAATCGCCATACCGTAGGCCAGCAACCATACGAAGTGATGGAAGTGCCGGTGCATTTCCTCGCGTGGAGTTACCGCGTCCATATCCCGGGTACGGGTCTTCCACAGATAAGCACCGATATAGGAGAAAAAGACGATCTCCAAGACCCACTCCGTGTACAAGAAATTCATCCAATAGGTCTTGAACTCAGGCGCGAACGCATCGAGCCCCGCCGACCATCCGTAAACCTCTTCATACCAGCGTACAAAGAGATTAAAGAAGGTGAATCCGGCGACCACGAGCCACAGATTCCTATGATTGAGGAAACCTGGCTGTTCCGCCGTTACTGCTCTTGAAATAGCACTAGATGATGCTGCCATTTTACTGCCTCCTACTTTTTGATTTATTAACCACTTCAACCCGGCGCTGCTCCGGGTGTGAAGTTCTTGTCTCGGCTTTGTATTTGTCCCGCTCTGCCTCGACGCGGAGATATACAAGACGCCGAAGATGTAGTTAAGTCTACCAAGGCACGCAAGTATGTCAAGCGAGTCATGCGTATATTTCCACACGGTCGAAAGCGCGCGTTTGCTTACCCTGTTTTCCTGTTTTCCTGCCGGGAAAGGACATTATAAAGGCTAATTCGTGATGTATTAACGACTTGGAAAATTCTAGAAATCAGGTCGCTCAGCGTAGATGTGGTAGCGGGTTCGCACGCCTTTTCCGGGACGGGAAAAGTGAACAAAATTTAATCTTGTCCCACGCGGGCGCGGCGGCTCAGGCCGTTGCGATGTAGTCCCGAAGCGCGCTCGCCTCGGCTTCGATTTCTTCCATGCGGCCTTTCACGGCGTCACCCACGCTTACAATCCCGCACAGCCGCCCGTCCTTATCGGTGACCGGGAGGTGCCGGACGCGGCGGTCCGTCATCATCGCCATGACTTTGAGCAGGGAGTCTTGAAGGCCGCAGGTCACGACGTCGACGTGCATCAATGCGTCGATTGGCATACGCAGCACTTCCGCGCCATGCGTTGAAAGCCCGTGCACGATATCGCGCTCGGAGAGCAACGCCCGCGGGCGTTGTTGGGGATCGCAGACGACTATCGCGCCAATACGCTCCCGCATCAGCAGCTTGGCGGCCTCGGCGATCCTCTCATCCGCGCCGACCGTTACGACGCGCGCGCCCTTGGTCCGAAGAATATCTTCTACTTTCATAAGCTACCCCGCTCGGCACCCAGCGTGCCTATCCGATGTTGTCTTAAACACAGATCGGCTGCGATTCCGGTCAAGAAGATTGCGGCAAACGATTATAAACCGCCGGACGATTGCTGCGGCGAGCAAGAAGAGATTACGCTCGTATAAACCCGCTCGAAATCCTCGACCACACGCTCGGCATCGTAGGTCCGCACCGATTCGCGCGCGTAGTCACCCATTCTTTCGCGCCGTCCAGCGTCTACCAGCAACGCGCCCATGCCCGCGGCCAGCGCGCGCGGATTGGCGGGCTCTACCATGAACCCATTGCCGCCTTGGCGCACGATCTCCGGTACCCCGCCGGCGTTCACGCCGACAGCAGGCAGGCCCAAGGCCATCGCTTCCAGAAACACCAGCGGCTGCACCTCGGTGGTGGATGCGGAAGCAAAGACATCAGCGGCGGCGATGTGATCCACGAGGTCCCGCCCGGTCAATACTCCCGCCCAGATCACATGGTCCGTTAAGCCCAAAACGTGGCCCAGGGCCTCCAAGCGGGAGCGGTCCTGACCGTCTCCGATCACCAAAAGGTGGGCATCCACGCCGTTTTGCCTCAGGTGACTAAAGGCCTCAAGTAAAACACCCACGCTTTTTTGCTGCACCAGCCGCCCGACGTGAACGGCCGTTGGCCGGGTCATGCCGAAACGGCGCTTAAGCTCCGGCTTCGATGCGCTCGCTGACAAGCACTTTAAACTAATGGGGTTGGAGACCACGTGCACCGGGCGCCGCATTTTGTGGCCCAGAAGCTCCTGCTTTAAGGCTTCGGCGGGCGTGATGACGGCGCTGCAGCGGTTGTAATAGAAGGCTAGATAACGCCGGGTGAGATCCTTTGCAAGCGCGAAATCGAGACCGAAGTTATTAAGGTACTCGGCGAGAAACCCATGATGGGACCCGACGAGCGGGCATTTCAATAGCTTCGCAACCCACACCGCCTCCACGCCCATCGTAAAGATCGTATGCAGATGAATAACATCCGCTTGGAAACGGCGCACGGAATTCAGCGGTCCCACCAGCGAGGGCACGCGCGCCTGAATATGCGCGAATCCCGGAAGGGCCACGGAGGGAAACGAATGAACCGGTATACGCGCATCCAGATCGGACGTCGCCTGACCGTTCGCGAGCTTACTCACGTCCATCGTAAAGACCGCCACGGCATGGCCGCGTTCCACCAACTGGTTGGCGGTGGTGACGATCGATCGAACCACCCCATTGATCTGGGGCAGAAACGTGTCGGTAAAAATCGCAATTCGCATCTGGTTTTCGGGTCCCGGATCAGCGCGCGGCTTGCGGACACTCAAACGGATCCCGATTCTAGCTGTTGGTTCAGGGTCTGGCACGAGCGGTACAAGGTGAACACCTCGGGCGCCGCGGAAAAGGAGGCGATCACCTGCTCGAAGGGACACCCCGGGGCCAGCAACTGCGGCAGCTCTTGTGAAAGCTCCAAGACATGCACGCCGTGTTTTCTCGCCGCCACCAGATAATACAGATAATGCACCGCGCGTATGGCGAGCTTGGGGTCTTTCAAGGCATCGAGGATGGGGGTCAGGAAGGCGAGCTGCAACGAACGTGAGCGCGTGTCCACGAGCCATTGATCGCCTTGCCGGGAGCACACCATCGGCAGGGCCTTGAGGGTCTCGGCGTCGTTGAAACCGATTTCGGGCCATGGCGTCTCCGGAGCCGGCATGCCGAATAATCCGGCGAACGCTTTCTGATAGCACCAGGCGAGGCTCGATGCCACCGCATCGTCAACCGGCGTGGTCTCGGGGTTCGAGAAAAGACGCAACTTGGGTAAGAGCGCCCGGCGAATATCGCCGACAGAGGCGTCTCCGGGGGCATTCACTAGCACTCGGTAACCTAAACCGGCGATGAGCACGACGCGTGAAAGGGCCTCGAAACGCGGTAATTCATCGAGCAGGCGCTGCAGCGCTCGCTGCTCGATTCCCGTCTGCGTCCAGGCCAGGAACGCGATGAGGTTGCCGGTGATGTAGGTGTTTCCGGACTGGCGCCAGGCATCGAGCACCGCACCGATGCGTTCATCGGTAATCTCGCCGCGGAAGCACTCCCCCGCCATGCGGTAGATATGCGAGTTGAACGCGGTGACGCCGAAGTCCTCAACATTCCCCCAGCGTAGACACAGGACAAAGTACTGGGCCAGGAGAAACTCCTGCCAACTGCGGTGACTGAAACGCACCTTGTTCGCGCCCGTCGACACGAATACCGTGCGTTGCAGAATGGCTCCCGCTCCTGCGGCAACCTGGCGGAATCCGGCGATGACATCGGCGGCCTCATCAAGGACCCCCAGCGTGCGAAAATGCCCTTCCCAGCGTTCGCCCGCCCTCTTCGCTTCCTCGCTTAACGCCCCGGCATCGGCTTCCCCGCGATGCGTGGAGAAAAACAGCCAGGCGATCAAGCTGAGCGCATGGAGCAAGTGGTCGATCTCCGCCGCCTCGCGCCCCGGCAGGCGCAATCCAACGAGATTGCTGCGCCGTAACATCGTTCGGATCGTCTGGTCCATGATTGCGGCCGGGGTGAGCCATTTCGCCTGGCTGAGATCCTCCACTTCAGGTTCGAAGTTGGAGAGGATGAGCGGCGTGAGCACGAGATCCAGCAGGTTTGGGTCTTGCACGTACGGTAACCAGCCTTGGCAGGCCGGAAAGACCTCGCGTGCCTGGGCCACGCTTAGCCGCAAGACCTCATGCACATCCTTGGGATCGCTCGCCAAGCGCTCCAGTCCGTGGAAACCGCTGCGAATGGCGACCACCACCGAGAACTGCCGATTCTCACCATAGCGGGCGCTCACGTTTCTCAACATCGTGACGAAGAATGACAATCCGATGGCGGGGTGATTGACCAGGAAATCATCCACGCCGTCCAGGATCACCGCGGTGGCGCGGGTGCGAAATGATTGCTCGACCCAGCCGGTGTCAATCGGATGATCGGGATAGAGACTGTGCGCCCAGCGCGCCCACCAAGTCCATAACGCGTCCCAAGCGTTCGCGTCCAGCGCCTCCTCTTTCGCTAGATTGATCTGCTGCATCGGGATAAGCAGTGGGAACGGCGTCTCATCGCGCGGATCGGCAAGGTAAAGTCGTCCGAGGCGCCAGGCAACCATGCGCGTCACGGCGGACTTGCCGACCCCGGCCATGCCCGTGATCACGACGCGGCGTGAGCCTTCGCTCCCGCCACGGAGTTTCTTCGCGACCAGCTCACAAACGTCCCACTGAGTCCCTGCCGAGGCGCCGCGCTTCCGCGTAGCCGCGCGTTCATCGGCGGGTCCGGTCCCCGCTCCGTTGCCGATCAACGTATGGACGCCGGTAACCCGGTTCACTTCGGCAATCCGAATCAGGGTCCGATCCACTAGTCCAAGCGCCGGATTCCGGAGATAAACCCTGACGAGCTTGGAGACGATCGTCACCACCGGCGCCGCCGGATGCTTCGGCACCTTGACGGAGCCATGGGTGCCGCGGAAATAGATGTTGCGCTCCCGCGGGTCCGCCTCGATCGGGACCGAGAGGTCCGATTTGGCGAACACGTCGTGGATGACCGGCGCCGGCAGTTCCAAGGCCGCGGCGCGCCGCAATTGCTGAACGAATTCGGTCTCGAGCGCCAACAGCCAGGGATTTCGCCAGCGCAGGGCGGGCAGGATATCGTTCCTGCCCCAATCCCTGGCCCCTTGAGTCAGAAAGCGGACCAGCCGCAGAAACGGCACCGTCAGTGGATAAAAAAGCGCTTGATATACGAGCCGGATGATGATGGTCCAAAAGCGCGAACCGCCCGCATGCGGCACGGCGATATTAATGACGCGCCGGGTGCGCAGCCACACCGATCCCGAGGCGGCGATGTCGAAGCTCCCGGTTTGCATCTGGCGTTCGATCGCCGCAAACGCTTCCCGCAACATGTGCTTGACGACCAGGCCCCCGGTGCTGTGGGTCACGAACAGCAGGTGGCGATGATCGGTAAACTGCGTCTCAATCCACGTCTTAAGATCGTCGGCGGCCTGGGGGATGCTGGTGCGTTCCCAGAGTTGCGCGGGGTACTGGAAGGAGGCCACGTCCGCATCGGTCCCCGCGGTTTCTAAAACCCATTCGGGCATGTTGCCCCAGGTCCCGCGGCAGTCCCCGAAGATCCCGTGCACAAACACCATGAGCACGCCGCCGCGGCCGGCGGAATCGGGGTGCATGGCTTTATGGAGCGCGCCGTAGACGCCGGTCCCCGTCCAAAAACCCGTGCTCATGTCAAGTCGGCTCTCGGGCCCTACCGCAGTATAAAAAAAGGGAGGCAGGCGCCTCCCTCTTTCCTCCCCGTTAACGTGACGCCGGTTTAGAAGCTAAATCCGAGGTAACCACCGATGGTCCAGAAGTCGAAGTTTTTGTCCGTATCGCCGAAATTAGCTAGACCTGCACTAAGTAGAGGAGCGAGCTCCGGGTCTTCAGCAATTTCCCTTCTCAGCACCGCGGCGGTATTGTTCTCCGTGTCGCTTATGTTCGCCACCAGGTGGTAACGGCCGTCGATACCGAACTTGAGCCCGGGGATGATCTCGTACTCGACACCGGCCGCGAACTGCACCCCGACGTCAAGGTAGGTCGCCGCGTCCGAGGGCGGGCTGATGACATGGAAATCGAGCCCCGCGGGGATGATCCAAGGCCGCAGCTTGCTGCCTTGCATGAACTTGATCTTGGGCGCGGCGCTCACGGTGAACATCGTCTGCACCTGATCCCCCGTGATCAAGCAACCGCCGTCAGCCTCCAAGGCATCGAAGTGAGTCGCGTCCGTCAGCAGCGAGCACTCCGCCGAGGGCACGACGAGCACGGCGTTTTCGCTCCCGAAGTTTTTGTACTCCAGGCTGATCTCCCCGAGAGCCTCGGCCGAAGGAAAGAGCCCCCAAAGGTCATCGGTCAGGCTATGTTCGATAGCACCCCCGACATACCAGCCATCCTCCGAATCTTGCAACGGAAACCCCAGGGCCTGGCCGAATCCATCGACGTCATGGGTATCCGTGAACGACTCGAATCCCCGCGCATCGTTTACATAGTCCGTGAAACCGCCGCGGAAGAACACCATGTTTTGCCTTTTACGATGAGACGGCGCCATCTCGGCGGTCCTGACCCCCTCTTCTAGCTGTTTGTGCTTGGCGTCATCGTCCGCATGCATCTGCTGCATATGTTGCTCTTGCGCTTGCTCTCTGGACTTCATTTGTTGCAGTTCCTGCTGCAGCGCCCTCATCTCCTCCTGCATCTCTTGCAGGCGATTCTGCACCTCGCCCGTCCGATCTTGGGCGGCTGCCGTGTGCGGATAGACAGAGGCTACCGCCGGTAACACGAGCCCGGCGACCACACCGTGTAATAAATTTTCCCACCCTCGTTTCATAGCGACCCCCTTGTTTATGTGAACCATACAGCTTAGGTTTCTGTTGTATTGATGCTACATCGCGGATAAACCAAACGTAGGTGACAGTTAGCGTACAAAAACCTCCGTGTCTGTGTCAAGTGCGCTGTTTTAACCCGACGGAGCCCCCTCCCGTTCGTAGGTTCATAAACAACACACTTGCAGAAAGCCCACTTTCGCTGTTGGATCGTCGCAACCCGCTCACAGGGCTTTGACCCCGTGGATAAGCTCCGACGCCATCTTCTGCCCATCCCCGTAGAGCATCCGGCAGTTGTCGGCATAAAAGAGCGTGTTCTCGACGCCCGAGAAGCCCGTACCCCGGCCGCGCTTGATGACAATGACGTTCCTGGCTTTATCGGCATCGAGGATCGGCATCCCATAGATGGGGCTCGACTTATTGGTGCGCGCATCGGGATTCACCACATCGTTGGCGCCGATGATCAAGGCCACGTCCGCTTGCGGAAACTCGACGTTGATCTCCTCGAGGTCGTAAATCTTATCGTAAGGCACCCCGGCCTCGGCCAACAGCACGTTCATATGCCCCGGCATACGGCCTGCGACCGGGTGGATGGCAAACTTGACCTTAACGCCACGCGCCTCCAAAAGCACAGCCAGTTCCCAGATCTTGTGCTGGGCCTGGGCTACGGCCATACCATATCCGGGAACAATGATTACCCTCTCCGCGAAGGCCATCATCACCGCAACGTCGCTGGCCTCGATGGCCTTCATGCTGCCCGCCATCGCCTCCGTGCTGATTTGGGTCTCGACCGTGCCGAGACCGGAGAACAACACGTTGGTGAGCGAGCGGTTCATGGCCTTGGCCATCAATTGCGTGAGCAAGGTGCCGGCCGCGCCCACCACGGTGCCGGCGATGATCATGGCGGCGTTGTCGAGCACCAAGCCTTCGAAAGCGACCGCGAGTCCCGTCAAGGCGTTATAGAGCGAGATGAGCACCGGCATGTCCGCGCCGCCGATCGGCATCGTCATGATCACGCCGAAAGCGAGCGCCAGCAGGAAAAACGCAAGGATGACGACAACGAAGGGCTTGCCTATCACCATGAATAAACCGAGCGCCGCGAGAGCGCCCAGCACGTAGATATTAATCTGCTTTTGCTTGTCTTTCGGGAACAACCCACCGCGCTTGACCAGATCCCGGAGCTTGCCGAAGGCGACCAGCGAGCCCGAGAACGACACGGCGCCGATCGCTCCGCCGATCGCGGCGAGCCCGAGGACGACAAAGCCATGCGTCTCGCCCTTCAGCAACTCCACGGCGCCGATGGCCGCCGCGGCCCCCCCTCCCATGCCATTGTACAAGGCGATCATCTCGGGCATCGCGGTCATCGGCACGCGTTTGCCGGATACCCAGGCGGCGCCCGAGCCGATCGCGATGGCCGTGATCATCAGAAGGTAGTTCTGCATGCCGTCCCAAAAGAACGTGATGAGGATTGCGACCCCCATACCCACGCCGGCCCATACGATCCCATCCCGGGCGGTGACGGGCGAGCTCATGCGCTTTAATCCGAGAATAAACAAGACCGCGGCGCTAAAATAGGCGATTTGGATGAGCGTATTCATTGGTTTTCCTTATTTGTTCTTCTTACTGCTCTTAAACATTTCGAGCATACGTTCGGTCACCACGTAGCCGCCAACCACGTTACCGGCGGCCAGGATTACACCGATAAACCCGATCGCCAACTCGAGGCTGCTGCCGGGGTCCGCTTTACCCAAGGCAACCATGGCGCCGACCAGCACGATCCCGTGCACGAAGTTCGAGCCGGACATGAGCGGGGTATGCAAAATCACCGGGACACGGCTAATGACCTCATAACCCGTAAAGGCCGCCAGCATGAAGATGTAAAGTGCAACGAAGCCTTCGATCATTGTTATTCTCCTTCGACTAGAGCGCGCGTTGGACCGTGCTTGATGTCCCCATCGCGTGTTAATGTGCTGTCTCGCAAGACTTCGTCATCCCAATCGGGTTCGAGCTTGCCGTCTTTGACCATCAGCGCCACCAGATTGAACATGTTCTTAGCGTACAGTTCGCTCGCGTGCGCCGGAAGCGTGCTCGGCATATTGACCGGCCCGCAGATCTCGACATCGTGAAATTTTACGCCCTTGTCGGGTTTTGTCAGTTCACAATTGCCGCCGCTTTCCGCCGCCAAATCGATGATCACGGACCCGGGTTTCATGGCTTCCACCATGGCCCGGGTAATGATTTTTGGAGCCGGACGCCCGGGAATCGCGGCGGTCGTGATCACCACGTCGGCTTGGCCCACGTGCTTAGCAATCAGTTCCTGCTGCCGTCGCTTCTCCTCTTCGGTAAGCTCCCGGGCATAGCCACCGGCGGCATCAGCTTGAATGTCCATTTGGACGAACTTGGCGCCCAGAGACTGCACCTGCTCCTTGGTGGCCGGGCGTACATCGTAAGCTTCAACGATCGCGCCTAAGCGCCGGGCCGTCGCGATCGCCTGCAGACCGGCGACGCCCACGCCGATGATGAGAAATCTTGCCGGACGGATGGTCCCGCTCGGCGTGGTGAGCATCGGCATGAACTTGCTGAGCCGGTAAGCGGCCATGAGCGTCGCTTTATACCCTGCCACCGATGCCTGCGAGGACAGCGCATCCATCGACTGGGCCCTGGAAATTCTGGGAATAAGCTCCATGGCCAAGCTCGTGATCTTACGCTTCCGAAACACCTTCACGAGCTCCGTGCTCCTATGGGGCGCCATGAACCCCACGACGATACCCCCCTCTCGAAGCCGGTGCGCCTCTTCGATCATTGGAGGCTGGACGCGAAGCACGACATCCGCCTCGCGGTAAAGCCGTTCCGCGTCCTGGACGACCGTGGCACCGGCCGCCGTGTACGCCTGATCCGGCTGATGGGCGGCAGAGCCCGCCCCCTCTTCGATAAGGACTTCGACCCCAAGCTTTCCAAAGCGCGCGACAACCTCGGGAACGATCGCGACACGCTGTTCTCCGGCCGCGCATTCTTTGGGTACGGCGATCTTCATAAGTCTTCCCCTATCGTTTTTCTGCGAGGATGCGGTTTTATTGTTATTCAAACGCGTCCCGGCGGCCTCGTTGCCGGACCCCGGATGCGTTCGGAAACTTCTCTCCTTCTAATTTAACGAAAATGATGTAGACTTAGCAATGTTGGCGAAACGCTAACCTGCCTATTGAGAAATGAAGGGCGATTGCCTATCCTTTAGTTGCTCCACCTTAACCCAGGTGGCTGCTCATCAATAAAAAACCGAGATTATGAGGAGGCATTTACTATGACTAGCATTCTCAAGCTTCTGGCCCTTGCGTTGCTTTCATTGAACCTAGGGGCTTGCGGGTATGACCCGCCCGAATCGTCTAACACCCAGGGTTCGACGAACGCGCCTATAACTGAAGAGGAACAAGCAAAGCAACCATCCGTCAATCAGTAAGACATCGCGCTGAACACGTTGGGGGACTCTGAGAGTCCCCCGGCGCTTTCCAGGACTCGCTGCCGGGAGAGCAATCGCTAGAGTCCCGCCGCGCGGCTCAAACAGAAAACCCCAAGAAAAGCCCCGGCGAATCCTGCCGTCAGCACCATTCCGACCGAGCCCGCGCCCCAGTCAATCGGGTAGTTGTCCACGTTGATGGTGGCAGTCAAGCCGGGAATGCTCGGCAAGTCCATATTTCCCGCGCCCGCTTTGAGTTGCGCCTTCAAGCCCTTTTCCGTGTGCTGTGCCATATCGCAATGCACGAAATACGTCTTGTCGCCGCTCGGCACGATAAACGTCCCGCTTTTCTCACCCGGCCCCGTGACTTCGAGGTGAAACATCCCTTGGGGATGTATATATTTCGGTAGCCCGTGCAGCATCCATTGGTGGCGAACATCGTCATCGTTGACGAAGGTTACGGTCACTCGGCTACAGGGGGGCACGTTCCATTCT
>MUGK01000059.1 GCA_002007425.1 Chromatiales bacterium USCg_Taylor | reverse complement strand
ATCGCCGAAATGAACGAGCAGCCCGTCGCCTTCCGGTGGAAGCGCTTCGACTTGGAGTTGGCATGATGTGTAAGCATATTTCTGTGACGAAGTACTAGTCCATGTGGTCGATACTCCGACACGGGATGAGCGCTTCGCCGAGCACGTCAATCTGAACGACCAAATCGACACCGAGGCGGCGCCCGCTAACCCCACCGCAAGTCTTGGCAGACTCTTCGGCAACGACATCGTGGCCATCGACGCGAAAGCGAACGGCAGTGCCTTCTTCATCGTGAGCCGCGGCGGCAACTACGTAATCAAGGCAGTCCTGCAAGGCGGGAAGCTCGACATCGGAGCACCTAACAACGTCGTGCGCTTCCAGACCGGCAACATACCGACCGGGATCGCGGTCCGCGGACGTTTCGCGTACGTGAACAACGAGGTCGGCCACTCGGTGTCCGTGCTCGACATCAATAGCAACGGCGACACCATTGCCCTGAATGTCCCCTCGTCCGAGCCGCCGAAACCGGGCAGCCACGAACACGCTGTGCTTCTCGGGCAGCTCGTGTTTTTCACGGGTCTCGGGGTACCCGATAACGGCTTGGTGGGACAGCAGATCCGCGACATCGTCCCGCTCAGCTTCCGCAACAAGCAGTCCAAGGACGCCTGGAGCACCTGTGCTCCTGCCATCCGGCCGGGCTCTCGGATGGCGTGACCTGGATATTCCCCGACGGGCCTCGTAACACCCTCCCGCTCGATGCCTTGTACTCCAAGATCAACGGGGCGCACGACACCCGCATCAACAACTATAGCGCCGCGCGCGACAGCGTCACGGACTTCAACGGCAACTCGCGCGCTGTACAAGGTGGCTGCGGCTTCGCGAGCGACGTAACCGCCCCCGGTCAGTGTCTCACCTTAGGGGCCGCAACGCCGGCTAACCCCGCCATTTACGACCACGGCATCTCCCAGGGCGCGAGCGAGGCGCTGGACTTCGAGACGCTGTGGGCACAAACCGTGCGCCCGTTCAACGTCCCGCAGGGCGACGCCACGGCAGTTAGCGCGGGGGCCACAGTATTCGTCAATAACTGCGCCTCTTGCCACGGTGGGGCCAAATGGACCAAGAGCCAAGTCTTCTACCTGAACAACCCGGCGCTGACGAAGGCCTTCGTCGTGGGAGATTTGCCGCGTGATCCGCTCTTGACGGTCACGGCGAACCAGGTCGTCGAGTATAACGGTGGGGGGGCCCCTCCTAGTGGCGTCGATACCGGCACTCTCCGGTTCTTGGAGGACATCGGGACCTTTCTCACCGGCGGAGCGAGCGACGCCATCGAGATCCGCGGCGCGGGAGGCGCGATCGGCCAGCAGGCGCTCGGGACGCTCGGATTCAACGTCCCCTCGGTCCTTAGCGTGAACTTCCACGCTCCCTATTTTCACGACGGCGCTGCCCAGACCCTGGAGGAGGTCTTCGCTACGCACCAACTCCCGGGCGGCGGTACCATCCAGGGCCTTGCTGGTGCGAGTAACCTTCTGGTGTTCTTGAGATCGATCGACGGCCGGACGGCTATCTTCGAATCGGACGGGGATATCTTCAAGGATCCGACCGTCAACCTGCCGTAAACAGGTCATAGCGACTCGGGGCCGGCTGCCGGGCCGGCCCTCACTTTCTTCGCGCAGCAGAGTTCCGTCACGATCCAGGCGCTGCCTTGCGCTTGCTGTCATACTCCGATGACCATGCCACCGCACTGCGTTACTCGAAGGGCCGGCATCGCCCCACCCCCGGTGCCGATCCGGGCCGATGGATAGGATGCCCCACGGTCTTCGAGTGGCCCTGACGGCGGTCGCGGCCCTCTCGCTCGCAGTAGTCTGCCCCGCGCGAGCCGCCTCACTCACCGAACCCAGCGCACTCGCATCAGGCACGAGTGCGCGTGCGCCGGACTTCGCCCAGGTCGAGGTGGGGCTGGTGACCGCGATGACGGGGTTCGTCGATCCCATATTCTTGACCCATGCCGGTGACGGCTCACGGCGACTGTTCATCGTCGAGCAGCGCGGCGTCGTCACGATCTCGAAACGCGGCCAGGTCCTGCCCATCCCGTTCCTCGACCTGCAGTCGAGAGTCCTGTCGGGAGGTGAGCGCGGCCTGCTCGGTCTCGCCTTCCATCCCGAGCACGTGCGGAACCGCAAGTTCTATCTCTTCTTTACCGAGCCAGGGAGCGGCGACCTCATCATCGCCGAGATGCGCGCGAGCGTGAGGAACCGCGACCGGGCGCTCCTGGGCTCGTTCCGCCGCCTGCTGCGGGTCCCCCACCGGAGGCATGCGAATCATAATGGCGGGATGCTGGCGTTCGGGGAAGATGGCCTGCTCTACATTGCCACCGGCGATGGTGGAGGGGGAGGCGATCCGGATAACCACGCCCAGTCGCGGACCAGTCGGCTCGGGAAGCTCCTCAGGATCGACGTGGATGGCCGCTCGGGCGGGCTCGCCTACCGCATTCCCCCGACCAACCCGCATGCGACGAGCACGACCTTCAAACGCGAGATCTGGTCGCGCGGATTGCGCAACCCGTTTCGGTTTTCGTTCGACCGCCGGAGCGGTGATCTCTGGATCGGGGACGTCGGCCAGAACCGCTTCGAGGAGGTGGACCGGGCGACTCAGGCGAGCGGCGGGGGGCGCGCCGTCAACTTCGGCTGGCGCCTCCTGGAGGGCCGCGCATGTTTCCAACCCCCGAGCGATTGCAACCGGGCCGGCAAACAGGCCCCCCTCACGGTCTACGACCACTCGGAGGGCTGCGCCGTGATCGGCGGTTATGTGTACCGCGGGCCGATCGCGATCCTGCGCGGGGCCTATCTCTTCTCCGATGTCTGCTCCGGGGAGATCTGGTCCGTGGTCGCGGAAGGCGCGGCGCGGCAGCGCAAGGTCTTGATGGCCGAGACGGACCTTCCGATCAGCTCCTTCGGCGAGAGCGAGACCGGGGCGCTGTTCGTGACGGCGCTCGATGGGAACGTCTATCGCCTGACCGCCACGCGGCGCTGATCGTCGACAAAAGGGGCCAGGTTCGCAATACTTATACACACTCCCAACTCTCTCTGCCTCTCAATGGCTTAGCCAGGAACATCAGTTCCACTTAAACACGAAAGGAGACTGAACATGGCTTACATGCTTATTCGACACAGAGTCCAAGACTTCGGCAAATGGAAGCCAGCGTATGACGCGCACCGGCAAACCCGTGCAGCGGCGGGGTTGAAAGATCTCCACCTTTGGCACAACGTCGATGATCCGAATGAAATCTTCTTGTTGTTCGAGGCCTCCGACGTAGCAAAGGCGAAGGCTTTCGCAGCGTCCACGGATTTGAAGGAGAAGATGACGGCCGCAGGCGTCATGGGTTCACCCGACATCTTCTTCCTCTCGGCTGATTAGGACTGCTATCAGGTAGCTTGTACGGTTTGCGGCGTACCTCTCGCTCAGCACGGACGCCGTGCCAGCGCCGCGCCGTTGACGCTGCGCCGGTTACGGCCAACGTTTACGCCACATTTCGAAACACTCCCGCCGCATGGCAAATCTTTCTACGAGATCTACGAGATCTCAAGACAAAGCTCGATGGCTTCACGCATACGCTCCATTAACTCATCGAGCGCCTTCGTCTGAGTATGGCAGCCCGGTAACGCGGGCACCGACGCAACGAAATACCCAGCCGAGTCCTTTTCGACAACGACATCAAACAACATAATCAGTATTCTTATACTTAAAGACTTGACCGCTTTATTCCCTGCAAGGTCTCCATCGTATCGCGGCCACGCTCGATCAGCAGCAACCCGGCGCGGCGGAGGCAATGGTCACGGCCGCGCCCTTGGTCTCCGCCGCGGGCCGCCGTGTGCCCGCCGGGGCGCACCACGGGACCACGGCGCGCGGAATTCCCGGGTTAATGCCGATAAAGTCCTCACGGTAAGGTCCGGCGGTCAGCAAGCGGTAGGTGCGTTCACACACGGCAATGCGCGCCCCGCGGGGATAAAGGTGGCCTTCATCGTCGCTGACCGAAGCGTAAGGGCCTTGATAGATCACGGCTTGACCCACGTCGAGGCACGGCGTGCCCTCGCCCTTGATGGCGGTTAGGGTCACGGCTCGAAATTCGATCCCCGCAATGACCCGCCACGGCTCCTGTCCCCATTGATCATAGCGCACGGCCAGAAATCCCGCGTCGGTAAACGCCGCTAACATCTCTTCTTCCTGGAAGGCTCCCGAGACACAGCCGCTCCAGAGCATTGGGTCCTCCTTGAGTACGGCCGGGACGGGTTCATCGCAGACGATATCCGAAATCGCTACCCGCCCTCCCGGTTTGAGCACCCGGAAAATCTCGCGGATGAGCTGCAGCTTGTCTTGGTCGCGCACTAGGTTGAGCACGCAATTCGAGACCACGAGATCGACGGAGGCATCGGGGATCAGCGGATCTGCGCTCCGCATTTTCCTTTGCCAGCTCTCGAAATCCTGTAGGTCGGACAATGAGTGCACTGGACGTGTGGCGAGATACTCCTCGACGGCTTCGAGATCCAAGGCCAAGTCCTGGATCCGGGCCTTGACGAACCGTACCCGATCCCCGCCTAACTTCGCGGCCATCTCGCCGCGGTATTTACGCGCCAGGCCGAGCATCTCGGCGTTCATGTCAACGCCAATGATCCGCCCTTCCCGGCCGACGCGATGGGCCATCAGATAACACAGCTTGCCGGCGCCGCTGCCGAGATCGAGCACCGCGTCGCCCGTCCGGACATAACGCGTTGGATCGCCGCAACCGTAATCCCGCTCGACGATCTCATCGGGCAAGAGGGCTAAGAGGTCCCGATCGTAAGCTACCGGGCAACAGAGCGATTCTTGCCGCCCTCGCGCCCCTTCGCTGTAGCGCGCCATCACCGCTGCTTCAACATTCATAATGCATCTTATTACTACCCAAAGATATTTGAAATTGTCGACTCCTCTTCACGCGCGCGGCGCTCGCATACGATCCAACGTGGTTCATTCCCTCCCTGCGCAGGACAGGGTAATTGAGATATCGTGCAGGGTTGCGGTAGTATGATGCCTTATCATCCTTGGGTCGTCACGCAGTTACAATAGGTTTTTCAACCTATGCATGTAAAAATAAAGGAGTATCGCGAGGCCTTGCAGGTCGGTTACGAATTGCTCTGGTACCGGGTGCAAGACGTGCTCGGCCAAGGCACCTTCGGCATTACCTATCTATGCGAAGATCTCAACACCGGTAACCTCGTTGCCGTTAAAGAATATCTTCCCCCTCAGGTCGCGCGGCGTGAAGCCGACCAGTGCCTGCAGCCGCTCTCCGATGCGCTCGCTGACGACTATGCACAGGGCTTGGCGCGATTTATAGCCGAAGCGGAAAACTTAGATCGGTTCCGGCACCCGAATATCGTCCGAGTCGAGGATATTTTCGAGGCGAACAATACCGCCTACCTCACCATGAACTATGAGCGCGGGGAAAGCCTGCAATCGGCATTGGCCCGCCGCGGTACCTTAAGCGAGGGCGAGTTGCGGAAGCTGCTTTTCCCCTTGCTTGAAGGTTTGGAGACCATGCACCAGAAGGGTTTCGTGCATCGGGACATTAAACCGAGCAACCTCTTCGTCCGGGCCAACGGTACGGCGGTCATCCTCGATTTCGGATCGGCCCGGCAATTAATCGTCAGCGATCCTCAAACCGTGACCAACCTAGTCTCGCCAGGGTACGCGCCGATCGAACAGTACAGCAGTTCCGGTGACAACCAAGGGCCGTGGACCGACATCTACGGTCTTGGGGCGACCTTATATCGGGCTGCGACAGGGGTCATACCCCAATCGGCAATCGCACGCGCCGAAGCCATTGTGCATGGTGCGTCGGATCCTTTTTTGCGGGCGGTCGGAAATGCCAACGGCAAATATTCGACCCAATTTTTGCGGGCCGTCGATCAGGCATTGGAGTTCAAAGCCGGCGATCGCCCCCAGAGCATCGATGCGTGGCGTTGCGCCTTCGATGCTTACGGCCCCGCCGAGGACTTACCATGCCTTGCGCAAGCGACGGCGGTAGATGAATCTCCGACCGACCCCACTGAACCCGACACCCTACCGTCGGAACTTCAGTTAATGACCGATGCCGTGGCCTTTGCACCGGAAAGGCAACAGAATGCTCACCGTCCCGGCGTCGCCGGCGCGCTGTATCAATGGCGGCAGCGGCGCGCGGCAATCGAGCTCTTGCGGGCCGCGGCGGTAATTCTTGCCGGCATCGGATCGATATGGTTGCTTGCGCCAACACCAATCGATCACGCGCCGACGCTTGCCTCTTTAATAAGCTCAACCTCGCCCTCCTCTAAACCCCCTCCCCCAAGTTCGCTCGCCGCGCTAAACGTCGATCCCACCGTGGTTGAAGAACCTCTTCACGATGAAATCAACGCGGATTTATTGCAGGTGTTTGCGAAACCTGGACCGGCCAAACCGCGGCCGGCGCAGCCAAAGAACGCCACGAAAACCGACGCCGGACCATCCGTGGCTACGCTGCTGGCGCGGGCGGGGAATGATGTCGCAGCTTATCGCTTGACGACACCGCAAGACAACAACGCCCTTGCAAAGTACCGGAAGGTATTGCAAGTGGAGCCTCGAAATCAGGAGGCGATTCGCGGCCTTCGGGCGATCGTGGACAAGTACGTGGACATGGCGTACCAGAAAATCAGCCGAAATCACCTTGACGAGGCCGCGCTGTATCTCTACCGAGCAGCGGGCATTGCCCCCAAAGACCCGAGTGTAAGGCAAGCGCGTGACTTATATGTTGCCCGCAAAATTGCAAAGGCGAGAGCCGGCTCAGCAGGGTTACCGGCCAACCGGACGCGCGATTCGAAGACTCGCGGCGGCGTATCGGGGTGAGCCAGACCTCTAAGCTACGCGCTGCCGGGAAACATCCATGGATCTATCAGCGCTCACGGCGATTTCACCCATAGACGGCCGCTACGCCGAAAAAACCGCGGAGTTGCGGCTTATTTTCAGCGAGTACGGCCTGATTCGGTATCGTGTTCAGGTGGAGATCCGGTGGTTACAAGCGCTATCGGCGTCTCCGGAGCTTTCGGAGGTGCCCGCCTTCAGCGCCAATACGAATGCCTGGTTGAACGGGCTCATCGACGGCTTTAGCCTGCGCGATGCGCAAAGAGTCAAAGCCATCGAAGCGAGCACCAATCACGACGTCAAGGCCGTCGAGTATTTCCTGAGAGAACGCCTTGAAGCACACCGGGAGCTTGCGGCGGTGAGCGGGTTCCTACACTTCGGTTGCACCTCCGAGGACATCAATAACCTGGCCTATGCCTTGATGCTGCGCGCGGCGCGCAGCCACCCGATCCTGCCGTTATGGGAGCAGCTCATACAGACCTTGGTCGGTTTCGCACACCGGTTCGCCGCGGCCGCCATGCTTGCCCGAACCCACGGCCAACCCGCTTCGCCGACGACGCTCGGAAAGGAGATCGCCAATTTCTCTCACCGGCTCGAGCGCCAGTACCGGCAGTTAAAGGAAACTCCGCTGCTCGGAAAATTCAACGGCGCGGTCGGGAATTACCATGCGCATCTCGCGGCCTATCCCGGCGTCGGCTGGCCGGCGATCGCGCGTGCCTTTATCGAAAGCCTCGGGCTCGAACATAACCCGTACACCACCCAGATCGAACCCCATGACTACCTCGCCGAGTTCTTATCCGTCTTAACGCGTTTCAACACCATTCTCATTAACCTCTGCCGCGACACCTGGGGGTATATTTCGCTCGGCTATTTCCGGCAGAAACCGGTTGCTGGCGAGGTCGGCTCTTCCACGATGCCGCACAAAATCAATCCCATCGATTTCGAGAACGCCGAGGGCAATTTAGGGCTTGCCAACGCGCTCTGTGAGCACCTCATTGCAAAGCTGCCCGTCTCGCGCTGGCAGCGCGATCTTACCGATTCAACGGTGCTGCGCAATCTCGGCGTAGGCATTGCTTACAGCGTGATCGCCTATGAATCCTGTCTCAGGGGACTGGCGAAACTCGAGGTTGACGCGAGCGCCCTAAGCCGCGATCTCGACGACGCCTGGGAGCTTCTGGGCGAAGCGGTACAAACGGTCATGCGCCGTTATGGGATCGGCGATTCGTATGAACAACTAAAAGCGCTCACCCGCGGCCGACGCATCGACCGCGAGGAGCTGCACGCCTTTATCGGGACCTTGGCCATCCCCGAGCCGGAGAAAGAACGACTGCGGGCGCTCCATCCCGCGAATTATACCGGCAACGCAACCGAGCAGGCGTTATCGATTTAAGCCGTGAGGATGAGCCCAGAGAGCTTATGAAAAAATCGTCGCGAGCGAAGAGAGGTCGCGTTCCGCCGGAGCGCAGAAACCGCAGTGTATATTGAAATACATGAGGATTTCGAGCACCGCCGGAACGCGAGATCCCGAGCGCAGCAGATTTCTTCATAAGCTCAGAGTCCCATGCCGGCAGCAGACACAACCCGAACGGCGTTCCAAGAACATACCCTGGGGCAGACTCGCGTGCCGATCAAGCTCGCCACGCGCGGCGACCAGCGCCAGGCGATGCTGCGCATGGTGACGCAAAGCCGGAGGACGATCGACATTGTAAGCCGCCATTTGGACCCGCTGATTTTTAATGAGCGGGACATGGTGGACGCATTTAAGAGTCTCGCGCTAAGAAGCCGCAGCGTGAAAATCAGGATCCTCATCCTTGATCCCTCGCCCCTCCTCCACCGCGTTCACAGGCTGGTCGAGCTGGCGCTGCGCCTGAGTAGTTTCTTCGAGCTGCGCACCCCCCCGCCCGAACATAGGAACTATAACGAAAGCATGCTCATCGCGGACCAGAAGGGATACGTCCGTAGCCCGCTCTCGGACCGTTACGAAGGCGTGGCTAATTTTCATGCTCCCGATGTCGCAAAGGAATTGCTGCGCCGATTCGACGAGCTGTGGCAAACCGCCCTACCCGATCCTAACTTGCGCCGCTTGTCCCTGTGACGCTCGTTGGGCCGGCGAGGCTCCAAAGTTTCGTCGCTCCCGCGTCCTACCCCGCGTTTCGCTTGGAAAGACTCCTTGCCTCGGTGCGCGCCCTCGTGCCGGCCGTCACGTCCTTGGCCGCCGAGACGGCGTACTTCGCGCTCGTCTCTGAACCTCTATCCAGTGCCGAGCACCAGCGCTTGATGAGCATTCTGGGCGCCGGGGCGGTGCGCGCCGCCCCGCGCCCCGAAGCGCTGTTAGTGACGCCGCGTCCTGGCACCGTCTCACCGTGGTCGAGCAAGGCCACGGAAATCGCCCGGGTTTGCGGCTTGGACAACATCCTGCGCCTCGAGCGCGGAACCGGCTGGTATTTTCGCTCCCAAGATCCCGCCTCTCTCGAACGAGAAACGCTCCTTCGGATCGCGCCGCTGCTCCATGATCGCATGACCGAGCAGGCCGGGTTCTATCTTGATCATGCGTCCAGGCTGTTCGCACACACGGCGCCGAAAGCGCTGGAAACCGTGGACCTTATCCGCGAGGGATGCCCTGCCTTGGAACGCGCGAACCGGCAACTCGGCCTGGCGCTGTCAGCCGCTGAGATGGACTATCTCTTAGGGGCGTTTCTGGATCTCGGCCGCAATCCGACGGACGTCGAGCTTATGATGTTTGCGCAGGCCAATTCCGAGCATTGCCGGCACAAGATCTTCAATGCGCGCTGGGTCCTGAATGATACCCCGCAACAGCATTCCTTATTCGACATGATCCGCACGACCCATGCGCGCAATCCAGCGCGGGTGTTGGTGGCCTACCGGGACAACGCAGCAGTAATACGCGCTTACGACGCCCCTTGGTTTCTCGCCGACCCCACATCGCAGTCTTATGCTTATGCGCAAGCATCCGCCGGCATCACGATCAAGGTCGAAACCCATAACCACCCGACCGCGATCTCACCCTTTCCCGGGGCCGCCACTGGGGCGGGCGGCGAGATCCGCGATGAAGGCGCCACCGGGCGCGGTGCCAAGCCCAAGGCCGGATTGATCGGATTCTCGGTCTCGAACCTCAAGATCCCAGGATTTATACAGCCCTGGGAACGCGACTACGGACATCCAGGCCGCTTCGCATCTGCCTTGGACATCATGCTGCAAGGGCCCATCGGCGCCGCGGCGTTCAACAACGAGTTCGGAAGACCGGCCTTGTGCGGATATTTCCGCACCTACGAGCAAGCCCTGCCCGGCTGCAGTGAAATGAGAGGCTATCATAAACCAATCATGTTGGCCGGGGGACTCGGGAGCATTCGCCTGCAACATATCCACAAAGAAACCATCCCGCCCGGGGCCAAGATCGTCGTCCTCGGCGGACCCGCGATGCTCATCGGTCTGGGAGGCGGCGCCGCATCCTCCCTGAGCGCGGGCCAGGGGGATGAAGCGCTCGACTTCGGCTCGGTACAACGCGACAACGCCGAGATGGAGCGCCGCTGCCAGCAAGTCTTGGATAGCTGTTGCGCCCTCGGGCGGCACAACCCTATCCTAGCCATCCATGACGTGGGCGCGGGCGGGCTCTCGAACGCGGTCCCCGAGCTTTTGGATCAAAGCGCTCGCGGCGGGCGTCTCGATCTAGGCGCTATTCCTAGCGCGGATCCCAGCCTCTCGCCCTTGGAGCTTTGGTGTAACGAAGCTCAAGAGCGTTACGTGCTCGCGATCAATCCCGAGGATCTCGATCGCCTCGAAGCCCTCTGCACGCGCGAGCGCTGTCCCCACGCCGTCATCGGCGAGGCCACCGAAGCACGCGATCTGGTCGTTCGCGACGGCGGAGAGACACCCGTGGATCTCCCGTTGCGCGTGTTGCTGGGCAGCCCGCCCGGGATCACCCAACGGGCCGAGCGTTTGCAGCCCTTGTTCGCGCCGTTTTCGGCGCGGGATCTCGATCTCAGGGATGCAGTGGAACGCGTCCTGCGCTTACCCGCGGTCGCCGACAAACGCTTCCTCATTACGATCGGCGATCGCACGGTGTCGGGGTTGGTGGTTCGCGATCAAATGGTAGGGCCCTGGCAGATTCCGGTGGCTGACTGCGCGGTTACCGCCAGCTCGTTCTTGAGTTTTACCGGCGAGGCAATGGCCATCGGCGAACGCGCGTCGATCGCCTTGATCGATGCGCCGGCCGCGGCGCGCATGGCCGTCGCCGAGGCCATTACTAACATCATCGCGGCACGTATTCCGCGGCTATCCGACGTCGCACTTTCCGCCAACTGGATGGCGGCTTCAGGGCATCCGGGTGAAGACGCGCGCCTCTACGATGCCGTGCGCGCCGTCGCGATGGAACTTTGTCCGACCCTCGGCGTCGCCATCCCGGTCGGCAAGGATTCACTGTCCATGAAAACAGTCTGGCAGGAGGCCGAGGGAGAGCGGTCGGTGACGGCGCCGCAGTCGCTTATCGTCTCGGCCTTCGCACCGGTGGCCGATGTTCGTCAATCGCTCACACCGCAGATCCAGCTTTGTGATGAGCCGACGGTATTGCTCTTGGTGGATCTCGGCCGGGGCCGCAACCGGCTCGGCGGCTCGTGCCTGGCGCAAGTCTATAGCGCGTTGGGCGATACGCCTCCCGACCTCGACGACCCCGAGGATCTCAAGGCATTGTTTCAAGTGGTCCAAGTGCTCAATGAGATGGGGATCATCCTCGCCTACCACGACCGCTCCGATGGCGGTTTGTTCGTGACTCTCATGGAGATGGCGCTCGCGGGCCGTCGCGGCGTGCGCATCGAGATCGATGCGCTCCGAGGAGACCCGCTCGCGATCCTCTTCAACGAAGAGTTAGGGGCGGTATTACAGGTGCGCCGCGAGGACCTCGAAGGCGTGTCGGAGGCCTTTCACGCCCACGGGACGCTGGCCGCGCATGTGCACGTGATCGGTGCTCCTATCGATGCGCCGGCGCTTATTATCCGCCATGAGGATCACGACATTTACCGATCCGATCTCGCCGGCCTGCAGCGTCTATGGTCCGAGACCAGCTACCGCATGCAGGCCCTACGCGACAACCCGATCTGTGCCCGCCAGGAATTCGATCTCCTATCCGATCTCGCGGACCCGGGCCTGAGTCTTCGAGTCGGCTACGATCCACGCGAGCATGCGCCGGCGGTCGCGACCGGGGCGCGCCCGGCGGTGGCTATTCTAAGAGAGCAAGGCGTGAATGGACACATCGAGATGGCCGCGGCGTTTGAGCGCGCCGGCTTTCATACCGTCGATCTGCACATGAGCGATATTATTTCCGGCCGCCGAAACCTCGCTCCGTTCCGCGGTCTCGCCGCTTGCGGCGGCTTCTCCTACGGCGATGTCCTGGGGGCGGGGCGCGGCTGGGCCAGCGCCACCGTGTACAACGAGCGCGCGCGGGCCGAATTCGCGGCCTTTTTCGAACGCCCCGATACCTTTGCGCTCGGCGTCTGTAACGGCTGTCAGATGATGTCGCACCTGCGCGATCTGATC
>MUGK01000058.1 GCA_002007425.1 Chromatiales bacterium USCg_Taylor | reverse complement strand
TCTATCGCGGCATCCCGTTCGCCGATGGCATACGAAAAAATGATGACCCCCTCAGAAAGGCCGCCTGAACTTATTTACACACTTCTTGACGGAAGCTCTCCTCGAAACCCAGGTAGTACCAATCGACAGAGGCACCGGAGAGGGTGGCTAGCTTCCCCATACCATAGACGCCCCAGAGCGCCTGGGAAATGTCGGTGATGTTATCGAAGACCTCGACTTTGTTGCGCACGGGGCGGCCACAACACCGTCGATCCTCCAGTCCCGCCACTGCAGAAGCGCGCGCGCCCCATCGAAACTACGACGCACATTCGGTCCCTGGCGTACATCGATCAAACGTGCCGAACCGTAGGACATCTCCTGGCGACCTCCTCGTAGCGTGAGCGTACGACCCTCGCTCAGCGGGAGTGCGATGTCGAGAAATGCTTGCTGGAGGTCCAGTTTATCCTCATCCACCGGACTCCGGCCGCCCCGGCGGCCGCTCTCAAGCGCACTATGCAATTGGCCAAAGACCCGGACATACTCTCCGGCATGGACATCGGCATGGAGCATATAGCGCTGGAGGAATACCCCGCGTTTGTCTTGCGGGTCCTGGCCCCACAGCGGGTTACGGATCTACTCGTAACGCTCGCGGATAAGGCCGCCGAAGGACAGATAGTTATCCCCATCCTTACTTAGGGGCACGTGCTTGATGGGATCGAACCAATCAATCCGCTTGCTCGGATCCTGCAGGTAGCGGTAATCCTCCTCGTAGCGAAGCTTTTGGTACTTGGGCGGCCCCTCCGGACTGACTGCTAGTGCCGCGTTAGCCACTGTCGCCACCATTCCCCCAACGCAGAGTGCACAGCTTGCGCTTAATCTCGTAGGCGTAGGGATAACGCGGTTGGTGCGCCGTTTCTGATCGGCAATCGGTAAGTTCAGGCGCACATCCCATTCAGCGGCTCTGAGTGCGAGGGAGAGGCTCCGCAAGATAGTGGGAGACACGGGGATAGTCCTCACCCAAAAGACAACGCTTGAGTTCCTCCTGAATCGTGCGGTCGGCCACCGTGACGCGCTCGTGTTGGCACAGGTGCTCCAACCAGGATTCCACCATGAAGCACTCGATGAAGCGCGAAGGATCCGCCGTGTCACGAAATAACTCCCAGAAAAAGGCACCATCGCGTCGGCGCATCTCTCGGTAGGCTTGCATCAAGCTCAAAAATCGCTCCGTGTGCGTGGCATCCACACGGTACTCAAGCTGTATCATCACGGGGCCTTGATCCATCTCCGGATCCTTGGCGACCAAGGGTGCGGGCCAATGCATGGAGGGCACGAGCTCCACGCCCTCGTGACCACCGAGGCGAATGCGCCAGGTCAAAGCCACGCCGAAGAGCGCGCCGACGGCCGCCGCGATGAGCGCCTGCGGCATACCCACGATGGTTGCGACCTGCCCCCAGAGCACGCTGCCGCCCGCCATACCGCCCATGAAGATGACCATGAAACAGGCCAGACCCCGAGCCCGTACCCATCCGGGCAGCGCCGCTTGTGCAGCGACCTGGAGCGAGGACATCACCGTGATCCAACCCGCACCCATCGCGAACATGACCGCATCCAAGGCGTACACATTGCGCACCTGCGCTAGCATCAAGGCGGCCACCGCGTAGATGATCGTGGCCAGTGCAACTAAGGCACCGCACGAGAGCTTGGTACGTATACGCGGTAGAAAAAACGCGGTGACGACGGCCCCCGCCCCAATCGCGGTTAAGAACAGACCGTAGACATCCGGGCCGCCGCCGATCTCTTGGCGCACGAGCAAGGGCAGTAACGCCCACGGCGCACTGGCAAATAGGAAGAATGCCGCCGCACGCATAAGCACCGCTTGTAGCATTTTCGAATGGCGCGCGTAGCGCAACCCCGCGCGCATGGCGCCGAAGAGACGCTCCGCCGGTAGCGTGCTTTCCCGGGGGATACGCCGCCAGCGAAACAGCACGGCAAGTACGCCGAGAAACGACACGGCGTTTAGCAAAAACACCGTGGCGGGCCCGAACGCCGCGACGATGAGGCCCGCGAGCGCAGGCCCAATCGCGCGCGCGACGTTCATGCCTAGACCATTCAAGGTGACGGCGGCCTGAAGCTCCTCCCGCGGGACGAGGTCCGGGGCGATGGCCGCCCAGGCCGGCATGGTCATCGCCGCGCCGCAGCCCAGTGCGAACGTGAAGCCAAGCAGGAGCCACGCGTTCGTCATGCCGACCCAGGTACACGTGCCGAGGAGCGCCGCCGTCACGAGCATCCAAAGCTGCGTGACGATGAGATAACGGCGACGATCAACGACGTCGGCCAGTGCGCCCGCGGGTAACGCCAAGAAAACCATGGGTAAGCTCGTCGCCGCCTGCACCAGTGCCACCATCAGCGGTGAGGGCGCAAGCGAGGTCATGAGCCAGCTCGCGCCCACCTCATGCATCCAAGTCCCGATATTAGAGACGACGGTCGCGATCCAGAGCGCGCGAAACAGGGGACGTCGCAGCGGCGCCCAGGCCGATGGGGGTCGGTTGGTATACGCTACATGCTCGACTGAATGTGGATGGGAAGTCTCCATGTCACGGGAGGTTAGAACCCGAAGCAATCGCAGCCGAGGGGTCCCCAAAGCTCTTGCTCGCCCCAGGCGGTGTGAGCGCCGTGCGACGATGCCAGCGGATGAGAGCGATGCGCCAAGGCCGAGCTCGCTCCCTGGACGACCTTATTGCCATAACCGCGGTAGAGTTTGACCGGCGACCAGTCGGGGCTCACCGGCAAAGGCGGCGGGTCAAGGTGTTCGAACTCGGCTGTCGAATAAACCGGCTTGCCGCCGACGAGGGTCAACACCGATTCAAGCTGTTTGATGCGCTCCTGCGGCACCGAAAAATAATCCTCGGAAAGCACGGCTAAATCCGCTAGGTGTCCCGGCACGATCGCGCCTTTCTTCCCGTCTTCTCCTGAGAACCAGCTACTGCCAAGCGTATAGAGCCGTAGCGCCTCTATCCGACTCATCCGATTGAATTCGGGATACAAAGATGTGCCACCGACGGTCTTACCCGTCACCAACCAATAGAGCGACACGAACGGATTGTAGCTCGCCACTCGCGTTGCATCCGTGCCGGCCCCGACCGGTATACCCATGCCCATCATTCGCCGAATCGGCGGCGCCTCTTCAGCAGCTTTCACGCCGTAGCGCTTGACGAAATACTCGCCTTGAAACGCCATGCGGTGCTGGATGGCAATGCCGCCGCCGAGCAACTTGATTCGCTCTAGATTGCGCGGCGTGACCGTTTCCGCGTGGTCGAAGAACCAGCGTAGCCCACCATAGGGAACGTCACGATTGACCCGCTCGAAGACCGTGAGAAATCGATCGATGGATTCATCGTAGGTCGCATGCAGGCGATATGGCCATCGGTGTTCAACGAGCAAACGCACGACCTTGTAGAGCTCCTCTTCCATTGAGGACCCAAGCTCAGGGCGAGGTTCCAAGAAATCCTCGAAATCGGACGCTGAATAGACCAGCATCTCGCCGGCGCCATTCATCCGGTAGAAGTCGTCGCCTTTCCCCGGCTGCGTCATTGTCACCCAAGCGGCGAAATCCTGATATTCCTGCTTCGGGTGCTGGGTGAAGAGGTTGTAGGCGATGCGCAGAGTGAGCTGGCTGCGGCGGTGCAGCTCCTCGATCACTTGATAGTCTTGGGGGTAGTTCTGATAACCACCGCCTGCGTCGATAATGCTGGTGCGACCAAAGCGGTTGAGCTCACGCATGAAATGGCGCGTGGAGTTGAGTTGATCTTCGAAGCCGAGCTTCGGGCCTTTGGCAAGCGTGGAATAGAGGATCATGGCATTCGGCCGCGCGATGAGGACGCCTGTCGGATTACCCTGTTTATCGCGCTCGATCTCGGCGCCCAGCGGGTCTGGCGTGTCCTTGGTATACCCGACCGCCCTCAACGCGGCCCGATTGAGCAGCGCGCGGTCGTAGAGATGGAGGATGAACACGGGCGTATCCGGTGCCGCCGCATTGATTTCTTCCAGTGTCGGCATGCGCCGTTCCGCAAACTGGAATTCGGACCAACCGCCGACTACCCGTACCCACTGCGGCGGCGGCGTGCGTCGGACCTGCTCGCGCAGCATGCGTAGCGCGTCGGCTAGAGAGGGCACGCCGTCCCACCGTAGCTCCATGTCGAAGTTAAGACCGCCACGGATGAGGTGCGTATGCGAGTCATTGAGCCCGGGGATCACCGTATGCTTATTGAGATCGTTCGGGTATTCGGACCGCGGTACGCCATAACGTCTTGGTCGCTACCCACCGCGAGGAAGCGCCCATCCATGATGGCCACCGCGGTGGCGCTCGGTTTGGCAGCATCCAAAGTGGTGATGCGGCCGTTGGTAAGGATAAGAGCGGCCCGCTTACCGCCCTGGGCCTGCGGGTCAAGGGTATTCATGGCGCAAGCACCGCCGACTAACGCCGCGCCCGCCGCGAGCGCGCGCTGCAAAAAGTCCCGCCGAGTGATCCCGGATGCTGTCTCGGCGGCGGCATCTGTTTCGGCCATAACATGTTCACGAGGGTTCACCATCGCTCACCGCCTGGCTTGGTGTGGTACCGCCGACTTTCACCGCCGCTGCCTGACGGCGCCTTTGCCGTTACTTCTTAGTGAAGTAGCTCGTCATCAGATTCCGGTAGTTGGGAATGTGATTCGAGAAGAGCGTGCCCAGACCTTCGATGTCGTGGCGCCAGTCGCGGTGTAATTCGCAGGCCATGCCGAACCAGCTCATGATCTGCGCGCCGGCCGCCTGCATGCGCAGCCAGGCGCTGTGGCGGGTAACCTCATTGAAAGTACCCGAGGCGTCGGTGATGACGAACACGTCGTATCCCTCCTCGATGGCGGAAAGCGCGGGGAAGGCCACGCAGACCTCAGTGACCACGCCGGCAATGATGAGCTGCTTGCGGCCAGTCTTCTTGATCGCTTTGACGAAGTCCCCGTTATCCCAGGCATTAATGTTCCCAGGACGCGCAATGTAGGGCGCGTTCGGGAACATCTCCTTCAATTCCGGCACCAGTGGCCCGTTCGGGCCGTTCTCGAAACTCGTGGTCAGAATCGTGGGTAGCTTGAAGTATTTGCCGCAGGCGGCTACGGCCAGCACGTTGTTCTTGAATTCGCTGGGCGAGAAGTCCTGCACCAGCGAGATCAACCCCGCTTGGTGATCCACCAGCAGCAGGGCCGCGTCGTCCTTGTTCAGGCGCTTGTACTTGAATGCACTCATGACTTCCTCCTCAGTCGATTGTGGGTGGACAGCACCGCGAGTGTGGATCCGTGGGCCCCGGTTTGGCTAGAGAAAATCCGAACACCCGCGCTTAGCGGCTGGACAAGTCCCGCTCCCAGGGCGGTATGCCAGCCAGCGCATTGCGAAGATGTTCTACTACGACGCTGAGCCGCCGCAGCTTGTGCCGCCGCTGCGGATACACGGCGTAAATGGCGTCTGGTATTGGCGTCTCGCGCGGCAGCACATGGATTAGACGGCCGGCGCGCAAATCCTCGGCGACGATAAACAGCGGCAGTACCGCCAGCCCCAGACCGGCTACGGCCGCATCGCGCATAGCCTCGCCATTGTTGGTGAGGATCCGGCCTTTGGGCGTGGCGAGGTGCAGCCGCGCCCTCCGCCTGGCGGGCGCGAACTGCCAGAGATGATTCGCCGCAAGATGGGCGTAACCGATCCCCACATGCTGGGGAAGTTCCGCCAGCGTCTTCGGCAGACCGCGTTCGTTCGCGTAGTTCGGACTGCAACACACCACCCGGCGGCTGTCCGCCAGCTTGCGCGCCACCAGCAGCGAGTCTTCCTTGATGCGCGTGATGCGAAATGGCCAGGTCATAGCCCTCCGCCGCCACGTCCACCATGCGGTCGCTTAGGTGCAGCGCCAGTTCCAGGCGCGGATGCGCGCGCATGAACTCGCAAAGGACAGGGCTAAGATAATGCGTGCTAAAGGTCATCGGCACGCTGATGCGCAGCAAGCCACTGAGCGCCTCCTCATCGTCAGTCACGGCCTCCGCCGCTTGCTCCAGTTGCGCGATGGCGGCGCAGGCCTGCTCATGAAACACGCGGCCCCTATCGGTAGGCGTCACGCCGCGGCTGGAGCGGTGCAGCAGTTCCACCCCCAGCGCGGTCTCCAGATGCGTCACGCGCTGGCTGATCACCGACTTGGCGATCGCCAGCCGCGTGGACGCGCCGCTGATGCTGCCGCTCTCCACCACGGCGAGGAAGGTCTTGATCTCGTCGAGGCCGTATTTCATGTTTGTAACTCAATATACTTCGCGGGCGGGGTATGAACCCCGCCCTTGACCAAAGGGGAGAGCTGCGCTTCTCCCCGTTTGGAAACCCCATCGCTAAGTACCCGCGGCAAGACCGCGGTATGCGTTTAACGAGCGTTCGCCAGAACCGAAAAAGGGGTTCGTAGCGCACATGCTTGCAGACTAGCTGATATCGCTTAAAGTTACCGCATTTCAGGCCCGCATCCAACCACGAGGAAAAATCATGAGCACCGCCATCAAGGTCCTCGGCATCTGCGGCAGCCTGCGTCAGGCGTCCTATAACGCCGCCGCGCTGCGCGCCGCGCAGGAGCTCGCGCCCGCCGGCAAGCCCGCGGCCGTGATGGGCGCGAGCATGAGCCTGTTCGGCTCGGCGCGGGCGCAGTACCACCTGCGGCAAAGCCTGATTTTTCTGGACGTGCATTTCCTCAACAAGCCAGAGGTAATGATCGCCCAGGCGCAGGAGCGTTTTGATGCCCAAGGCAAGCTCACGCACGAGCCCACGCGCGAGCTCATTGCCAAGCTGCTCGCCGCCCTGGCAGACTGGACTCAGCAACTCAAGCCCAGGTCATAGCCAGGACATCAGAGAGATCTGCAAATGAGCAATCTGGCGCTGCAAAGCGAAGGCTCGCGCTCCACCGACTGTCCCGCCTGTCCGGGCAAGCCCGTGCTCGAGCGCATCGAGGCGCGCACGGCTGAAATTGGCGAAGGCTTCACCATCCGCCGCGCCGTGCCCAACCGCCAGCGGCGCATGGTCGGTGCCTGGTGTTTTCTCGATCATGCCGGCCCCGCGGATTACGGTCCGGGCAAGGGGCTGCACGTCGGGCCGCATCCGCATATCGGCTTGCAGACCTTCACCTGGTTGATCGAAGGCGAGGTGATGCACCGCGACAGCCTCGGCTTTGAACAGGTCATTCGTCCCGGACAGGTCAATCTGATGACCGCCGGACGCGGCATCGTCCACGCCGAGGACTCGGCGACGGACGACCCAGGGCGCTTGCACGCGGCGCAACTGTGGATTGCACTACCCAACGCCGAGCGCCAGCGCGCACCCGGCTTCCATCATTACCGGGAACTACCGATCATCGAATCCGGCGGCTTTCGTGTCACCGTGCTGGCCGGCACTGCCTTCCGCCGCATCGCACCCGCCGAAGTCTTCTCGCCGCTGGTGGGCCTGGATATCACCGCGCTGCGCGCCGCGCAGCTCGCGGCGCCACTCAATCCCGGCTTCGAACACGCGGCCCTGACCTTGAGCGGCGAGGTGGAAGTGGAAGGCGAGCGCCTCACCCCCGGCACCCTGCTGTACCTCGGCAGTGCCCGGGAACAGCTCAGTCTGCGCTGCGGCGCACCCGCGCGTCTGATGCTCATCGGTGGCGAGCCCTTCAAGGAGGAAATCCTACTGTGGTGGAACTTCGTCGCCCGCACGCAAGAGGAGATGGTCAAAGCGACCGCGGACTGGAACGCGGGGCGCTACTTCGGCGAAGTCAAAGGCAGCCCCTCGCCACGCCTGGCCCCCCCGGATCCTGCTGGGAACCGGAAGGGATCTCGCAAATGATGCCCATCGGCAATGCCGAACGCGAGTTTCGGCCTTTGCGGTCTTTGGCCGGCAACCCGCCGTCTCTATGTTCAGGGGGGTGACACAAGGAGGCACAGCATGAAACAGCTCACACAGATCACGCCCGAAGCATCGACCCACTGGGTCGGCGACGGCTTTCCGGTGCGCAACCTGATCTCCATCCCGCGTGACGCGCGCGACACCAGCCCTTTCCTGATGCTGGACTTCGCGGGGCCTTACGACTTCAAGCCGGCCAGCGCGCCGCGCGGCGTGGGCGAACATCCGCATCGCGGCTTCGAGACCGTGACCATCGTCTATCAGGGCGAGGTTGCACATCGCGACACTAGCGGCAACTCGGGCGTGATCGGTCCCGGCGACGTGCAGTGGATGACCGCCGCCTCGGGCGTGCTTCACGAGGAGTTCCACTCGCCAGCGTTCACGCAGAAGGGCGGCACGCTGGAGATGGCGCAGCTCTGGGTAAACCTGCCCGCGCGCGAAAAGATGAGTGCGCCGCGCTATCAGGCCATCCTCGACGCGCAAATACCCGCCATCGCGCTACCGAAGGATGCTGGAAGCGTGCGAGTCATCGCCGGCGACTACGAGGGTACCAAGGGCCCGGCGCTGACTTATTCACCGATCAACGTCTGGGACCTGCGCCTCAACACCGACCACCGCGTTGCATTCACGCTGCCCGAAGGCTGGACCACGCTGGTGGTGGTACTGCGCGGCCAGGTCGCTGTGGGTGACATGACCATAGTGATTGGTCAGACCGCGCACTTCACGCGCGCTGGCAACGCCATTGCCATCAAGGCGGAAAAAGACAGCCTGGCGCTGTTGCTCAGCGGTAAGCCCCTTGATGAGCCCATAGCCCACTACGGCCCATTTGTGATGAACACCGAGAAGGAGTTAAGCGAAGCGATTGACGACTTCCGTAGCGGGCGTTTCGGAAAGCTTGAGCATGGCTACTGATAGGGCGATAAGCTCAGCAATCGAAAAACTGCGTCGCTGGCGGCGATTAGATTTAAGGTGCCGCCAGATGGTCTTTCGCAAATGCAACACGTTCTTCCACGGTATTAGGCCGAGCGGCGATCCGCTCGATGAGTTGCAGCCTAGGCAGGAGACCCGCGCGATTGGCGATCTGGATGTTGAGACCTGGACGTGCGTTCAGCTCCAAGAGCAAGGGCCCCTTGTCGCGATCGAGCACGATATCCACCCCCACATAACCCATGCCCGTGAGATCATAGGCTTGGGCCGCGATTCCGAGCAGCCGATCCCAGTGCGGGATTTGGAGCCCGGTAACGGGATTGCCGGTGTCGGGGTGCTCGGTCACGACCTCGTTGCGCCACACCGCGGTCAGGGTGCGCCCGGTCGCGATATCCACACCGGCGCCGATGGCGCCCTGATGCAAATTGGCCTTGCCGTCCGAGAGGCGCGTGGGCAACCGCACCATGGCCATGACCGGGAAGCCCTGAAACACCACGATGCGGATATCCGGAACACCCTGGAAACTGATGGCCCCGAACAAGGGGTCGAACTGCACGCGGTATTCGATCAAGGCCCTGTCGGGGTGACCGCCGAGGCTGAAGAGACCGCTCAGTATGTTCGATGCGTAATGGGCTAGCTGGGACCGGCCCATGATGACGCCGCTCACCAATCGGTACATGTGTTTGGCCCGCCCGGCCACGACCAGCACGCCGTCTCCGCCGCTGCCTTGGGCGGGTTTGATCACGAATTCCCGATGCCCTTCGAGGACCTCATGGATCCCTTTTATCTGGTGTTCGATCTCAATCACGCCGTAGAGCTCCGGCACGGAGAGCCCGGCTTTCAAGGCCAGTTGCTTGGTCCTGAGCTTGTCATCGACCAAGGGATAGAGATATCGGGGGTTATAAGCCAGCGTGTAGCGGTTATTGCGCTCGTTGAGCCCCAGTACGCCGGCCTCGCGCAGGCGCCGAACGGTGCCGAAGATCATGGCCGCGGCGAGGCGAGGGCCTTGAAACGCCTTAACTCAACGAGACGATAACCCGTGTATTTACCCAAAAGCAGCGACCCCGCCAGGAGCACAAGCAACAGTTCCGGAAACACAAACATCAGGTGCTCGGTGTAGGCGGCGGCCATCGCCAGATAAGCCAAGGCCGCGACGACCAGACTGCCGAGCCCTTGCTGAATCGCCTCGGCCGGTCCGCGTTCTTCCCATACGATCGACATGCGTTCGATGGTCATAGTCATGATCACCATCGGGAACAAGGCGACCGAGAGCGCGCGATCCAGCCCCAGATGGTGGCTGACAATACTGAGCGCCGCCATGAGCAACACGACCACGATCAGCACCGCCGCAAGCCGCGGTACCAGCAACAGCTTCAGGCGCTCGAAATAGAAGCGCACGCTGAGACCCAAGGTCACCACGGCGCAGAACAGGACCAATCCCCAAAGCAATTGCGTCTCCCGGAAGGCGAGCCCGATGAGCACCGGCATGAAGGTGCCGAAGGTCTTGATCCCCACGATATTGCGCATGATCACCAAGAGAAAGGCGCCCACCGGCACCGCGAGCAAGACCCGGTAGACACTCTGAGTCTGCATCGGCAGGCTCAGCAACGAGAATTCCAGGAGTTGAGGATTGACGATGCGGCCTCGCAAGGCGGCAGCCTCGAGACCGCCCGCCTCGGTGCGCCGGACCGCGATCGTGTAGTGAACCTTGTTCCCCCCCTTGACCTTGAACAGGGGCTCGGGACCGATAGAAAATATAAGGTAATCGCCCGGCAAACCGGCCTCCCCCGTGCCGAGATCGAAGGCGCTCCACCGCCCCTCGGAGTAGACCTGCAACCATGACAACATCGGCGCTTCGCCACTTGGGAGCGTGAGCCTTACGCCCTGAAGCAGGCGCGCCGGGACTTGGGCGAGCGCCAGCAGTTGCAGCGCCGCCTCCGCAACGCGGTCGCGATCGGGCCGCGGACCGGTGAGTAGCGCCGCGTTGCTGTCATTGTGCGGCTCCCACAGATGCTTAATCAGTTGTGCAACCATCGTATCGAGGTCCGCGGATTGCTCACGCGCGGATTTCAGCAGGGTTTCCGCCGCCGCGAGATACGGACCTTCGAGGGAGGGCAGCGGTTGGCTCTCGGGTCTCTTGGCGACGGTCTCCTCTTCGGCCGGTTCCAGCGCCTGAACCGAGGATCGATAATACAACGCTTGCGCCCCGCTCGCCTTGCGGATCGCCCACGCCGCCTGGCGGTTACCGTTGACGAGCGTCGTCGTGAGACCGAAGCCCCGCGAGATGAAATTCTCGTCCACGACCGCCAGTCGAGACGAGGTCCGCGGAATAAACATCGACACCTTCACCGGACCGCCGCGCGCCACGAAGCTGATACGTACCTCGACATCCCAGAGATCGGACTTTTCGCCCGGAACGATCGGGAATCCCAAGGCTACGATCTTGTATATAAAAAGACCCGCGCCGAGGAGCGTCAGTAGGAATGATAAAACATAGACATGGCGGCTACCCACCCCCGCCTTCCCCTTTGCAGCCTGGTTCGCGGGTATAGGTGAGCGTCGCGTCGACTACTATGTTCTCCTTTAGAAAGCTCCGCCCAATCAATACCGGATAGAGAAACCCTTTGCGATTGACCAGATTCACCTCGATGTCCTTGTACATATCGCCCATACAGACGCCGAGCACCACGACGGGCCGCGTTTGCATTTTGCCGAAATGCCGCTGTATTCGCGCCCGGCGCTCCAATTGCCGTTCAATTTTAACCTTGTGGCCATGCATATCACTGACCTCGAAACGTATCCAGGGGTCTCCGTCGCGGGTAAATTCATCGATGTTTCGGGCGTTGATGGAGGAGTTCTTCGCCCCGGTATCGATTTTCGCCTTCAAGATCATCTCTCCGGGGTGGAGCTTGATCCTCTCCAACCACCCCACGACCTCTTTCGCGTAGACGCCGTGCGGCAGTAGGGCTATTAACAGAAGGATAATCGCAGACATAATCGCAGGCCTCGGTAAATGCGTGTGGTTGAGCACCGATTGGGTAAAAATACCAGGATAGAGCGAACGATTTTAACGTTGATTAAGTACCGGGGCTACGGCGCTTCGGGTTTTGTTCCGCCGCATCCGCCGGCGCATTGTGACATAGTTAACATTTTTCTCGATCATCGCACGCGACAACGTTATTATCGGAAACGCTCCGGCGTTGATGCCTGTACGCGCCGGGAGGCTGGCAATGGAAGTAGAACAACCGCCTAAAAAAGTTCCGGGCGCCGCGGGCGCCAAGTTGCGCAAGGCGTGGGCGATTCTGTCCGCGATGATCGCCTCGGTGGTGTTGCTAGCCGCCGCGTATGCCGCGTACCGATTGCTGCCGAACCGCGCCGTCAGCTACGCGGATATCGAAGAGCATTTTAAGTACGGTTCCACGGGCGGCGAAGTAAATCTCGGAATTCCGTACTGGATCTGGCAGGCCGCCCCGATGGTCTGCGCCGAGTCCTTGACCGAAGTCGCCGATGGCCGCTTGGCGCCGGATTATCTCACGCGGGCCGCGGCCTACATGAGCGATGCGGCCGGCGCCGCGGAAGCCCGCAGGCAGCTTTCGCGCGAGGGGTACAAGGCGCTGGGGCTTGTCTATGAGCATGACAGCAGCGGTCAGGAACACGATCTCCCGGCCGGTATTTCCAAGCGCCGGTATCTCGGAGTGGATCGGGTTTTCTTAAACTGCGCGGCTTGCCACGCGGGCACCGTGCGTAAGACGCCCGATGATCCGGCGGTTTTAGTCCTCGGGATGCCGGCCCATCGCTTTAACTTCTACGCTTTCGAGCATTTCTTTTTCCAGTGCGCCGGGCACAGGCGCTTTTCCAAGCGCGATCTGATCCCCGAAATCCAGGCGCTCGGAGGCGATCTAAGCTGGATCGATCGCTATGGCGTCTATCCGGCCGCCATCGCACGCATGCGCGAGCGCGGGCAATGGCTCGCCAGCAGGCTCGGTTTCTCGTACCGCCAACCGCAGTGGGGGCCGGGCCGAGGCGACAGCTTCAGTCATGCCAAGGATCTCCTTAACATGCCATGGGAACACCTGCCCGATTGGCGGACGCAGGGAAAGGTGGACCCGCGGAGCCTAGGCACCGCGGACTTCCCGTCGATCTGGTTGCAAGGGCCGCGCAGGAAGCGCTCGGACGGGCGCGAGATGGAATTGCATTGGGACGGCAATAACGATCGCGGCAAGGAGCGCCACTTGAGCGCCGTTATCAGCACCGGGGTCTTGCCACCGAGCATCGACCATCAAGCCCTATGCCGCATTGAGAGCTGGTTGCTCGATTTCACACCCCGGAACTACGACGATTTCTTTCCGATCGACAACGCTCTCGCGTACCGTGGCGCGCCGCTTTACCGCCGCTACTGTGCGGACTGCCACGGTCTTAACGGGCACGACTTCACGGGCCGGCGGGTCGGATTCGTCACCCCGATCGATGAGATAGGCACCGACCGCTTCCGCTTGGACAATTTCACCGAGGATCTCGCCGTCAACCTGGCCACGGTCTTTGCCGGCCAGGCACGGCAGCCCTGCAGCGCCGATTTCGGCGCCAGCGGATCGCAAACCACCGCGGGAGCGGGCGGCGGCGGGCGCTTGGCAGCCGTGCAGGCGGAGGAGGAGAACACCTATCGTTGGACGCATTTTCACAAAACCCACGGCTACGCCAACCTGCCGCTCGACGGGATCTGGCTGCGCGCGCCCTATCTGCACAACGGCTCGGTGCCGAGCCTTCGCGATCTCTTGGAACCGAACAACAACCGGCCGGCGGTGTTCTATCGTGGCAATGATGTCTACGACCCGCAGAACGTGGGTTTTCGCTCCGACCTACCCGAGGCGGACGGTAAAAAGTTCTTCACCTTTGATACCAGGATCCCGGGCAACGGCAATCAGGGGCACGAAGGACCGGAATATGGCACCGAATTGTCCGCGGACAAAAAAGACGCGTTACTCGAGTATCTCAAGACCTTTTAGATCTCTTAGCCGCGCCCCATGAACGACACCCCACGGAGCGGTCCCAAGCCGAGCCAACTCCTGCTCTCCATCCTGTCACTTCTGGCCGGCCTCCTGGGGTATATCGTTTGGGAGCGCGGATTTCGCGAGCATCCGCAACCGGATTGGGTGCGGCGAGACGACCCGACGCGCTTCATGTATGGCTCGATCGGAGCGGAGAAGGATGCCGGTATACCGTACTGGATCTTTTACGTCCTGCCGCGGATATTTGCCGAAAAGCTTCCGGGCCCGGGCGGTTACGCCGCGATCGGCCTGCCTTGGGAGGAAGGGCAGGAGTTGCCCATCGGGTTCACGAAAAAGACCCTCGGTTTTCCGCGCGTCGCCAACAACTGCGCCCTGTGTCACACCGCGCGTTATCGGACCGCACCCGATGCCAAGCCGGTGTTCGCGCCGCTGGGACCGGGTCACACGACGAATATCCAGGCATTCTTGCGGTTCGTTATCGATTGCGCCAAGGACCCGCGCTTCAACAGTGACAATATCCTGCAGGAGATCGAAAACGTCACCCACCTTGATTGGGTCGACACGCTGATGTACCGCTTCTTCATCATCCCGGCCACCAAGCAGCGCTTGCTGGAACGCGAGTCGCAGTATCCGTCGATCTACCGCACCGACGTCGCCGACTGGGGACGCGGGCGGGACGACATCATAAAGCTCTTTAAGTATTCTCTGAACCCTATCGACGACACCTTCGGCCCGGCCGACTTTCCAGCGATCTGGAACCTCAAGAAATACGACTCGACGCCCGGCGAGAGGGATCCGCAACGCATGAACCTCGCCGGCGACACCTGGGATGCGTATTCAGTCGTCATGGATTCAGCGCTCGGGCTTTTGGGCGGCGCGCCGCATGATAGCGAGGAGCTTATCGAGGAGGTGCAATGGATCACGGACTACACCAAACGCACCCCGCCGCCCGCATACCCGTTCCCGATCGACACCGCGAAGGCCGCGGACGGACAGGCCGTGTTCGATGCGCAATGCGCGTTCTGCCACGCCGACAACAGCGGCCGGGTCGGCCGCCCGCTGCCGCTGGTCGAAATCGGCACCAGCCGCGGCCGCTTGGATCGCTGGATCAGGAACGCCGCCGTCAGGGCCAACCGGGCGGTCGCGGCCATGGGCATCGAACGCCGCGGCCTCGTGGAAGAGGATCTCATCGGATACAAGGTGCCACACCTCGATGGGATCTGGCTGCGCGCGCCCTACCTCCATAACGGCTCGGTGCCGACCTTGCGCGATCTCTTGGACCCCGCGTCAAAACGCCCGCGCGTTTTCTATCGCGGCTACGATGGCTACGATCCCGAGGGCATCGGGTTCATCGCGCAGGGGTCCGAGGCCGAGCGCATCGGGACGCGCCACGACGTCAGCAAGCGAGGCAATGCAAACCAAGGGCACGAGTTCGGGACCCACCTCTCCGGGGAGGAGAAAAGCTCACTCATCGAGTACCTGAAAACCTTTTAGCGCTGGATGACATTGAAGACACTGATCCTGGGCGGGGTGCGCTCCGGCAAGAGCCGGCTCGCGGAGACGCTCGCCTTGCAAAGCGGGCTGCCGGTGACTTATGTCGCCACCGCGATTGCGGGCGACGAGGAGATGCGCCGCCGCATCGAATTCCACCGGCAGCGGCGTCCGGCCGCCTGGACAGTGGTGGAAGAACCCTACGCGCTTGCCGCCGCGCTGCGCCCACATGCGGTGGAGGGCCATTGCGTGGTCGTAGATTGCCTCACGCTCTGGCTCACGCAGCTTCTATGCGCGGGCGAAGAGTTGCTCGCGAAAGAACGCGACGCGCTGCTGGCCGTGCTGCCCGAGATCAAAGCTCACCTCATCCTGGTGAGCAATGAGACCGGCCTCGGCATCGTCCCGCTCGATGCCCTGACCCGCCGCTTCGCGGACGAGGCCGGGCGCTTGCACCAGGCGCTCGCGGAGCGCTGCGAGCGCGTCGTCCTCACGCTGGCCGGTCTGTCCTGGGTGTTGAAAGGAAAAGAGCCGTGAATGATACGATTGACTGGCTTCGGGGGCCGGCCGCTTCGCCGAGCGCGGCCGCGGGTCGCGAGGCGACGGACCGCCAGTTGCAGTTGACCAAGCCTCCGGGTGCGCTGGGGGAGCTCGAGGCGCTCGCGATCCGGCTCGCCGCGTTGCAGGGCACACCCAAGCCCGCCGTAGAGCGCGTGCACGTCACGGTCTTCGCCGCCGATCATGGGGTCGCCACCGAGCAGGTCTCGGCCTTTCCGCAAGCAGTCACCGTGGAGATGCTACGCAACTTCGCCCACGGGGGCAGCGCGATCAATGTCCTGGCGCGGGAGCTGGGCGCAATCCTGGAGGTCATCAATCTCGGCACGGTGAACGATCCCGGACCGCTCGAAGGCGTCCTGGACTGCCGTCTCGGTCCCGGCACGGAGAATTTTACCCGCGCCGCGGCCATGAGCCCGGAGCAACGCGCGCGCGCAACGCGCACCGGCCGCGACGCGGCCGAACGCGCGTTTCTCGCCGGGGTCCAGCTTTTCATCGGCGGCGAGATGGGGATCGGCAACACCACGGCCGCCGCCGCGTTAGGCTGCGCTCTCCTTGGCCTCCCGCCCGAACACCTCGCGGGACCCGGCGCCGGGCTCGCGCCCGCCGGTGTCGCGCATAAAGTGGAAGTTATCCGGCGCGCGCTCCTTTTACATCGCCCGCATCTCGCCGACCCTCACGAGGCATTGCGGCGCCTGGGCGGCTTCGAAATCGCGGCACTCACCGGCAGTTATCTCGGGTGCGCGCAACTGGGTTTACCGGTGCTTGTGGATGGCTTCATCACCAGCGTCGCGGCGCTCGCGGCGGCGCGCCTGTGTCCGGGCGCGGCCCAGTGGTTTATTTTCGCCCACCGCTCGGCCGAGCCGGGTCATCGTCTGGTGCTCGCCGCCATGGGCTCCCAACCGCTCCTCGATCTGGGCCTGCGGCTCGGCGAAGGCAGCGGCGCCGCGGCCGCGGTTCCCTTGCTGCGGCTCGCCTGCGCTTTGCATAGAGACATGGCCACCTTTGCCGAGGCCGGTGTTTCCGGGAAGGAACGCTAGGCGTGGCGCGATGACTTTCGTGGATCTGCTGCGGCACGGTGAAGCCGAGGGGGGCCCGCGCTATCGCGGCAGCAGCGACGATCCGCTCACCGCCGAGGGCTGGGCGCGGATGTGGGCGGCCCTCCCCGAAAACGCCCATTGGGACCGCATCGTCAGCTCTCCCCTCGCGCGCTGCGCCGGTTTCGCCCGTGAGCTTTCGCGGCGCCGCTCGCTGCCGATCGAGCTCAACCAGGACTTGCGGGAAATGCACTTCGGCATCTGGGAAGGACGCACGGCCGCTGACCTCGCGGCCATCGATGCCGAAGCGCTGATCCGTTTCTGGCAGGACCCGCTTAAATGTACACCTCCGGACGCGGAAACCTTATCGCAACTCCAGTCACGCACGCTCGGCACTCTGAAAGCCGTGATGACGCAATATCGCCATCAGCGCCTGCTGCTTATCACCCACGGCGGACCGATCCGCATCCTGCTCTGCCAGGCATTGGGAAAACCGATCGAGAAATCGCTCCAGATCGAGGTCCAGCCCGCGTCGTTGCACCGGCTGTGCGGCCGCACGCATGGAGACGGGTCGATTCGAGTGCGATTGAGGGACCCCGGGAAGCCGTGAAGCAATTGCAAGCTTTCCTCATCGCACTGCAGTTTCTGACCCGGCTGCCGGTGCGCTTGCCGGACGCGCCCGGCGAACAAGCCATCGGCCGGTCCCTGCTCTATTACCCGCTGGTCGGTCTCCTGCTCGGATTCACGCTGGCCGCGTTGGCTTGGGCGCTGAGCCGACGCCTGGGCCGGGGGGCAGGGGGATCGCGAACGCAGCCTGGCGATCATGAAGGACCCGGCCTGCGGTCCGGCCGGCGCGGTGGCGCTTATACTGATCTTACTCGTCAAGCTTACCGCGTTGGAAGCGCTGGCCGGGCAACAGGTACCACTGGTGCTTGCACCCATGCTCGGACGCGGCGCGTTGTTGGCGTTGTTTCTTACCACGCCCTACGTCCGGCCCGGCGGATTGGGGGAGGTTCACGCCCGAGCGCTTCCACGCCGACCGGCGGTCATCATCGTGCTCGTTATCGTGGCCGCCATCCCGATAACGATGGGCAGTGATGGGTTGTGGATGCTGGTATCCGTATTCACCGCATTTATGCTAACGCGCGCCGCCATGCTCCGCCGCCTCGGTGGCGCGACCGGTGATACGGCGGGAGCGGTGGTCGAGATCACCGAATCGGCCGTGCTCATCACCGCCGCGATGGTTTAAATAACCCGCGGCTGCTCCTCGTGCAACTGGCGCGCTATATGGCAGACTTTGCTGCCAACGCACAGCCCCGACTGACATCGAGAGAGCCGGGTGACAAGTCGGGTCGCTATGCCTGCCAAGGGGGGTGTCATGAATGGTCTGAACGTCCTCGTTGCGGACCCGCAAGCGGTGCTACCAGCAACTGGCCCGACACGAACAGAAGAGAACCCCTGGTGGCGTCTCGGGTCTCCTTG
>MUGK01000057.1 GCA_002007425.1 Chromatiales bacterium USCg_Taylor | reverse complement strand
ACAACGCCCCCAGGCATCCCCTGAGGTCCAGGAGTCCTTCTCTCTAAGGGGGACTCTATTACCCTTTTCAGGCTCATTTTAAGATTAGAAAATACTCTGTGACGTGCCTGCAGTGCGGCCATGAGCTCCCGGTAGCGATCGACAGGATAAAAATAGCGCCCCGCCAAATAGTCGACATAGTCGCCGTGGCGTACGTGAACCCCGATGAGCAGATTACACTCCTGCCGTGCGGCCGCCACCCGCGCCGCCACGGCGGCCCGATGCGCGGTTATGGGCGTGAAGTAGGCGCGGATCCGGTCGGCGTATCTCGTGACCCCGGCCGTGTCCCGGAACTCCCAGCCCCGCAACAGGGTGATGCGCGTCTCCCGGATCTGCTCGTAGACAAGCGGGGCGGTGAGTTCCACGCCGTGGGGTCCGACGGGGCTTTCGATGCCGCGGATCCAGGGGGCGAGTCCGGGGACCCGGTTCACCGGGCGCGAGAGCTGGAAGGCCATGTGGTAGAGCAGCCGCGTAAAGCGCAGGGTACCGTAGACCGTATCACGGCCGCGGGATGGGCGCCGCGGCGCGGGCGGCGGATAGGGGCAGAGCAGGGTGTCGCGGGTGGACTCGAACAGCGCGGCATAGGTCTGGAAGGCCGGGTTGAGGACCTTGCAGCCGTGCTCCTCGGCGAAGGCGATGACATTGGCAAAGAGGACGATGCGGTTGGCGAGCCGGCCGGTGCGGAGCGCCACCACCAGCCACTTGCGTTGAGGGAATCTAGGCATATGCGTAAAATCGATCAGTCGCTCCGGGAGGTTGACGGGAACCCTGAAGCATACTTGCACAGCCGAATAGGGCAAGCTCAATCACGAGATCCCAAAGGCCACGGGGTCCAAACTTGAACAACGACGATGACTAGCCTGAGCGTCATCATCATCGCAAAGAATGAAAGCACCGATATCCGCGCCTGTCTTGACTCGGTGCGCTGGGCCGGCGAGATCGTGGTGGTGGATGGTGGTAGCCGGGACGATACGGTCGCCATCTGCCGCGAATACACCGACAAGGTTTACATCTTTGAAGATTGGTCCGGATTCGGCCCCCAGAAGAATCGGGCCTTGAGCTATGCCACCGGTGAATGGGTTCTGTCGGTGGACGCGGATGAGCGTGTATCGCCCGCGCTGCGAAAAGAGATCGAACACGCGATGGTCTCGGAGCGCTTTGTCGGCTATGAAATCCCACGGCGGTCCAGTTACTGCGGCCGCGTGCTACGCCATGGCGGATGGTGGCCGGATCATGTGCTGCGTTTGTTCAAGAGGGAACAGGGTCGCTTTTGCAATAGACGAGTCCATGAAAAGGTTATCGTGAGGGGGCCGCTCGCACGCTTGCAAGAACCGCTAATCCATGAGACCTATGGTTCCCTGGAGGAGGTTTTGGACAAGATAAATAGCTATTCCGGCGAGGGTGCCCAGTTGTTGCGTGAGCAGGGGAAGCGGGGAGGGCTAGGGGCCGCCCTCGCTCATGGACTATGGGCCTTTATTAGGACCTATTTTTTGAAAGCAGGGTTGCTGGATGGCCGGGAAGGTTTTATGCTCGCTATTTCAAATGCGGAAGGTACTTATTACCGCTATCTAAAACTGGCCTATCTCCCGGATCGAAAAGAGCGCTCTGATTCTGAATAATAACGGCTTTGTTTTTCTCCCCACGGGCTGAAGCCACGGCGTATCCTCTCATCGCGATCCGTCAGATCGGACTCGCAGGTCAATTGAGCTTTGGAGAGCTCGCAGAGCTACTCAAGTCATGCCGCGGCCCATCTCGCCGCGGCCTGTGGCACACCCACTGTAGCGATTTACGGCCCTACGAATGAGGATATTGGTCATCAAGACCTCATCGCTTGGCGATGTGGTGCATATGCTGCCGGCGGTAAGCGATGCCGCGCGCTGTTGTCACGGGCTTGGCGTAGACTGGGTGGTGGAAGAAGAGTATAGCGCCATCGCGAGCTGGCATCCCAAAGTAAATCAGGTGCTCCCTGTCGCCTTACGTCGTTGGCGTAGCGCACTGGCGCGGCGCTTTACATGGCGGGAGATCAGCACTTTCAGAGCCCAATTAAGCAGGCAAGACTATGTTGCCGTGATTGACAGCCAGGGGCTTTATAAGAGCGCCCTTCTCGCCTCGTGGGCTCGAGGGCTGCGCTGGGGCTACGACCGGAAGAGCGCGAGAGAACCCCTCGCGGCGTGGGTCTATCAGCGCACCGTTGCAGTGCCCTGGGATCTGCATGCTATAGAACGAAATCGCCGACTGCTCGCGGCTGCTCTAAATTATCGGCATGAAGGGCTTCCTCTCGATTACGGTCTAATAGCCATGCGTGCCCAGCCTCCACGCCAAAGCGATCTGCCTCAGCCCTATGTAGTTGGGCTGCATGGCACTTCGCGAGCGCAGAAGGAATGGCCGCTGAACCACTGGCTGCAGCTTGCGCGCTGGCTCGATGCTAAAAGTGTCAGCTTGCTCCTGCCTTGGGGCAGTTGGGCGGAACGCAAACGGGCTGAACATATCGCCAGTGAGGCATCTGGCGTCCATGTATTGCCTAGGCTGGATCTCAATGCCCTAGCAGCAGTGTTGGTTCACGCCGTGGCGGTTATAGGTGTGGATACGGGGCTTATGCATGTAGCAGCTGCCTTAGGGTGTCCAGGGCTTGCTTTCTACTGTGCTACCGATCCGCTTCGAACGGGCGTAATAGGCGCATCACCGGGTGCGGTTATCCATAATCTGGTTGCCGCCGAGGCGCTGAGCTGGGAAACCGTCGAGCGGCGCCTGCTAGCTCTGCTCGAAGGTGAGAACTGGCCGCGAGAACAAATCGATCACGTATGAAACGGCAAAAGGTCTTGGTAGTTGCTTTAGGACGGATCGGGGACCTAGTGCTGGTCACGCCGATCTTCAGAGCCCTAAAGCAGCTTGATCCCACCCCCGAAGTCCACCTGCTCGCCGGGCAAAAAAATTATCGAACTGTCCAGGCCCATCCCTTTGTCGATAAGGTGCATGTTTACACCAAGAAGCCTTGGAGCACTTTGCACCTTATCTACACCTTGCGCACTACCTTTTTCGATCTCTGGATTGATCCCAAGGATCACCCTTCGAGGGAAAGTCGGCATTTCGCTAGAATCGGTCGTTATCGCACCGCCGTCGGTTTTAACACGCCCGGTAGACCGCGAGTCTTCACCCATTCGGTGATCCCGCATACCGAACAACTTGGGGTTCATATGAGCACCCGCGCCTTGCGCGTTCTGGAGCCCTTGGGGATTCATGCGCAGGACGCGGGACCTGTGCTCGGCGTCGATCCGCAGGCGGCGCAGCGCTTATGCGCGTTCCTCAAAGAACATGCCGTCTCCGCCTACTACTTGGTGAATTTCTCGGGCGCGATCCCCGATCGAACGTGGCAAACCGAAAAATGGATAGGCCTCATCAACACGATTGCAAGGGAGAGCAAGCGCCATTTCCTCATCTGCTGTTTGGCAAGAGATCGCGTACAAGCTCGGCAAATTATTCAATCCACCGCAAACACCCGTCTCTATGAGACCCCTTCAATCATCGAAGCGGTAGCGGCCGTGGCGCGCGCGGATCTGGTCCTGACCGTGGATACCTCGATCGTGCATATCGCCTCGGCCTTCAACACGGCTATTGTGTCATTGCACGCCAATATCTACCGCGAGTACACCAAGTACCGGCCCCTCTCGCAACACTCGCGCTGTGTGCGGGCCGGCAAAGAAGGCGCGACGGTGGGCGAGATAACGCTGGAAAGGGTCTTGAGTGAGTATCGATCCCTTAGGGATGAGCTTCGGAGTCGCCCGAATCAGGGTTGCATAAGCACGCCCTCATCGCGGGCCGCGCTGCTGCGGCCGTGACCCACGATTGATCAAGGTTTCCCGCGCCACTCACGCCGCCGACACTTCTCGTCCCAGCTCGGATCCTTGCGCCATTATGTCTTCTTCCGCGAGAAGCTTGGTCAGTCCCGGCGCCGCGTGATCGAAGGTGAACATGTAGTAGTGATACCCGAGTGTGATGTAGTGCATGATGAACGGAATCTGATCCGGGTATTCGCGCATAACCCGCCGGGAGAATTCTTGACTCGCTTTCTTGTAGTCCTCGGGGAACTGTTTATAAATAACCTTTTGTTGCTGGTACTGGCGCCAAATAGTCGACAAGGAGATTTTTCCATTAACCAACTTCGAGACGAGATTGCGCACACCGGAAGCGGTCAAGAAGAACAGTCGTTTCAAGCGGCCCGCCACGGTGGCCGGATGTGACATGCGGGAGAACATTTTGAGCGCGCGCTTAAAATACGCGTCCGGCTCGTAGAGCGTGCGGATCACACGAAGGTGCCCTTCCAAAAGCTGCTTGCGGGGAATGCGCGTCACAATGTTTGTGTACCCCGATCCTAGCGTTCGTTCTTCGTCGCCCGTGAGATCTTCGATCAAGCGGCCGGTTTGCTTCATGCGCGTGAAGAGCGGCGTCCCGGGCAGCGCCACGAGCGGGCCGATCATCGCGTTCGGTATGGACGCATCGGTAATAAACTCGATCTGACGGGCGAAGATATCATCAGTGTCGCTGTCGAACCCGACGATGAACGAGCCATAGGTCAACAGGCCCGCTTGCTGGATACGCCACACGTGCTCGACCAAGGAACCCTTTAAATTTTGGAACTTACGCGTTTCCTTCAGGCTGTCCACTGAGGGCGTTTCGATGCCCATGAAGATCCAGATAAAATTCGCCTTGACCAGGAGATCCAGCAACTCGGCGTCATCGGCAAGATTCACCGTCACCTCAGTCCCATAGAAGAAGGGATGGCCGCGCTCGGCATTCCACACGGCGAGCGCCGCTAAGAGTTTCTTGGCTTCTTTCTTGTTACCGATGAAGTTATCGTCGACGACGAAAATCACGCCGCGGAACCCGGTGTCGTAGATCGCGTCGAGCTCCTTCATCATCTGCGGCGGTGTCTTGGTTCTCGGCTTGCGCCCGAACATCACCGTGATGTCGCAGAATTCGCATAGATAAGGACAGCCCCGCGAGAACTGCACCGAATTCATCGCATAGTAATCGAGATTGAGCAAATCAAACCGCGGCACCGGCGTTTTTGTGACATCGGGCTTGTCGGGGGTAGTGTAGACGCTTTTATAAGTCCCCCGTTCCAGGTCTTGGAGGAACTCGCGCCAGGTGATTTCGCCCTCGTTTAGAACCTGGACATCGCAATGGGGGGTGCATTCCTCGGAACAGGCCGTCGGATAGGGGCCGCCGAATACAACCAGCTTCCGCGCGGCTCGGGAGCGCGCCGCGGTTTCAAATAACGAGGACTTTTGGGTCAGCATGGCCGAGAGACAGACGATATCGGCCCACGCCAGATCGCTTTCTTGCAGGGATTCGCAGTTCAAATCGACCAAACGGATCTGATACTCCGCCGGCGTCATGGCGGCGATCGTGATCAGGCCCAATGGCGGCATCGCCGCCTTTTTTCCGATGAGCGGAAGGTAGTATTGCGAGCCCCAATAGGTGGGCGGAAACTTCGGGTAAACCATCAAGATATTTTTGTACTTATCGTTCATAGATCCTCCTCGCGCTGTGACCCGCTGGGACAATCCCGGCTTACATGGCGAGTATAGGAAATTTGGCTCGCGAGCGCCAATGGTAGAGCTGTGCGTCGCGACGCGTAGCCCTAGCCTTGGCGCTTCCGTCGCACGTGCCGGTTCCAGGTAGAATAGCGCATGATTGTAAGCGGCTACGGCCCTTGACTTCTTCCATCCGCAACCTGGGAACCGAATATCATGCACTCCGACAACGCTGTATTCGTAGGCAAGGGCGAGACACCGCAACAGCTTTTGTTGCAGCTCGCGAACCGCCATGGATTGATCGCGGGCGCCACCGGCACCGGCAAGACCGTGTCGGTGAAGGTGCTCGCCGAGGGCTTGTCGAACCGCGGCGTGCCGGTCTTTTTAGCCGACGTCAAAGGCGATTTATCCGGGACCAGCCGGCCCGCCACGGCCAACGCTAAACTTACCGAACGCGCCCGCACGGTGGGTCTTGGAGAGCTTACGCCCCAAGGTTTTCCCACGCTGTTCTGGGACATCGCGGGCGAACAAGGCCACCCGCTGCGGACCACCATCTCGGAGATGGGGCCGTTTTTGCTGACCAGGCTCCTGCAGCTCAACAGCGCCCAAGAGGGTGTTTTAAATATCGCCTTCAAACTCGCCGACGACGAAGGGCTGTTGTTACTCGACCTTAAGGATCTCCGGGCCATGCTCGACTTCGTGGGCGAAAACGCTTCCAACTTGACGACGACTTACGGCACGGTCGGCAAGGCCTCGATCGGAGCCATCCAGCGTGGCCTGTTGGTCCTGGGACAAGAAGGCGCGGATCGGCTTTTCGGCGAGCCGGCGCTGAATATTCACAATTTCATGCGCACGGATCCAGAGGGCCGCGGGTATGTGAGCCTATTACGCGCCGATTCCCTGATGCGGCAACCACGGTTGTACGCCACGTTCTTGTTGTGGTTGCTGTCGGAGCTTTTCGAAGAGCTTCCCGAGGTCGGTGATCTCGAAAAACCGAAGCTGGTATTCTTCTTTGACGAGGCCCACCTGCTGTTCAACGAGGCGCCCAAGGCCCTCATTGAGAAGGTCGAACAGGTCGTGCGCTTGATCCGGTCTAAGGGGGTGGGGGTGTATTTCATCTCGCAAAGCCCCCTTGATGTCCCGGAAAGCGTTCTGGGGCAGTTGGGCAACCGCATCCAGCACGCGCTGCGCGCCTTCACCCCGCGCGATCAGAAGGCCGTGCGCACGGCCGCGGAAACCTTCCGCGCCAATCCCGCATTCGATGTCCGTACCGCCATCACCGAGCTTGCGGTCGGCGAGGCCTTGGTCTCGTTCCTCGATGAGACCGGCGTCCCCGGCATGGTGCAGCGCACGCGCATCCGCCCACCCGCCTCCCGCATGGGACCCGCGAGCAGTGAAGAACGCTCGGCCATCCTCCGGGCCAGCCCCCTCTACGGGCACTATGAACAAGTGGTCGATCGCGAATCCGCCTATGAGCATCTCCAATCACGCGCTGACCGGCCGTCCCCCGAACGTGTGTCACCACGCCGTGCAAAAGGACGGAGTGGGACTGGGCAAACCGCCGCCGATGCCTTGGTCAAGAGCGTGGCACGCGGCATCGGAAGCAGCCTCGGCCGGCAGATCCTGCGCGGCGTGCTGGGATCAATCTTCAAGGGACGATGATGCGCGATTTCAACGCTACGCTGTTTTGAAGGTCACGCGGCAAACTGCTTAGGACTGGCCGGCGACATCCTACCTTACTGCTCCTAGGCAGAGCGCCCATCAGACTCATGCGCTAGGTGGCCGCCGGCGTACAGCCTTTTATCGCATTTGCACGCCCGCCCGCGTGAGATGGATTCTGTGCATGGGCATTGATCAGGGTGTCCCGTTCGCGTTTCTCTTTCGGGACGGATTGTGATTAGGTCACAAAATGTTTGTGCGAAAAGTCACTGCACAAGCGAAGGTGCATTTCGTATCGTTGGAGGTGTGTACGCCCGATTGGCCTAATCAAGCACAGAAGATAGGTAACGGATGGAATTTTAAGCAGGTATTTGCTGGCCGATAGGTAAAGGCATCCTAACAATGCTCAACACGAATCAAGGTGGCGCGCCGATCGCACGGAGTGGGGACGCCCCTCGATAGGTGCGCGCCTTGAAATTCTATCCATAATCTCTTCGATAAGAAGGTAACTGATATGCGCATGTTATTGACCATAGCCCTCGGTACGGTGGTCGCAGGTGGTTGTGCTACACCTATGGAGAGAGTGGAGGGTATCTGTAATCGACTGGGAGATCCTACTCCTGCATGTGTTGAACGTCTGTTCAATATCGAGCGCGCACGCGAAGATGCGTTTGTCCAGCAATACAAGAGGACTGAGGAGCCTGCGTCTTATAATTCAGGTCCATCACCGTCTCCGCCGCAACCGCCAACAGAGTCTGAGTACGACAGGAGGAATAGAGAACTTAAGGAGAATTGCGTTTATATAGGTGGGCGTTACCTACCAAATCTCAATGCGGGCCAGGGCGGCTGTATTTTGCGTATAGGAAGTATAAACCATCGCTCTGGTGAGTCGACGCGTGAGAACCGGAGCTCATCAGGCAGGTCCGCCGCCGGAGATCGCCCTGCCGGTGAGCGGATCGAGGGTCGGAACCGTGCGCGACGCTGCAATTTTCGAGGTGTTTTCGGTGTTGGTTTGCCGTCGGCACGACAGTTCCTCTGCCGCAGTCATGAACGACTGGGCATCCGTGCCGAGAGGGTGAGGAGAAGCGCCTAATCCGTCAGGCCCGGATGGATCGCTTGGGGTGGTGCGTCTGCGGCCGGTGGCAACGCGCGCCTGGCGGGTGTTTGGGCTGCATTCTTCTCAAGGTGGTCGAGGAGGGTCTTGGCCGGCGATGATCTTGACCGTCCCGGCGCAATGCTCACAGGTCTCGATGTCCATCCGCAGGGCGCCAAGCAGGGCCGCCTTCGGCCCCAGCCGGCCTTCGGCCGGGCTCGTACGAGCCCTTGCCCTGGCTTTCGATGTTGAAGACGCGCTTCAAGCGTTTGGCCTAGCTCATGCCGGCGTGACGCTAGGCGGGTGTTGGGTCCACCTGCTTGCTGTTGGGCCAGACTCCCCAGTTGGCTCAGGCCAGCGCGGCGGCACTCCATTGACGGTGTCCACCGGGATGGCAATTCCGCTGGTCGCAGCTCGAGCGCCGCGCTAGGATACGATCACCGAAACGGAGCGTGCATCTTTGGCGGAGCGGAGCCTACAACCTTTCTATCGGGAGCTGTCCCGCATCGGGACGGAGACGCGGCTCGGCGCGGGAACAATGCTCTGGCACGAGGGAGACCCGGGGGACTCGGTCGTCCTGCTGCTGGACGGGACGCTGGAGATCCTGCTCGAAGCGGGCGACGAGAGCGAAGAGGTCATCCTGCGTACGCTCGACGCGGGGGCGCTGGTGGGTGAGATCGCATCCACGGACGGACGCTCCCGCTCCGCCGCCGTGCGTGCGCGTACCTCCTGCCGCATCCTGAAGATCCTGGCCCCCGATTTCGGCAACCTGCTGCGGCGGCGCCCGGACATGCTGGAGGAGCTGTACTGGCTTCAGGTTGAGCGCGTGCGCTACCTGACTCGCCAGGTCACCAAGACCCACCAGCAGGCCATTACGGACGTGCTGACCCGGCTGTACAACTACGGCTTCTTCCGCGAGCGCCTCGAGATCGAGCTCGAGCGGGCCCGGCAGACCGGCGACCTGATCTCGCTGGTCATATTCGACATCGACCACTTCAAGCACTACAACGACACCAACGGCCACTCCGAGGGCAACGTGGTCCTGGTACAGGTGTCGGCGATCCTCAAGAACGCGGGCCGGCGCGGGGACATCCCGGCGCGCTACGGAGGCGAGGAGCTGGTGGCGCTGCTTTACGGGGCCACGCGCGAAGAGGCGGCGCGCTTCGCAGAGCACGTGCGCCAGGACGTCGAGACGTACGCGTTCAAGGGCGGCAGCACGCAACCGCTCGGCAAGGTGACGGTGAGCGCGGGCGTGGCCACCTATCCCTGGGACGCCACCGGCGACGCCGCGCTCATCAAGGCCGCCGACCAGAACCTGTACAAGGCGAAAGAGGCGGGGCGCAACCGCGTCGTCACCAACGAGGCGGAGCCGGCGTGAGGCACGCGCTAACGCTACGCTGTTTTGAAAATCACGCGGTAAGCGGCTTAGGACTGGCCACACTCGCGCCGTTGCTCTTGCGCTCTGCCGGTGACCAATCCCGCGCAACGGAGACGATCAGGGGCGCGTTCACGACGTCAAACAAGTTCCCGCTCCGCATACTCGCTGCCGGCTGGATCAGCTTGATGGAACCAGGTGCTCGACGATCAGTTGCGGGCTGCGAGACCCCTGGTATTCATTGATCGCCAGCCGGTACACGAGCCTCACGCGCCGCGCCTCCAGGGACCAGCCCGCCTCCAAAGCATTGAAAGCGATGCCCGCGACGGAATGCGTGCTTTGATCAGGCCGCAGGACGAACTTTAGGTGCCGGTCCGAGACCACTCGCGGGGCTTGCAGATCGAATTCACCGTCGAACAGCGGCTCGGGAAAGCCTTGGCCCCAGGGACCGGCCTGCTGCAGGGCTTCGGCCATTTCCAATCCTAAATCGCTTGCACCCAACTCGCCATCAGTATAGACCACATCGCGTAGCGTCTCCGGCGACATTCGCCCCTCGACCTCCACGTCGAAAGCGCGCGCGAACGCCGCTAAGTCCGCGCGCCGCAACACCATTCCCGCGGCCATGGCGTGCCCTCCGAACTTGCTGATGAGCCCCGGGTGCGCCGCGGCCACGGCATCGAGCGCGTCACGGACATGCACGCCCGCGATGGAGCGCGCCGAACCCTTGATTTCATCTCCCGAGGCCAAGGCGAAAGCGATCACGGGACGATTGATGCGTTCGCGGATGCGGCCGGCCACGATCCCCACCACCCCTTGGTGCCAGTCCTCGTGGAACAGGCAAACGCCGTAGGCCGTTTCATTGATTTCCAGAGACCCAAGGCTTGCCAGCGATCCGATCGCCTCTTCGTGCATCTTGGCCTCGATGTCGCGCCGCTCGCGGTTAAGCCCGTCGAGCCGCGCGCCCAGTTCCTTGGCCGTGCGTTCGTCCTCGGCGAGGAGGCACTCGATCCCAAGCGACATGTCCGCCAAACGGCCCGCGGCATTGAGCCTCGGCGCAACCGCGAAGCCGAGATCACGCGCGGACAGCCGCCCTAAATCGCGGCCCGCAACCGATACCAAGGCGCGGATCCCGGGGACACAGCGCCCGGCCCGGATCCGGGCCAGCCCTTGGGCCACGAGAATGCGGTTATTGTGGTCGAGCGGGACCACATCGGCCACGGTGCCGAGCGCGACGAGGTCCAGGAACGAGGCGAGGTTCGGTTCCGGTATTCCCTTGCCGGCGAACCAATTCGAGGCGCGCAGATGAGCGCGTAACGCCGTCAGCACGTAAAACATCACGCCAACACCGCACAGGACCTTGCTCGGGAAAAGATCCCCGGGCCGATTGGGGTTGACGATCGCATCCGCTTCAGGCAGGGCGGATCCCGGCAGATGATGGTCCGTGATCACGACCCGCACACCCGCGCGCCGGGCCGCGGAGACGCCGTCGATGCTGGAGATGCCGTTATCGACGGTAACGAGAACCCGGGGCCGGCACGGGAGAGTGATCGCCACGATCTCGGGCGTGAGACCATAGCCATGCTCGAAGCGGTTGGGGACGACATAATGCACATCCGCCGCCCCCAATGCCCGTAACCCGCGCACGGCGAGCGCACAGCCGGTGGCGCCATCGGCATCGAAATCGCCGACCACGACGATGCGCTCGGCGTGTTCAAGCGCGCCGGCGAGCACCTCCACGGCTTGAGTCATGCCGCCCAACTCACGGTAGGGAAGAAGGCGGGTGAGCGAATAGTCCAATTCCTCGTAAGAACGCACGCCGCGGGCGAGGTAAATACGCTGCAACACGGGCCGCAGGCCGTTCATAAGGCCGTCCGCCGCCGGGATGACGCGTCTGACAATCCGCTTATCCATCGTTTTGAAAGCTTGTAAGATAGGGTTTGAGCGCTGTAGCGCGGAGCAGAGTTCGGCACGGCGCCCCGCGAGCCCCTATACAAGCGGCTTGGGTTGTGCTCTATTAATCGCTGGATCGGATGCTAGCGGGCAATGTCAACCGCAATGCGTTTGTGAATTTTTAGGTCATTTTATAACAGTTCGTGGGAGGGGACCCGTTTAATATGAGATATGCACCAGCAAGGGTAATTCCTATGAACCGGACAAGTAGCATAGACAGTACTCCATCGGAAACCAAATGCGCGGCGTTGCTCTGCGAAGCCGCCAAGAGTCAGTTGGTGGTAATCGATATCCAGGCGAAACTCGGCGCCACGATTCCGGTGAAGGTCCTTAATCGCGTGATCGACAATACCGTTCTGATGTTGGAGGCTGCCAAAACCCTCGGGATCCCGGTGCTCGCCAGCGAGCAATACCCGAAAGGCCTAGGTCCCTTGGAGCCTCGGATCATCGAACACCTTCCAAGCGGCGTGCAACGCTTCGAGAAAACCTCGTTCTCATGCGTGCAAGCCAACGGTTTTCTCGACGCCGTCAGGAATGCAGCTCGGCCACACGTGGTGCTCGCGGGGATGGAGGCGCACGTGTGCATTTTGCAGACGGCGATTGACCTCAGCGCCCACGGTTTCGACGTTTTCGTCGCCGAGGATGCGCTGTGCTCGCGTAAGCTGGAAAATTACCAGAATGCCCTATCGCGCATGCAACAATCCGGCGTAGCGGTGCTCAGCGCCGAGTCCGTGGTGTTCGAGTGGCTACGCGACGCGAAACACGAGCATTTCAAAGCCATCGCGAAACTTTTGCGTTGACGGCGTTTAATCCAATCCGCGCGGCGCATGAACCGGGGCGACAACGCGAACGGACGCTCGCGATCGCATCCTTAGGAAAACCGTTTGCGCCGCGGCCCTCGGTATGTGCGACAGGACATCCAAGTCACTCTCGCACCCTCGGTCTCGCGGCGAGTGATTCCTTTTGCCGCGACCGTCC
>MUGK01000056.1 GCA_002007425.1 Chromatiales bacterium USCg_Taylor | reverse complement strand
GTTCATACCCCGTGGTGGCGAAATCAAATTGATTTTCCCGGAACAAGCCTTTGCGCCCGTTCCATCACGAATTCCGCCTGCCTATGATAACGTGAAGATACCACCTTAAACGAACCATTGTAAAAGCGATACGGCATTCGCACCATGAGAAAACCGGACATCATGCGCATCCTATCGGGTGGCCAGACAGGGGTCGACCGTGCGGCCCTCGATACCGCCCTGGAATTGGGGATCCCCTGCGGAGGCTGGTGCCCGCGCGGGAGGCGTGCGGAAGATGGACGCATTCCGGCACACTACCCTCTGTGTGAGCTTGATTCCGAGCGCTATGGAGACCGCACCGAACGCAATGTGCTCGATGCGGACGGGACCCTCATTCTGATACGTGGTGTGATGGACGGTGGTACGGCGCTGACGGCACGATGGGCCGCCCGCAACAGCAAACCGAGTATAATCATTGACCTGCAACACCCCCAGGGATCCGAGATTATTTACGGATGGATGGTGGAAAACCGCATCGAGGTGTTAAACGTAGCCGGACCCCGAGAAAGCAAGCAGTGCGGGATCTACACGCAGGCCAAGGAGTTTTTGCTCGTCGTCTTTTGTTTCATAAAGAAGCAAACAAGCGTTTCGCGATCGTTATGAATCGCGCGCCGCTTTACGGATGAAAAATTCCCACACCCGTGCGCGCTCGTTCCAACGCAGCATCTCGTGTCCACTGCGTACACAAAACGCCCGCAGGTCCACGACCGCCATGGGATCGGTCGCCAAGACCCGCAGGATTTGCCCCGGTTGAATCCGGTTCAGCTCGACTTTGGTCTTGAGCAACGGCAATGGGCACTTTAAACCCCTTACGTCCAGTACGGCAGTTACCGGCAAAGTCGGCACAATGTCGTTCATGGGATGGCGCCAATCGCGCGGAGTGTGGTTTAACCTTTGTTCGCCCCCTTGATCATCGCCTGCACCGATGGGCTATCTTTAGTGGCGAGTAATCCCCGAACTGCCACAGACTCTCCGCGCGCAATGACAGGCTCTAGGATCGGCGCAAGGGATTTCAGAACCTGCACCGGTAGCGCGCTCGTAAAGCGATAACGCGCCGCTTCCGGGCCCGACACAAACGCGGTGATGGCACCGAAGAACCGTTCGCCAAGCATAAAGGCGAAGGTCGCCGTGCGGTTTAGAACGCGCGACTCGATCAGGCGTCCGCCCGCACCATAAACGTCTCGGCGATGATCGCCGGTGCCGGTCTTGCCAGCGACAATCAATGGCAGGCCATGAGGATCTTTGATTGCCCCTTTAAGCCTCTGCGCCGTGCCGTTCTCAACCACATCGATGAGCGCGGCGCGCGCCGCGGCCGCGACCTCGGGCGCAAGCACCGCTTGTCCATGCGCGAGCGGCCGCTCGATCACTGTCTCATAAGGCGTGCCGGCCGCGAAGTGCAGGGATTCGAACCGGACCGTCGGATAGCGCACGCCCTCATTAAGCAGGATCCCAACGAGCTCCGCCAGCGCCCCGGGACGATCCCCCGAGGCGCCGATGGCGCAAGCATAAGAAGGCGTGAGGGTCTGAAACGGATATCCGAGGCGTTGCCACGCGCTGTGAATGTCTCCGAAAGCCTCTATTTCGAGCAGGCCTTGAATGCGTTTGTTCTGGGCATGCTGACGGCGGGTCTTAAACAGCCATTGATACACCTCCTGGCGTTGTTGCGTGCTCGCCGCAACGACATCCGCGAAGGGGGCGGCAGGATGCGCTATGAGGTGAGTCACGAGCCAGAGCTCCAGCGGATGGATGTGGGCTATATAACCGCGGTCGTGCAGATTGAAGCGTTCGGGGGAATACTTATCATAGAGGTCTTTGACCTTGCGCTCCGAAAGGTGAGCAGCATCGACGCGGCGGCGCAGGTATGCGGTAAACGCGCCCAAGGTGCGGTCGGGAAAAACCGAGCGATAGACAGTGGCCAGACGCACCGCGGTAGGGTAGACGCTCTCGGTGAGCAAGTTCATCACTTGGCCCGGTTTTTTGCCCCTGTACTTCGCATAGAAGCGGCGCAGAAACGCTTGGCCTTCCTGGTCGGCGAAACGCTCAAGATACTTGCGGCGCCACTCGCTGTCGGCGGATTCGGTCTTACGTCCCACGCCTCCGGGTTTGTACAGATGGTAACGCACGATGTCGCGCATTATGCGGATAAAAACAAGGTTTACGGAATCGCGCAGTCCCTCCCGGACGGACAGGACCTTGCCATTATCGGCGCCGTTGAAGTTGACGAAACTGTGCAGCCCTCCGCCGGTGAAAAATTGTTCCCCGGGGTTGGCCGAATACCGCCGTTCCAAAGCGGCGTCCAGTAGCGCGGAGAGCGTCATGTGCGGGTTTGATCGCAACTGGTCGACCACCCACTGCGATAGGCGGTCGCGCGCATGAACGTCGGGCTTATTAAGTTCCTTGCCCTTGCCGCCCGCATAGCGCCGATGCACCTCGGCCACGATCTCGAGATAATGCACCAGAGTACGCAACTTGGCGGTCGATCCGAGATCCAGTCGCACGCCCTCGTTGATGTCGAGCGGGTTTGCGTAACTATCGGTCTGCACCCGGAGCAGATTACCCTTCGGGCTGTGTTCGAATAGGGTCATGCTGTACACCACACGGCTTAAATCGTTGCCTTCGCCAAACAAGCGAAACCCAACGAGCCCCGCGGCGTGGGCGTGTTCCATAACAGAAAGATTTCGCAAAGCGTGCGTCACGGCCTGCTGCGCTGATTTATCGATGGTGCTTTTCGCGCTCAGATCCAGCCGATCCAGATCGTACAAGCGCGAGACACCCAATGCCTGGGCTAAACGAGAGCGCAGCACGGTCTCGGTTTTATGATCGGCAAACTTTCGTTGCGCTTTCTCCACCGGTCCGTGGCGCGGCACGTTGCGTCTGCTGAGCGCGGCATCACGCAAAGCGGCTGGGATGATGCCATCAGTCGCGAGAAGCCGCAGGTAGCTGTCGGCTAACCGTTGCAACGCCTTATGACCGCGCCCGAGGTAGTACGCTGGACGCCGCTGGGCCAATAGCAGCGACAGTGTGTCGCGGTAAGCTGCTGCCCGCTCCGCGAGCCCAGCGCCGCCGATACCTTCCTCGCGCAACAGACCATTCACGGCCGAAAAATCTTGGCCATACCAAACCCACAGGCCATCGCCGAGGCCGTGAACTTCGCCGTAACCGCGGGCGGCCGCGAGTGGGATGGTATTCACATAGGCAAGCGCGATCCCGCGCCGGGACTCGAAGGTGTCGGGACTCTGGAGGTAAGCGCGCAACGAGGCGCTCGCCATCTGCCGTAGCTTGTCCCCGACAGAAGCTGTCTGGCCACCCGCCGAATGACGGTATTTCTCCAGTTGTGTGGCCAGCGTGCTGCCCCCGGTGACATGGGTATTGGAGCCCAGCTTTTGCGCCAGTCCTTCGAGCACCGCCCGTCCGAAACGGTCCCATTCTATCGCCGGATTCTTATGGCGCTTGTTCTCATCCAGCAGTTCCCGGTTTTCGATGTAAAGCAAGGTGTGCAGAACGAGCGGCGGAATCGACGCGAAGTCCGAGTAGACGCGCGCGGGGTAGATCGCTTTGAAAAGCAGGCGATCGTCGCGATCGAAGATCCGGAGTCCCCCCTGGGTTTTCTCCCGGTACGCGGTAAACAATCCCGCGTCGAACACCCGCTCGAGCATGGGCGAGAAGCGTGCCTGCCTGTTGATCTCGTAACCGAACTGCCGCAGACGCTTAACAAAGGCCGGGAGGCCGACATAACCGAGCCGCAAATCATAGGGTCCGGTCTCGGGAAAGCGAATTTGCGCGCTCGATCCCGGTTCCAGGGTATAGGTCAGTTGCGTGCCTAAGGAAGAAAGATAGCGGGATTGGAGCGCCGACGAATCCATTTCCTCGACAAGGAAATGCGCCCCGACGGTTACGACCGCAGCCACCGCGCTCCAAGACAGGATCCGCACCAATATTTTACGTGCCCTACGTGTCATGGCGCGGTTTCGTCTATATTTCCTTAACGCACCGGGATACGCAATCGCTGTCCGGGCCGGATGACGCCCCGGCGCCCGATATCGTTCAAAGCCATAAGATCCTTCAACGGTACGTCGTATCGGCTTGCGATCAAAATGGGCCACTCGCCTTTGCGCACGACATGGGTACGTTCCTTAGACTGCTTCCGCCGCGGAATTGTTTCGGTGGGGCGCGGCGAAAACGTTATCGGGTTGTAGACCAAACCCGCGCGCAGGAATTCTCCGCTCGGGCGGATGAACGCCCGGCCCGCCGGTGATACAGATATTCCCGCACTCGCAACCCGAGTCCCGCTCGGCAACCAGATCTCTGAACCGGCCGGTAAGGAAACGAGTCCGCGCGCCGCCCGCGGTGTCCAGGCCGGGTTAAGATCAACGAGAAGCTCGCGGTGGACGCCGACGCTCGATGCTAGTCGCGTGAGGGGCAGCGGTTGTTTCAACCGGAAACGTTGATGGTCCAGCGGGCGCTGGTAGCGCACCCCTTCGGGAAAATAGCGCCGTTCAGCATCAAGGATGGAACGGACAGCCAGAAATTCCGCGTAAAAGTTACGTGAGGAAAATCCAAAGGTCTTGCCGCGGTAGCTCCGGACGATGCGGCCGAAGTCACGCCCGAACTGCCGTTGAGCGCGCACCATCCCGCCCACGCCGTGGTTATAAGAAGTGATGGCGAGGGCCCAGTCGCCGAGATCATCGTAGGCGTTCCGCAAATAGCGCGCGGCGCCGTGCGCGGCCAGGATTGGGTCGAAGCGTTCATCGACGGCGCTGTTCATGCGGAGGAACCGCCGGCCGGTCGCCGGCATGAACTGCCACATCCCGGCGGCGCCCGCCGAGGAGCGTGCGTTGTTAGCAAACGACGATTCGATGTGGGGTAGAAGCGCGAGATCCTCGGGCAAAGCCGCGTCGCGGAATATATCGCGCATGATCCGATCGTAGCGGCCGCTGATCTCCAGACCTTCCAGGAACCGTTCGCGCATACCGCGCTGACTCCGTACGCGGGAATCCGCGCCTGCCAGGACATGCGTGCCGCCGCCGTGACTGATCACGCCGAGCAGACGCTGCTGTTCTTTGTTCAAACCCATCCTAAACCTGACCCGGCGTGCCAGCTCCCGCAATCCGCGCTCCAAGGATTGGCGCCGGGCACGCAAGTAGGCTTGTTGGCGTGGTGTCTGCGCGTCCGCCACCGGCCCCGGAAGCTCAACGATGTCGTAGACGATGCCTAGGCTTTCGGTATCGTGAAAAACGACCTGGTCGCGTCGCCAAACGGCGAACACCCGCCGCCAGAAATCCACCGCATCGCGCAATTCCGGCGGCTGGGGGAACGGGTCGCGGATACTCCTAACGGCAGCGGTGTCAGCCCGCGGGGTGGCCGCGGAAGCCGCCGGAATCAAGGTTCCCAAGGCTAGAACCAGCCCGCCGAGTAATGCCTGGAATGGATTCGATGCAGTCTTGTTCATGATTAGTTTAGTCTCCCGATGCCCATCGAGAGCAAAAGCCATGCACAAAAACCCCGGCTCGAGCGGAGCTGATCGGGGCGTCGCAGGTGCTATTAAACAGCGATTAAGCAGGCGATGGGAGCATGCCGCGAAGAGTTTCCTTGAGTGTCGTGCGAAGCACCTGTCGTAGCCGCTTCCAGCCGCTACGGACATGCGTTTGGTTGATTTCTATTTCGATCCCGAGATAAGCGCTAGAAGGGAGCCGGTGGCGGAGATATGCCGTAAAGCCGTCCGCCGTACCGCGATAAGGGTAATTTAGCCGTAACGTAAGCTCAGGCGCCGCCCTGCAAAGGGCCCGGCGCCACGCGCCGCAGAGCGTTCGTTCCAACGCCCGCCCGGGATCGTAAAGAAACCCGATATCGGCATGCCGTACCTGGCCGTCCAAAACCGGCGTGAAGCTATGCACGGAAAGATGCAAAACGGTACGGCCTCGGCGATCGCGGCGCGTGATCCAATTTTCCACCGCGTTCCGGTACGGCAGGTAATAATTCGCGGCGAGCCGCCGCCGGTCGTTCTCGGGACAAGTCCGCGTGATCGCGGAGTACAAGTTCACGTGATGTAAGGAGCGATTCAGATCGATTAGGAGCCTAGTTACGCTCCCGGCAAAGAGCGGTGCTTGCAACGCCGTCGCAAGCTCGCGCGCGAGCCGTAGCGCGCCGAGATCGGATCCGCGATGAGTTTTCAGCACTGCTTCCTGACCACGAAATAACGCACGGTAGCGGGACGGCACGCGGCGGCTCGCGTGCTCGCAAGTGACAATAACGCAATCAATCGAGGCCAAGGAACTGGCGTCCCTCGGCCAGGCAGCGGCAAAGCTCGGCGTAAACCGCGCTGAGGCGCGCGCGTTTCGGCTCCTTACCCGCGGCGCGCAGCAGGCGCCGCGCGAGCGGGCCCGAGCGCAGGATCGTCCGCAGCGGTGTGCGCCAGATCTCGCCCGCGGGCGCTTCCTCGATCAGATAATGCCAGAGATCCCGCGCCTCGCAACGCCGTTCCGGAAACTTCAAAACACGCAGGAAGCGCGTATTGTCGATGACCGCCTGTTCGCCGCTACGCGCGGTTTCCAGCAGGATAGCCTCAAGCTCCTCGGTCGTAAGCGCTTGTTGGGCCTTGATATCGCCCCAATCTTCGGCGGCGAGGCGCTGCAACGCGCTCGCGATCGCGGCCAGGACCGCCAAGTCCGCCAGCGAACATTCCTGAATATCGAGGACTCGGATTTCAATCGCCGAACGGTCGAAGCGCGCGATGGCGCCGCGCGAGTTTAGCCACTCGTGCCGCAGAATGCTTTCCGGATCGAAGGGCGCGATATCGCGGTACATCGGCCCGAGGATCCCGGCCTCGTAGTCTCCGCGGCTCGACACGGTTTCGGGGATCACGTGCCCGGTGATCGAGGGGATCTTGCGCGCGTTTAAGCGATAGGCTTCGAGCCGGTAGTCGAGCATGCCGGTGAACTGTCCTTCGACGATGGGCGAGCTTGCGGCGAGGGCAGGCAACACCGGGAGCAGCACGCGAATGGCGGCATGCAACCGGGCGAACTCCGCGTCGCCCGCGAACGGCAGGTTAAGGTGCACGCTTTGCAGATTCGACCACCCATGTCCCTGGCAGCCGAAGATCCGATCGTAGGCTTCGTAGACGGGGTTATGCTCGTGCGGCCAAAGCCGGGCGTCGGTACGCGGATCCATCCAAGGATGTATCGCCCCGGGCATCAGACAGGCTTCATGCGGCGCGAGTAACTCGTTGATGTGCGTGATGTCGCGTTGGAACAGCGCCGGCAAGGGCTCGAGCGCGCCGGCCGGTCCATTGGTCTTGATCTCGATAACATGCAGGACCATCTCATTGGACCAGGCAAGCTCTCCTTGCTCGACCTCGGATCGATAATCGCCGGCCACGGTATGGATAAGCTTATCGGCGATCGCTAACACATCCAAGCTCGCACGATCGACGATCATGTACTCGAGCTCGATCCCGTAGCCGGCGAACAAGGAAAGCGGGCTTGCGCTCGCCGCGATCATCGTTCGTGCTTGGCTTGCTTATGTTCCACGATCCGCCGTAAGAAGATGCCCATGATTTCGCGATAAAGGCCGTCGCGCAGCACGGCGTCCTCGTATCCGGCGTCGATATTCGGGTTGTCGTTGACCTCGATCACGCAGCAGCGCCGCCCGATTTGCTTGATATCGACACCGTAGAGCCCGTCCCCAATGAGATCCGCGGCCTTCAACGCGGCGCGGGTCACCTCCTCGGGGGTTTCACCCACGCTCAGCGTCTGCACGCTCCCTTCGCCGCCGATCTGCCCGGAATCATCGCGCTTGATGATCTGCCAGTGGCGGCGGACCATGAAGTATTTGCAGACATAGAGCGCGCGGCGATCGCAGATCCCCACGCGCCAATCGAACTCCGTGGGCAGGAATTCCTGCGCCACGACCAGCTCGGACTTTTCCAAAAGCTGGATCACCGTGGGCTCGAGATCCTGTAGATTCTCGATCTTCACGACCCCGTGCGAGAACGAGCTGTCGGGCTGTTTCACGACGCACGGCAACCCGAGCGTGGTGGCGATTTGATCGATGTTGTCGCGGTGAACGACGAGCGTCTTGGGCGTGGGGACGCCGTGACGCAAGAGCAGCTCGGCCAGGTAGACTTTGTTGGTGCATTTGAGGATGGAGTCCGGATCATCGATGACAACCAAGCCCTCGGCGGCCGCGCGCCGAGCGAAGCGATAGGTATAGTGATTGACCGCCGTGGTGTCGCGGATCAACAAGGCATCGAATTCCGCGAGCCGTCCTATATCGTCCTTGGTAATGATTTCGACATCGAGACCGACGGCTTCCGCGGCCTTCTCGAAACGCTGCAGGGCCTTGGCATCGGAAGCGCCTCGGGGCTCGCTAGGAGTATGGAGGATCGCCAAGGCGTAACGCGGCACCGTGCGCTTACGCACGCGCCGTTTCTGTCCGGAGAAATAGTTCGTGGCCGCGGCCACCACGAAGTCATGGTCCTCGGGGGGAAATTCGCTGGCAGCGATCGGGCGCACGTTTTTGAGCCGCCATTCATGATCGCGGACGAACTGGGCGCGCAGGGCCGGCGCCTCGAACAGGTTGAAAAGCTGCCGGCTCAGGGTTTCATAGCGCCCCTGAGGATTCTGTCCGAAATAGATGCTGAGCGTGAACTCCTCGCTGCCGAGGGGCGTAAGCGCGCGCTGAATCGTATCGTCCAGGTCCTCGGCCAGCAAGCGGATGATATTCTGCGACTTGAGATCCTCGATGGTGTTGACGTTCGGGAGCGGTTTGTGGCCGCGGGCCGCGGCCAGCAGCGAGACGTAGTAGCCGACGCTCTGGTAACGGTAGGATTTGCAAAGGTTGAAGACCTTGGCGCTGCGGTCCACGCTGTAATTGGAATCGCTTAGGTAGGCGCGGGCCGGAACGACCTCCACCCCCGGAATGTACAAGGGCCAATCCCGAGGATTATTGACGACGATGAGAATAGACATCGAAGGCTGGCGTCACTGCGCTTGGGAGCGCGGCCGGATGATGAGCACATTGGCGTCGTAGGTGAGGATCCCCAGGAGCACGGAGCAGATCACTCGGTCCACATCGATCGCATAGTGATGGGTGTCGGAGAATGGGTTCGGCAGCAAGGGATCGGAGACCAGTACCGTGCGCTCGGCCGGATTGTATCCGGACAGTATCACGAAATGGCCGGAGGGTTCGCCGCGGATATCGTCGGGCGTGTCCTTGGGCCCGTACTCGCGCATGCTGCGATAGAGATAGGTCGCGCTCAAGGCGGTGAGGATCGGTATGGAGCGGCCAAGATACTCGCGGATCAAGCGCCGCGTCAGGTCGGTAAAGCGCAACTGCCCCCCGAGGGCAAGGAACTCCAAGTAGCCACGGCAAGCAGTTTGTAGTTTCTCGTGGGTTTTATACCGCATCTGCTGCCGCAGACGTTCGCTCACATCGGCGCCGGGCGCATTAAACCAGGTGGGATCGAAGACTTGCAGGTTATAGGTGTAGATGGTTGCGGCATAGCCCCGGCGCAAGGCATCGCAGGCGAGGAAGACAGCCAGAGTACCGCCGGTGTCGAGGCACTGGGTACGTTCGATCACGGCGTGCAGACTGTCCTTGCCGCCGTAGAATTGATACACGGCATGCAGGCAGGTCGGACCGCAGGTGGCCTCGTCGGGTTGCGGCTGCATGATGATGGGCAGCCGCGTTTCGGCCGAGAGCGTCATCCAAAGCCTTAGCTAAAACCGATGGTGACGTGAATGGTAAGAGTTTGTGAAAGAACCGTAGCGAGCGAACGGAGGTCGCGTTGCATCCTCGGCGCGCCAAACAGGGCCACTCCCTGGCCCTGGCTTCCCGCCGGAGCGCAGGACGGTTTCGCCGGGAGCGAAACGGAGCGAAAGCCCCGAAGGGGCGAGTCCCAAGGACGGGGCGAGCAACCGGAGTGTATTGAAATACACGAGGATTCCGAGCACCGCCGGAACGCGAGATCCCGAGCGCAGTAGATTTTTTCACAAGCTCTCACGGGCGCGTGAAGATAATGCTCGTTTCCAATACGCACATGGTCGCGAGATCCACCCCCGCCTTCTCGTCGGCCAAATGCGGCTGCCCTCCGCCGCTGATGTCCTGCATCGCCATAAGCGCCTTGTCCTCGCTGTCATACACGACCGCCGGCCGATACTTCCGCGACCAGACCAACCGATTTCGGAATTGATCGAGCGCGACGAACATGCGATCGCCGTGATCCTCGGTGAGAACGGCGATGGCATAGGACGCGACGAGCGGGCTATCGATGTTCTTTTCGCTTGTCATTTTGAGCTGCGCGGGCTCGCTGGCAAGGTGTCATCGTATATTATACGGTCTGAGGATTGCTAAACACCCATTGTGAACGCTCATGATTCCACTACGCGATGATAACCCGGCCGCCCTCACGCCGCTGGTGACGGTGGCTCTCATCGGCGCCTGCACGTTGACCTACCTGTGGCAGAGCAGTTTGGGTTCCGAAGCTTATGAACAGGCCGTTTATGGTTTAGGGTTCATCCCCGCCTTATTCTTCACGGACATTGAATTAGCGCCGGAGCTGGTGATGGCCCCGACGTGGTTCACGGTCTTTTCGTCCATGTTCCTGCATGGCGGTTTCATGCACCTCATCGGCAACATGCTGTACCTGTGGATCTTTGGCAACAATGTCGAAGACTCCATGGGCCATCAGCGCTTCGTGGTGTTCTACCTTGCGTGCGGCGTGATCGCGGCGCTTGGCCAGTCCTTGCTCAACCCCGAAAGCAAGATACCCATGATCGGCGCCAGTGGCGCCATCTCGGGTGTGCTCGGCGCCTACCTGCTGCTCTTCCCGCGTGCCCAAGTCGAGGTTCTAATACCTATCGGTTTTATCCTGCAGCGCATGCGCCTGCCCGCGTTGTGGGTTTTGGGCCTATGGTTTGGCATGCAGTTACTCAATTCGGCACTCACCAGCGCGGACCAAGGGGGGGTAGCGTTTGCTGCTCATGCGAGCGGCTTTGTCGCGGGAATGGCACTGATCCCATTCTTTAAGTATTCCCACGTGCGGCTGTATCGGCCGACAGGCAATCGCAGATACTGAGGGTGGTTTACCTGCACCAAACGGCATTGGCCGTTTCAATAGTCTTCACGACTCACCGTAGAAGACGAGCAATGCAATATAGGAGGCCTGACTCTGTCCCCGTTTGCCGGGGAGAAACCGCAACATCCTGGTTTACCCTCGCGCGGTGATCCGTCATCATACCAGCTTGCCGCAGATCCATTGTTAGAATGACCGTACCTCAAGCAGCGATCAACCGGGAAACCGGCAAGCCGGCGCGCGCTCCGCACGCGGCGGCCTGTCCTTTCTGCAGCCTGCTGTGCGATGATCTTATCGTGGAGCAGGCGGGCGGCCGCGTGCGCGTCCTGAAGAACGGTTGTGACCGGGCAGTTTCCGGATTCGAGAACCCGGACGGGCCGAATCAGCCGCGCCTCAAGGGCAAGCCGGCAACGATCGAACAGTGCATCGAGCGGGCGGCGGCGATCCTTCGCGGCGCCCGCTTCCCTTTGTTCGCCGGTCTCGGAACGGATGTCGGCGGGATGCGTGCGGTGCTCAGCCTTGCCGAACGCACCGGGGGCGCGCTCGATCACATGCACGGAAACGCGCTCCAGCGGAATATCGGTGTGCTACAGGGCACCGGTTGGATGACGACCACGCTCACCGAGTTAAAGAATCGTGCTGACCTGATTATTTTCGCAGGCACCGATGCGGTCAGCGCGCATCCGCGTTTTTTCGAGCGCCTCGTTTGGAACCAAGCATCGCTATTCCAGCTCGACAGCAACGCACGCCAGATCATCTACCTCGGGGCCGGGCTCAACACCAAACCCGGCACGAGCCCCGAAGGCCGAAAACCCTTGCACATCCGTTTCGATCCGCGGCGACTCATCGAAATCGTGTCGGCGTTACGTGCGCTCGCGGCGGGGTATCGGCTCCAAGCAGCCTCGATCGCCGGAGTAAGGATCCCGGTCTTGAATTCTATCGTCGAAAAGATGAAAGCGGCCCGCTATGGGGTGCTGGCGTGGTCGAGCGCCGAGCTCGATTATCCTCACGCCAAGCTTGCCGTTGAAGCTTGCGTGGAGTTGGTCAAAGATCTCAATGACACTACGCGTTTTTCAGGTTTGCCCTTGGGCGGAAACGACGGCGCGATCACGGCCGTTAGTGTGTGCGCGTGGCAGACGGGTTTTCCGCTCCGCACTGCGTTCGCGGCGGGGTATCCCGCGCATGATGCGCATCGTTATAGCACCAGCCACTTGGTGGCATCGGGATCCGCCGATGCCGTCGTGTGGATCTCGGCGTTTCGCGCGGCGCCTCCGCCGGCGGCCAAACCCCTGGTCGTACTCGGCGCCCCGAATACGCATTGCCCCGAGGAGCCCGACGTTTTTATCCCGGTGGCGATCCCGGGACTTGACCATGCGGCTCAGCTCGTGCGCTGCGATTCCGTGGTGTCGTTGTACCTCGAACGGCAGCAAACCTCGTCCCTGCCGAGCGTCGCGCTCGTCGCTCGCCTATCTACCTGATATGTCTCGCGACTCGCTCCGCGGCTTCGCGCATCTGGGCTTGCTCGCGACACTTTTGCAGAGCTTCCTTAGGACATCGGCGTGTTAACGCGCTTGAGCGGCGGTAAGGTCTACGACCCGGTCCACGGGGTCAACGGCGAGGTCCGCGATGTCTTCATCCGCGACGGCCGCATCGTCGCCCCCCCTCCCGGCGGCGTCAAGGCGGGCCAGGACTATGAGCTGTCCGGCGCCGTGGTCATGGCGGGAGGGATCGATATTCATACCCATATCGGTGGGGGCAAGATGACGATCGCGCGCATGCTGCTGCCGGAGGATCACTCGGCCCATCCGGTCGCCTCGGGACGGATCACGCGCTCGGGATCGGGCCTGGTGACGCCCTCGACGATCACCACCGGCTACCGTTACGCCGAAATGGGCTACACGGCGTGCTTCGAGCCCGCGATGTTGCCGCTGAACGCGCGCCAGGCGCATATGGAAATGGCGGACACGCCGATCGTGGACAAGGGCGCCTATGCGCTGCTCGGTAACGACGATTTCTTCCTGCGCCTGCTCGCCGAAGGCCGTGAGCAGGCGCTCATCAATGATTACGTGGCGTGGACCTTGGAAACCTCGCAAGCCCTCGCAATCAAGGTGGTCAATCCAGGCGGGATCAGCGCCTTCAAGTTCAATCAACGCATGCTCGATCTGGATGAGGAGCATTGTTATTATCCGCTTACGCCGCGCTTGATTCTGCAGCGGCTCGCGCAAGCGGTCTTCGATCTCGGCGTGCCCCACCCGCTGCACGTTCACGGGTGCAATCTCGGCGTCGCGGGCAATGTCGATACCACGCTGAAAACGATCGCCGCTAGCGATGGCCTACCCTTGCACCTGACGCATGTGCAATTCCACAGTTATGGCACGGAAGGCGACCGCCGCTTCTCCTCCGGCGCGGCGCGCATCGCCGAGAGCGTCAATGCGCACCAGAATATCTCCATCGACGTCGGTCAGATCATGTTCGGCCAGACTGTCACGGCCTCGGGCGATACCATGGCGCAGCACCGGAACCGCGCCAGCGCTTATCCCAAGAAATGGGTGTGCATGGACATCGAGTGCGACGCCGGCTGTGGCGTGGTGCCGTTCCGCTACAGGGACAAGAGCTTCGTGAACTCGCTGCAGTGGGCGATCGGATTGGAATTGTTTCTGTTGGTCAAAGACCCCTGGCGTATTTTCCTGACCACCGATCACCCCAACGGGGCGCCGTTCACGACCTATCCGCACCTCATCCGCTTGTTGATGGACAAGAGCTACCGTAACGAGAGGCTGGCGACGATCCATCGGGGCGCCGCGGCGATGAGCACGCTCGGGAGTCTCGACCGGGAATACAGCTTGTACGAGATCGCCATCATGACGCGGGCCGCGCCGGCCCGGAGCCTAGGATTGACCGATCGCGGCCACCTCGGCCTCGGCGCAGCGGCCGACATCACGGTCTATAAGGAACACAGGGATCGCGAGCGGATGTTCTCCCAGCCCCGGTTCGTATTCAAAGACGGTGAGTTGGTCGTGAAAAACGGTAAAGTGATCAAGATCACGCATGGGGGTACCCATGTGGCACGGCCTGATTACGATCGGGGCATCGAGCGCACCCTGCGGCCGCATCTCGAGAAATACCATACGCTGGGATGGGAGAATAGGAAACTGCGCGATGAGGAGATCGCCGGCGAAGGACGCGGCCGGATCTTGATCGCCAAATGCACGCCGCGGCAGGCCGCATGAACATCAACGGCGTCTACATCGAGGACACGTTCGCCGAAGCCTTTCCGATGAAGGCAACGCGGCTCATCATTACCGCGATGACCTTGAAGTCAGCCTACCGCGCCGCCAATTCGCTCACCGGATTCGCCTCCTCGGTCATCGCCTGCGGATGCGAGGCGGACATCGAGTGCGATCTCGACCCCGCGGATACGCCCGACGGCCGGCCGGGGATCGCGGTCATCATTTTCGCGATGTCCGTGAAACAATTAGCGGATCAGGTGCTGCGTCGGGTCGGGCAGTCGGTCATGACCACCGCGACCAGCGCTTGTTTCGCCGGGCTGCGTTGCGAGCCCTCTATCAAGCTCGGCAGCAGTATCCGGTTCTTCGGCGACGGCTATCAGATCGCCAAGCGTATCGACGGCATCCGCTATTGGCGCATTCCCGTCATGCACGGGGAATTCGTCTGTGAAGAGAAGACCGGGGTCGCGAACGCGGTTGGGGGCGGCAATTTCCTGGTATTCGCGAAAACCACGCGGCATGCGTTGACGGCCTGTGAACAGGCGGTTAAAGCCATTCGCCGGGTGCCGCGCGCCGTCACGTGCTTCCCGGGGGGTATCGTCGGCTCCGGTTCCAAGGTGGGCTCGAAGTACAAGTTTATGAAAGCATCCACCAATGAAGCGTATTGTCCCACCTTGAAGGGCCGGGTACGCTCGAGCTTGACCCCCGACGTCGGCTCGGTGCTGGAGGTGGTCGTCGATGCGCTCGATCAAGAGGCCATCCGTGAATCGCTACGGACCGGAATCGAAACCGTGTGTAAGTTCGGGCCGAAAAAGGGGATCTACGGGATCAGCGCCGGGAATTACGGCGGTAAATTGGGTCCCTATCATTTTCACTTGCGCGAGATCCTCACTTGACCCCGCTCACGCTCACGCTGCGGACGCGCCCGGCCCAAGAGGTGGATATCGGGCTTCTCACGCCCGATGGCTTACAGGCAATGGGCCGCCCCGCCATCGAGCAAATCAAGCTCACCTGCGGTAACCGCTCCCTGCGCCTGCATGAGCTTTTCGAGGTCCAGGGCGAGGACACGAGCGTGATCCACATCCGCCGCGCTTGCGATAAACTCTACGGCATCGGCATGGCGATGAGCTTTGGGAGCATCTCGGTACAAGGCCGCGCCGGTGACGATGTCGGCCGCAACATGCGTGGCGGGACGATCGCGGTGCGCGGATCGGCCGGTCATGGAACCGGACGCGGGATGCGCGGTGGTTACATCGAGGTACAAGCTAATACCGGGGACTTCCTCGGCGGCGCCGAGGCCGGCGCGCTTGAGGGCATGTCGGAGGGAGTCATCATCGTCTCGGGCGACGCCGGTGCACGCGTCGGCGACCGCATGCGGCGCGGGATCATCTACGTGCGCGGCAATAGCGGCGATTATTGCGGCAGCCGAATGAAAGGGGGAACCATCCTGGTGCTCGGGCAAAGCGGATGCTATCCCGGGATTGGCATGCGCCGGGGCACGATCGTATTCGCCCGCAAGCCCGCCGAGATCAGCGCCACCTTCAATTCCTGTGGCGTCCTCAAGATGGAGTTTCTGCGTTTGCTGTTCCGGCAACTGAGCAACTCCTACCGTAAGCTCGCCTTGCTGCGCAATATCGGGCCCGAGGCGGAGCGCTTCAGCGGCGATCTCGCGCTCGGCGGAAAGGGCGAGCTGTTAGTTTTACATTCGGCGCTCTGAGAGGTTGTGAATACATCGTCACGACCAGCCCCGAGCGCCAGAAGCCGCTGAGCGAGCGACGAGACGTATCAACTCGTTGGACCTCACTCAAATCGGAGTAACAATTGCCGCGTCGTTTATCTAGGGGATCTTTAAATGGCAACGGTTCCAAGCAAAGTCGCAGAGCGCCTCGTAGCGGGGCTCAAGCGGTTTCAGCCAGTACTGCTCGCTGCCAAGTCACGTGACGTTGGAGAGTCCGATACCGTCACGATCATTGTGGACATGCTGGCTGAGATATTTGGGTACGACAAATACTCAGAAATCACGTCTGAGTACGCTATTCGTAGCACATACTGCGACCTAGCCACAAAAATTGAAGGCGCGCTCCAATCGCTCATTGAAGTTAAAGCGATAGGGCTTGAGTTGAAGGAAGCGCATGTAAAGCAGGTCGTGGACTACGCCGCGAATCAGGGCGTCGACTGGGTCGTGCTAACAAACGGAAGCTATTGGCGGTTTTATAAGGTCACCTTCACAAAACCAATCGCCCATGAGCTTGTCGTCGACGTTGATTTTTGCAGTCTAAACCCCAAAAGCGCGAAGGACATAGAAGCGCTTTACCTATTCTGCAAGGAGGGTTGGATCAAGTCGGTTCTCGGGGACTACCACAGTCAAAAGCAAGCGCTCAGCCGTTTCTTCCTCGGCGCCATAGTGCTAACTGATCCAGTGTTGGAAGTCGTTAGAAGAGAGCTGCGTCGAGTATCCCCAGACGTGAAAATAAACATCGAAGAAATTAGAACCGTCTTTACTGCGGAAGTTATTAAACGCGAAGTAATGGAAGGCGACAAAGCCGAAGAAGCTCGCAAGAAGATCGCTCGTGCGGCGAGTAAAGCGCTCCGAAAGATGATAGACAAGGAATCAGCCACAGACGATTCGCCAGCCGCCGCGGGTGGTCGTGGCAACGGCACCCGGGAATCAGACGTAAAGCCATGAGGCCCAACAACGTGCCCCACCCGGACGGCTGCTGCGCAGCCGGCGGTGAGCTTGAGCGTTTATGCGATCAAGATCATGTGATATGGAATTTGGATTTCTTTTAGACAATCGGCGCTTTGATGTTGATGGTATCGAGATTAAACCTCGTCACGATCACGAAGAGATTGTCAGACGGTTCTACGAAACAGCTTACGTTGGCAACGGTTGGGTCTATCCGCCTCTCAAAACAGTAAGCTTGACTGCAACAGAAAGTTCAAAATTCAAAAACCAAGCTTCAAAAGTGACATCCAATTTCTTTACTGTACAGCCTACCCACTCAATAACCATCCACCCACATAACGAAGAGAAAGCGAAATTTCTAATTCTAAGTTACGGATTCTTGCACGGATTATACTTATCTCCAGCGGGTTATTTGTGCTTGAACAAAATTCCATATGAGGAAGGAAAGCTTACAGGTGTGATATTAGTTGGAAATGATCATCAAAAAGGAATGAGGGCTTTTAAGGAACCTCTGCAAAAGTCCGCGATCTGATCGGTAGGCGCACCGAATACAGCCGAGGACGATAATGAGCAGACAGATGACACTGGGTACGGGCTTC
>MUGK01000055.1 GCA_002007425.1 Chromatiales bacterium USCg_Taylor | reverse complement strand
GTGCTCCTTTCTTCTCGGGCCTGCCAGCCCGGTTTTCTTGGTTACAACAGAAAGGGTACATCGCCTTCACCTTTTTACACACCCTTTGATGGTACCTCTTGAAAATCTCAGGGCATCCATAGCGCCCCACCGCCTCTTCCAACGCCTCCACACAAAAGTGACTGTCCAGGGCGTTGGATAGGCGCCAGGCGAGCACTTTGCGGCTGTACCAGTCGATGATGGCCACCAGATACAAGAAGCCTTTCGCCATCGGCAGATAACAGATGTCGGCTGCCCAGGCCTGATTGGGCCGATCGATCGAGCCTTGAGCCGGTAAGGGTAGATCGGGTGGCCACACCCTGGCAGGCTCGTTCTACGTTTGGGATAAGCGCCACCAAGCCCATCATGCGCATCAACAGCCGCACTGGAGTTCCCCCCGTTCCGTGGACGGTTTAGGGCTTGGGATTCAAGCCTGGCATTGCAGCGGTTGGGTGTACCAGCCCTCGATGAGCTCGAAGATGGCCATCTTCGCCTCGGCCTGGCTCTCGAAGCGCCGGCGATCGAGCAGCTTGCATTCGAGCGTCGCGAAGAAGCTCTCGCACATGGCGTTATCGAAGCAGTCGCCCACTGATGATCCCATGGAGGGCCGTACGCCGGCCTCCCTGCAGCGTGCTCCGAAGGCGATGGACGTGTACTGCGTGCCCTGGTCGGAATGATGGATCACATCCCGCGGCCGGCGCTGGTAGATCGCCATGTTGAGTGCCTCCAGGATTAGCTCGGTGCGCAGGTGGGCCGCCATGGCCCAGCCCACGAGGCGGCGGCTGAAGACATCCATGACCACGGCCAGGAACAGAAAGCCGGCCAAGGTCGGGACGTAGGTGATATCCGCGATCCAAAGCTGGTCCGGGCGATCCGCGGTGAAACACCGCTTCACCAAATCGGGGGCCGGGCGCGCATCGCGATCCCGCACGGTCGTCTTGAACCCCTTGCGTCGACTGATCCCGACGAATCCCGCCGAGCGCATCAGGCGCGCCACCCGCTTGTGGTTGATCCGCGCACCCTCGCCTTCGACGAGGTCAGGGCACGCCTCGTCGAGGATCTAATGACAGCCGGGAAGCGTTTTTGCCAAGGCAGCCGTCGTCGGACAAGAGATCCGTGACCTTGCCCAGATCCGGCTATATCCCAGCCACCGAATTTTGAATAAGTGACATTCCAGCTGCGCTCAAGCTTCGCGTCTGCTACGCAAGCTTCGCGTCTGCCCATTTAGTCGGCCATCATACAGAAATAGTCATATAGGCCATCGGAGCCCACGTGGGTGATAAAGCGTGCTTGCGGATACGAAGCCGCCAGCCGGCTTCGGAAATCGTATTGGGTGGCGCTGGTGTGCGCAGTCTTGTCCATTTTGCGCTCGAAGTCACCGGCCGGGCTACCCTCCCTAAGAATCAGAAGGTAGCGGCAGCCGTGTTGCGGCAGGCTCGCGAAGAAGGCCTCAAGCGTGGCTTCAGGGCAGTACATCAATACACCGCCGGTCACCAGAAAAACGTCAAAGCGCAGAGCCGATGTCAAGAGATCTTGAATCCTACCCGGATGTACCTCAAAGGTCATCCCGAGACGCTCTCCGAATCGCCTGCGGACGTAGTCACAGAGGTGAGCATTCGGCTCCATAGCATAGTAACTGCGCCACCGCAATAAGCCTTCCTCCATCATGGCGCGCGATGTCCTACCCAGCCCAAAACCGATCTCTAAGTAAGCTAGGTCGCCCCGTAACAGGAAGGACGTAATCTCGGGTTCCTGCTTTAGCAGCTCGATGATGTTCCAAAGTACCTGCCGCTGCATGTAGAGGTGGTGGTAAATGGCTTCGCGACTGGTCCAAAAATCTTCGTTGCTTCTCCGACTTTCATAACCTGCATGGTAAACATGCCGACCATACGAGTACAGCAGCTTACTCCCGACTCTAGTTCGGAAGAGCATGTCGAAAAGTGGGAGAGGCAGTGGCAAATGTTGGTGCTGGAAGCGCACCGCTTTGCCCAAGGCCTTATTCTGCGCAAGGGCATGATTGATCTCATCGACCTTGTCTTTGAGCCGTTGCGTGATGGGCATCGCGCATTCCTCTTTGTGAACCAAGACAGGTAGGTTCGTCGGGCGAACGGCGGCTAGGCCCTGACCGAGTCGCCGAGAGCGCGCCTGGCGTTCTCAGGCGTGGAGCGCGGCGATGGCGAGGTTGTCAACAAGTCCGTTGAAAATTCTCTGAGCGGCTCTCTCACGTTTGACATTATGCAGCCTGTTTCATTGGGGCAGATTGCTGCTCCGCTTGCTCGGCCTCTATGGTAACGATAACCTGAGCGATACCTTTAAATCCCTTCACCTTATTGAAACACCCCTCACAGTAGAGCAGCACCGAGCCGAGCCAGCGCTGCAGCATCTTGGTGGCGCGGGAACGCTTGATGTTGCGCTCGCTATGCCTGACCAGCGAGAACATGCTCTCGATCGGATTGGTCGACATCAGCGTCTTGCGTAGAAGTCCGGGTACCTTGAGCCGGTGGAGCGTGAGCAACTCCTCGAAAGCTTCCAGAAGGGAATCCGCCGCCGACTCGTTCTTGGCCCGAAGCCAGGTCTCGAGCTCGAGCAACATCTGTCTCGCATCGGTGTAGCTGGTCTGCTCCAAGGCGGTCATGAGCCGCTTATGCGCCTCCTTACGGTACCGCTTGGCTAAGTGTCCCTGCAGATTACGACTCTTGTGGATCGCGCAGCGTTGATGCAACAGCTTCTTGCCAAAGCGCTCCCGCAACGCCTTGATCAGTCCACTGCCCCCGTCGGTCACAAAGAGGACTCGCTTGGAGAGCACCAGGCCACGACCCTCGAGACCCTTGAACAGCGCCTCACAGATCTCGTGGTTCTCCGATGACCCCTGCCAGAACCCCAGGGCTATCTTTTCCCCGCCTAGATCCACACCCAGCGCCACCAGGAAGGCCTCACTACCCCGGTGAATGGTGTCCAGAAAGATCGCAAAGGGCTTGAAATTAGCCAGAGAACGCTCTTTGAATACTGCTAGCTTCTTCGCCGTGAGCTCGACTACCTTGCGTGAGACCGAGGTGGGCGATACCCCAAACGCCTCGGCCGAATTGATCACGGTCTCCAGGTATTTCTGAGCAGACACCCCGCGCAGGAGCCGCTCCAGCAGCCCCTCGGAGAACTGCCCCGGTGCCCGAAGACTCTGGTAGGATTTCAGCAGAACTTCGCCGTGAACAATATCCCGCAGCCGCGGGCGCTTCACCTTGACCTTCTGGTCACCGATATAGACCGAGCCCGCCTCGTGAGCCCACTTCTGCAGACTCGGGTTCGTTGGGTAGTAATCTGGCCCCGCCAACTCTTCTCGCTCGATCAGCATGAGGCTCTCGACGAACATCCTCCCCATCTCTAACATCACCCCATCCAACGCCCGCTTGCCCAAATTGATCACTCGGACCAGGGTGCCAAGTATCTTCTGCTCGCCCGTGATCGCCCGCATTCCAGCCATTGCTCTCTTCCGTTGCTTCGTCTCTACTTTCATTTGTGGCTCCTCTCTCTATTGACGATACCCTTGACGATGCCGCAGAGTACCCCACGGGAGAGTCACCCCTTAAATTTCAACGGACTTCAGCATATCCTCGCGATGGCGGCCCGGGTTTCGGCGGTGTCTTTGAAGCCGATCACTCCTTACGTCGCGTGACCCGGACCCCGCCTCTCGACCTCCGCTTCGGGGCTATCGTCGGACTACGGTACGCCGGGAATCCTTTCACAATTTACAGCCGTATCATTTCCGCCGCCTCCGTTGCAACGATCGATACCCGATCCCCCGTTCATGGCGTCGTTGCCGCCTTGCCCGAATAACCGATCGTTACCCGGGCCTCCCCTCAGATTATCCCTCCCCGCTTCTCCGAGCAGCCTGTCCCTGCCTTGATTTCCAGAGAGTCGATCGCGACCCGGACCACCGCATATCACGTCGTTCCCGCCGAGGCCGCTGATGATGTCGTTGCCGCCCAGTCCATGAATGACGTCATCGACCGGGGTGCCAAGGAGGCGGTCGTTGCCAGCGGTCCCGACGATGGTCGACGGGCGGCCGTCACACAAGACCGGTGGCGGTGGCGGTGGCACTAGTGGCACTAACGTCCACCCCAGATCAACTAAGAGACAAGGATCCACCAAGGCATTGAGATTGAGCAGGGAACCCCCCGTGTCAAACGGCTCCATCAGCTGGTCTGGGGAAAGCGATGTACTGAAATGCGAGACCGAAGAGCCTTGTTGGGCCGGATTCGGGGCGAACATCTCGATATGCCCAGTCGCAGCTTCCCGGCCACTCGTCAAGGCGCTATTGCCACAGCCGATCGCGACCGTCCCGGTCCAGTGCAGGTTAGGACCGGCCCTACTGGCCGTGAACCGCTCCGCATCCGTCATGGTCGGGAACAGCAAGCCGGTTGCGTGGTTCTCGAGGAGCCGCATGTACGCATCGTCGAAGCCCGCGAGTTTCGCGCCCGTCTGGAGGCTTACGAGCGATAGGAAGTCCAAGCCGTGCGCGATCTCGTGGAGCACGGTGGTCGGAAAGTCGATCGTGCCGGCGGGTGGGATGCCGTTGAGGCCGTAATACCAAGCTAGGGGAATCGGGCAGGTAGTGCCCAAGGTGCTGTTGAACTCCGCCCCTATGTCGTTACTGGCCGGATCCAGATCGGCACCGTTACGCGCATTCGCCAGGGCTTGCACGTAGAAGGTGGCCGCAACGGGTGCTCCCACGAAATCGCGGTGGGCGGTGTTCGGCCCGGCCGAGCCCAAAGTCGCGCTGATAGCATCGCAGAACAACGAGTTGAACTCAGCGTCTACCCGAATTTCGATGGCGCTATTAATGGTGCCCCCCCAGAGATTGGCGGCGAACTGAAAGGCGATTAACCGCTGTGCGCCCAAGGTCGCGCCGGGATTTCCGCCTGCGGTCGAGGCCGGATCGGGAGCGCTGGGATCATTGAATCCCTCTCCCGCCCCATCCAAATTGAGGATCGTGATGGTGGCTGCATGGGACGGCTGGGCGATACTGAGAAAAACACCAAGGCCGATGAGCGCCCATGTCCTGCCGTGATACGTCTATTCATGGCGTGTTCTCCTGGTCTCTATGTCTATTCCACTGAAGCCCGGTAGTCACTTCGGGGGCGCAGAGGGCAGGTCGCCGTGCCGAAGCACAGGTTTCCCGTCGCTTCCCATGCGGACCTGCAGCGGGGTTCGGAAGTGTTTTACATCGACCTTGACGCCCCCCCCGGGCACCGGCGATTCCACCTGCTCAGGCTCTGGCAGAACAGCGCTCGGGGTTACCATAGGTTGAGCGCCCTTCGGTGGCTGCTCTAAAAACTCGCCGGTTTCCGGGTCGATATAGACCTTCATTCCGGGGCTCGCGGCCGAGGTGTTTGCAGCGGGGGATGGCGATGTCTTGTCGTCCGTGCCCGCTGTTTGTGCACCCACGCACATGCCTGAGAGAACAACTATCAGTGCAGAAGTTTTAAGATTTTGCGTCATAACCTATCTCCTTTACTTTGGTGAGGTCCATTAGCGTACCTTTACGAATTTGTATTAGAACGGAGAGTAAACGCCCTTTCTTGTCGAAAGGAACAGTACTGATGGACGTGGGAATTGTCAAACGCGCTAGCCGGGTTGCCGGCTATTGCCATCCCCTATTCTGAGGATTCTCGCCTCTTTGTTATAGCTGACGACGCTAGCTGCCGGGCGCGTGTGGTATTATCGGCCAGGCCGATAGTGCTCTGCCCGACTTGAGTGTGGCGTCCGCAGGAATAAGGCGAGCTATTCTTTCAGCGAGCAGTAATCACCCGCGCCAAACCTATAAATCACCCGTGCCATCGTAAGGAGACAAACTATGAATCCAGAACCGCTGGCCGTTTGTCAGTCAAGTATCCTTTGCTTCACTGCTGCTCTGGCATTTTCGCCAGTCGTCCACGCCGGATTGGTTGCTCCCGCGGACGTAAGTGTGCCGGGCGACGTGAAGGTCTTGAAGCTGACCCTCCCCAAGGATCTCCAGGGAGCGAAGGGGCCGCAGAAAGTTAACGGGGGTTTGACGATTCTGTATGACGAGTATCGGGCCTGGGAAGCGAGCACCGCAGGGCGTGCTCCCGGCGCCGTACCCGCGTTCCAGCCTAAGATCAAATTTATTACGGTCGTCGATGATTACGTGGTCATCGATGCGGCGGCTTCGGGAGACCCCGAGCAGCTCCGTGCCGACCTGGAACGCCTCGGATTGAAAAACGGCGCGGTCTATGGCCGGATGGTCTCGGGTCAGATTCCGATTACGATGCTCAAACAGATGGACGCGCTCGAAAGTTTGCAATTCGCGCGCCCCGCCTATATGAAGCTCAACACCGGTACGGTCAACAGCGAAGGAGACGCCGCCATGCACTCGGATGACGCGCGCACGTCATTCGGGGTCGACGGCACCGGGGTCCTCGTCGGAACCCTGTCCGACAGTTACAACTGCCTCGGCGGAGCGGCGGCCGGCGTGGCAAGCGGCGATCTGCCCGCGGGAGTCACCGTGCTGGACGAGCTGAGCCTGTGCACCAACGCGACCGACGAAGGGCGGGCCATGATTGAGATCATCCATGACGTGGCCCCCGGGGCCAGCCAGGCCTTCCACACGGCGTTCGAAGGCCAGGCCGACTTTGCCCAAGGCATCATCGATCTTATGAACTTGGGCGCCAAGGTCATCAACGATGATGTGATTTATTTTGCCGAGCCGATGTTTCAGGACGGGATCGTTGCCCAGGCCGTCGATAAGGTCGTGGCCCGCGGTGTCTCTTATTTCTCCTCGGCCGGTAACGATGCGCGCCAGTCCTACACCAGCCCGTTCCGCGCCAGCGGACGATTCTTCGATTTCGGCTTCGGCCGGTGCGAGGCCCATGATTTTAGATCGGGTGCCGCGGTCGATGTCAGACAGCGCATCACGCTCCTCCTTGGCGAGGCTGTATTTCCCGTGTTTCAGTGGGACCAGCCCTTCTTCTCAGTCAGCGGCGCGCCTGGTGCCGGGAGTGATCTCGACATTTTGCTGGTCGACCAAGCAGGGACAACCGTATGTGCTGGAAGCGTCGCCGGAAACGTGGGGGCTGATCCGGTGGAGCTCTTTTCCTACGTCGATGGCGATAACCTTTCGTGCATGAGGGGCACCAGGTTCAATATCATGATCTTCCGCTGTACGGGCCCAAGCCCCGGCCGTATCAAATACGTTGACTTCGAAGGGCAGGCTACTATCGATCAATTCAATACCAGAAGCGGCACTACTTATGGGCATGCCAACGCTCGCGGGGCCGAGGCCGTGGGTGCTGCGGACTATCAACAGACCCCCGCGTTCGGGGTCGCGCCCCCGGTCATCGAGGCGTTCTCTTCCGCAGGTGGCACCCCGATTCGACTGAATACGAGCGGCGGCCGCTTAAGCCGGTCCCAGCTCCGTAAAAAACCGGGGATCGTTGCGCCCGATGGCACCAATACGACGTTTTTCTCCAGCGATCGGGTCGATGTCCCGGACGGGTTGCCCAACTTCTTCGGCACCTCGGCGGCAGCCCCGCATGCGGCGGCCGTGGCGGCATTGTTGTTACAACAAAACCCGACCTTTTATCCGAATGCGGTGTACACGCGGCTTCGAGATACGGCCGTCGACATGGACGATCCGCTGACCACCGCATTCGACACGGGCTTCGATTTCAGGACCGGCTACGGTTTAATCGACGCCGCGGCGGCGCTCGCGGGCGTTGATCCCGATGTTCCCGGCGTTTGCCAGGGTCTAACGGCAACCATCACGGGCTCCCGGCTCTCCGACATTATCGTGGGAACAGCGGGTCCGGATGTGATCGTCGGGTTTAGCGGGAACGACAACATCCGCGGCGCGGGGGGCGCTGACACCATTTGCGGCGGGCGCGGCAACGACAACGTTTCAGGCGGGCGGGGCAGGGACCGGATCTTCGGTGACGCCGGCCGGGACCGCCTGGACGGTGGGGCCAGCCGGGACCGCCTGGACGGTGGGGCGGGCCGGGACAGGCTCGACGGTGGCAGCGGCCGCGACCGTTGCATCGGCGGCCCGGGCACGGATACCGCTATCTCCTGCGAGAGCGTGAGCCGGGTGCCCTAGGCCAGCGGGTCTTGCTTTCAAAGTTGACTTGTGCGGATCGCTTTCGTTAGCGACCCCTGAAAAGCCGACGCTGTCAGCCGCCGCTCAGGGCGCCGAAGATGAGAATGCGGTCGGTGGTTGCAATGCGGGCAGCGAGTGTGCTGAGCAATAGGCTTGTTTCAGTTAATGAAACCGTGATTGCGGACGAGCGGTTAACCCCAACGCGGCGGCTTTGTCGATAAGCGTGGGATAAGCATCAACGCCTCCAACGGACCCTCTGGGTTGCGCTATTGAAGGTGCCGAGGTCTCATATTCCCCATCCGCACCGGGCACGTGTGTCTCTGCCACGGGCGCCTTAGCGCGCGTTCGATGCTTGCGCAGGCGCACACAAGCCGTGGCTCAAGACGCGTGCCGTCCCCTCGCCTCGCGGATCGCTGGCCGCGTGAACAGTATGCGCGGCTCCGTCCACGAAAATCGCCTGCATGTTCCCGTAGCGGCGCGTTAAACGCGTCAGCGCATGGCCGCGCCGCCGCAATCCGGCTCCTTCGTTCGGCGTGAGCGCGAAAGGTTCGTATTCGATGCGGTCGGGTAAATACTGGTGATGGAACCGGGGGCGCGCCACCCAAGTCGAGATCGGACGCCCGGCGGCGAAATCGAGCACTGCGAGCAACACCAGGCTGATGATCCGGCTACCCCCCGGCGTTCCTGCGATCGCGAGCCGATCGCGATCTTCCAGGAACGTTGGCGTCATGCTCGAGAGCGGCCGCTTGCGCGGCGCGATCTCGTTGGCTTCCCCGCCCACCAGGCCGTGCAGATTGGGCACGCCCGGACTGACGCTGAAGTCATCCATTTCGTCGTTCAACAGGACGCCCGTTCCAGGGACCATATAACCCGAGCCGAACCAGTTATTGATGCTGAGGGTCGCGGCCACGCGGTTACCCCCACAATCGATGATCGAAAAATGCGTCGTGTTACCGGATCCGGACACCGGGTTTGCCGGTAAGCGATGGCTCGGCGTCGCTTTTCCCAGATCGATGCCTCGCCGGCGCACACGCGCGTAATCCTTGCTCAGGAGCCGCTCTAGAGGAACGGCAACAAAATCCGCATCGCCTAGATGCTCCGCCCGGTCCTGATAGGCGCGGCGCAAGGCCTCGACGATCACATGCTTACGGGTGGGCGCATCGAAGCGATCGAGCTGATACCCTTCCAAGATATTGAGGGCTTCGGCTAGCACGATCCCCCCGGATGAGGGCGGCGGCGCGGTGACGATGCGAATGCCATGGTAATCGGCTCGGATAGGCTCGCGCTCGACGACGCGGTAGCCGGCAAGATCGCCCCGGCTCCAGATGCCTCCCTCAGCCCGGATGCCTTGCACTAAGCGGGCAGCGAATTCTCCCGTGTAAAATGCCGCCGCGCCACGCTCGCCGAGATCTGCAAGCAAACTAGCCACATCGGGCTGCACGATCCGGTAGCCTATGGACGGCGGCTCGCCGCCGCTCAAGAACACCGCGGTGGCGGCCGGGGAGGCGCGCAAGGCATTGAGTCGCATCTTCGCCATTTCGCGGTAGTGCGGTGTGACCGCAAAGCCGGCGTGAGCCAGACGTATCGCGGGAGCAAGGGATCGCTTGAGCGGCCAGCGGCCGTAGTGCGCGGCGAGGTGCGCGAGCCCCGCCGGCAAACCGGGGATGGCGGCCGAGAGCGGGCCGTTAATCGATGCACCGGGGATCGCTTGGACGTACATGTCGCGCGCTGCTTCTAGCGGCGCGGTCTCACGCCCGTCCAAGAAAACCTGCTTGCCGTCGCGGGCGCGGTGCAGGAGCCAAAACCCGCCGCCACCCAGCCCGGAAGCGTACGGTTCCACCACCGCCAAGGCAGCGCTTACCGCCACCGCGGCATCGAAGGCATTGCCCCCGGCCGCGAGGACTCCGGCCCCTGCCTCGGTTGCGAGGGGGTGGGCGCTAACGACGGCCGCTTGTGTCCCCTGCCCGGCAGGGGAGGGCGGCGTACAGATAAACCAGAGGCTAAAAAGGATTGCCAGGCGGCAGCTCGACGCCGAGGTTTTCACCCGTGCCGTGGCAGCCGCCGGTTCAAGGCCTCAACCACGGCGGGATGCACGAACTCACTTACATCTCCCCCGAGCGAAGCCACCTCACGCACCAAGCTCGAAGAGATGTAACCGTACTGTTCAGCTGTCGTTAAAAACAGGGTATCGGCCTCGGGCACCAGCTTGCGGTTCATGCCGGCCATCTGAAACTCGTGCTCGAAATCGGAGACGGCGCGCAGCCCGCGCAAGATCACGCTGGCCCGGTGCTCGCGCGCCGCATCTGCCAACAGTCCGTCGAAGCTGCAGACCGTGACGTTTGGTACTCCATCAAAAACGGTCTGCGCGAACGCGACCCGCTCGTCCGACGTGAATACGGTATGTTTTGTGGTGCTCGCGGCTACGGCGACCACCACGCGCTCGAAAAGGCGGCTAGCCCGGATCACGATATCCTTATGGCCGTGGGTAATCGGATCGAAGCTGCCCGGGTAGATGGCGGTGATGCGCATGGTAGGCCGCGGGTCAATGGGCACGAGCGAGCAGGAAGTCCACGTTCCCCGCGCGACCGCTGCGTTCAACCTTCCACCGATCCGGCAAAGAAAGGATGATACCATGCGGGGTTTCGAGAAACACACAGGCACCGGGTTGCAGCCATCCCCCCGCTTGCAGCTTGAGCATGCAGGGTTCCCAGAGTCCGTGCGCGAAGGGCGGGTCGATAAAGACGATGTCGAAGGGCCGGCCCGGGCCATCCAAATACGCGAGCACATTCTGGTTGACGATCGTGACCGCTTGCGCGCTCAATCGCCGCGCGGCCTCTGACAACACTTGTACGACCTTATGGTCTTGCTCCACCATCACCACCTCGCGAGCCCCGCGCGAAGCCGCTTCAAATCCCAATACACCGGTGCCCGCGAAGAGATCCAAGCAACGGCTGCCCGCGATCAGCGGCTGGAGCCAATTGAACAGGGTTTCGCGCACGCGATCGCCGCTCGGCCGCAGGGTGGGGACATCGAGCACGGGCAGCCGTGTCCGGCGCCATTGGCCACCGATGATCCGGACGCTGCCGGGGGCCTTGCTATGGAGTGCCGCCACCATGGAGATGCCGAAGCGGCGGCGGGGGCGCCGCCGGCAGTGCCGATGCGCTCTCGGCGCGTTCCGGCCCGACGATGATCTTGACGAGATTCGCCGGGTGCAGCCGCCGTTGGTACGCGTCGCGGATTGCAGCGAGGCTCACGGCCTTGACCCGGTCCACGTAGGTCTCCAAATAATCGAGCGGCAGATTGTAAAAGCCGATGATCACGAGGTATTCGACGATTTCGCTGTTACTGTCGATCCGCAACGGAAACCCGCCCTGGATATTCTTCTTTGAGGCATCGAGCTCCGCCGCGGAGGGTCCCGTCTCGATATAGTCCTGTACGGTGTCGACGAGCAGATGGAGCGCCTTGCCCGCCTGCGCATTGCTGGTTTGCAACGCGGCGATAAACGGGCCCGTGACGCGCATGGGGATGAAATAACTGTAAACGCTATAAGACAGCCCGCGCCGTTCGCGGATGGTCTTATATAAGCGTGATACGAATCCGCCTCCGCCCAAGCTGTGATTGCCCACGTACAGCGGGAAGGTGTCCGGATCCCCGCGCGCCATCCCGGGGGCGCCCAGCCAGACATGCGTTTGCGTCGATTCGAACGGAACCTTGACCTCCAGGGTTTGGTTTAGCGCCGGCGCCGGCGGCAATGACGGTGGCTTGGTCCCCGCCGGCAGCTTGGAGGCGAGTTGTTCCGCGATTGCCGCCGCGCGGTCTTGATCGAGATCGCCGACGATCGCGATGATCGCATTGCGCGCACTGTAATAGCGCCGGTAGAACGCCAATACATCCTCGCGCTTTAACACCAATAACGTCCTCTCGCTCCCTTGAGGCGGCGAGCCATAGGGATGATCTTTATACAGGTTGAAATAAAACGCGTCCTCAGCCTTGGCGCCGGGGTCCTGCTCTCTTTGTTTCAATCCGGTTAGCATCCGCTTGCGCTCGCGTTCCAAGGCCGAGACGGGAAAGTCGGGTGACTGCAAGACCTGCGCGAGCGTGGAGAGCGCTGCCGCCAGGCTCGCCGTCTCGGTGATGCTGCGGAGATTTACCCAGGCCATATCGCGGAGGGCGCCGCTGCCGTAGCGGGCGCCGATGTTATCGAAGCGTTCGCTGATCGTTTGCCCAGATAGGCCGTTAGCGCCTTCCGCCAGCATCGCATTGGTCAAGCCGGCCAATCCCCATTGCGCGCCGTCGCGCGCGCTGCCGGCATCGAAGACGACGCGGATATCGGCCATGGGGATCTCGCTGGCCCGGACGAAAAGGACCTTGGCGCCGGAGGCGGTTTGCCAGGACGCGATCCGCGGCCCGGCGGAAGCAGCCGCGGATGTGCACAGCATCAGCAACAGGATGAAGCAACGATTTTTCATAACGCTCCTTCAGCGGTTGCGGGGAGGCTGATCGAGGAGACCGGTTGCATAATCGCAACGGTTAATCCGTCGTCAACAAAATACTTGCGGGCTGCGCTCTGAACCTCCTCGGCCGTCACGGCCTTGATATTGTCGACATACTGATCCTTGAGCCGCCAATCGAGCCCCACCGTTTCCATGAGGCCCTTGATAGAACATCGAGTCGCGCTCGTAGACATCGTTGGCGATCACCTGGGTCTTGATGCGCCGCAGTTCCGCTGCATCGATGGCCTTGGTCTTGAGGAGCGCGATTTCCTCACGCAACGCCGTTTCCAGTTCCTGGGGCGTGCGGCCTTCGGCAGGCGTCGCCTCCAACACGAAGAGGCTATCCAAGCGATCCGTCAAGCTATATTGGGCGTTGGCCGCGGCCGCGATCTGGCGCTCACGGACCAGCCGCCGATTCAAGCGCGCGCTGTCACCGCCGCTGAGCACACCCGCGAGCACCTCAAGGGCATACACCTCTTCGCGGCTGACGTGCTTCGACCCCCCGATGGCCGTGCGCAGAACCGGGACTTTAAAACCCATGAACAAATAAGGCACCTTCGCCGGTTGCCGGACGGTCACGCGACGTATCCCTTTTTGCGCCACCTCCGTGCGGGACTTCGCGGGCAGCACGGGGGACTTGGGCACCGGGCCGAAGTATTTCCTAGCCAGCGCGGCCACCTCATCGGTGACGATATCGCCCACCACCACGACGACTGCGTTGTTCGGCGCATACCAGCGCTGATACCAAGCGCGGAGATCGGCCGCGTTGAGCTGTTCAATGTCGTTCATCCAACCGATGACCGGCTGCCGGTATGGACTCGTTTGAAACGACAGCGCCCGGGCCGTCTCGTCAACCAGGGCCTCTGGGTTGTCCTCCGTGCGCAACCGCCGTTCTTCCATGACCACCTTGATCTCTTTGGCGAATTCCTGGTCTAACAACGTCAGTCCTCGCATCCGATCCGCTTCGAGCTCGAAGCTCACCGCTAGGTGCGCCCGGTCCAGCTTTTGAAAGTAGGCGGTGTAATCGATCCCGGTGAAGGCGTTTTCTTCCCCGCCGTGCTCCGAAATAATGCGCGAGAACTCGCCCGGACCGTGTCGCGCCGTGCCTTTGAACATCATGTGCTCAAGCGCATGCGAGATCCCGGTGATGCCACCGTGCTCATAACTCGATCCGACCTTGTACCACACCTGCGACACCACCACCGGCGCGCGATGATCTTCCTGCACGACGACCTTGAGCCCGTTTTCAAGTGAGAATTCGCGCGCCTCGGCCGCGGCCTGGCTTGGCGCCATCGCCGTGAACGCCAGGCTCGCCATCGTTAATTTAAGTAACCTCGACAATGCCCCTCCTTTCGAACCTTGTTGGAAACGCAACTGCAAGCTAGCATACCGGAACCCACCTAGCTAGCCCAAGTCTCTTCCAATGCTAGATGAGCCTGAAGGTGGGGCTTATTTCTAACACAAGATGAGCCTGAACTAGGAGCGGGTAGCTGTTCATGATGGGAGGATG
>MUGK01000054.1 GCA_002007425.1 Chromatiales bacterium USCg_Taylor | reverse complement strand
ACAACGCCCCCAGGCATCCCCTGAGGTCCAGGAGTCCTTCTCTCTAAGGGGGACTCTATTACCCTTTTCAGGCTCATTTTAAGATTAGAAAATACTGACGTCCATCAGGGAATACTGTCGCTGACACTCCGTGACACGCACGCCCTCTATGTCACCTATATGCCGTTCATAAGAAATGGGGGCTTGTTCATTCCGACGACGAAGGCTTACGGTCTGGGTGATGAAGTCTTCATGATCCTAAATTTACTGGACGGTAAAGAGCGCTTGCCGGTCGCCGGACGCGTCGTCTGGATCACCCCGGCTTCCGCGCAAGGTAATCGTACCGCGGGGATCGGCGTGCAAATCAGTGACGCGGACAAGGGCGCGACGCGCAACAAAATTGAAACCTTGTTGGCAACGGCCTTGAAGTCCGACGCATACGATGTAGTTGTAACGCGCACCAACTTCGGAATTCCCGGCAACGGCCCTGTCTTGCAATGGTGGCCAGCGCCGCCGATCTGTGAAAAGAGTACAGTTGGCTTGTTTGACGAGTGACGACCGTCCATACGCTCGAAGTCAATGCTTGTTGATTCCCATTGTCACCTGACGCTGCTCGATCGTGAGCATCACGGTAGTACGGAGCAAATCGTTGCGGCGGCCAAGCGTGAAGGTGTCGACCGTCTCTTATGTGTTTCGGTTGATCTCGAAACCGTCCCCCACATCATTCAGTTGGCAAAAACCCATCAGGGAGTCTTTGCCTCGGTCGGCATGCATCCCAATACCGCGGCCACGATCGAACCGGGGTTCGACGAACTGGCGGCGCTCGCGGCCGACCCTTGTGTTATCGCCATCGGCGAGACGGGATTGGATTACTATCGCAGTGAGGGCGATCTCGCGTGGCAGCGCGATCGGTTCAGAACCCATATCGCGGTTGCAAAGGCGCTGCGCAAACCGCTCATCATCCACAACCGCGAGGCCACCGAGGATGTGCTCGAGGTCCTGCACCAAGACGGCGCTCATGCCGTGGGCGGTGTGATGCATTGTTTCGTCGATACGTGGGAAACGGCTCAGCGAGCAATGGATCTCGGCTTCTATGTATCTTTCTCGGGGATCGTGACTTTCCGGAATGCCAAGTCCGTCCAAGAAGTCGCGCGGCGCATGCCGCTCGAACGAATGCTCGTGGAGACCGATGCCCCCTATCTGGCGCCCGTACCGCATCGCGGCAAGAGTAATCAACCGGCTTACGTACGCTATGTTGCGGAATATATCGCCGAGTTGAAGGGGATACCGGCACAGGAAGTATTCGCGGCGACGACTCGCAATTTCGTCACCTTATTCAAACCGCCCGCGCCGCTTCACTGATGAGAGTTGTTAGCGGCGACCACCCGCACGCGCGCGACCATTCCGGCTTCGTAGTGACCTGGAACGTGGCAACCGATTTCGAGCTCGCCCGCTTCGCCGAACTGCCAAACGAGGGTCTTCGCTACTCCGGGCTCGACGGTGATCGTATTCGGATCGTTGTGCACCATGTCGGGATCGCGCTTCATCATCTCCGCGTGCGTGCGCTGCTCTGTTGCATCGCCGATCGTGAACTCGTGGCGTAACTTCCCGTCGTTTTTTACCTCGAAGCGGATGGTTTCACCGGGCCTGACGGTAATCTCCGGCGGGTCGTAGCGCATCGTGTCGGAGGCGATTACTGCGATGCTCCGGTCGATGCGATCTGGATGTCCCGGTTGTCCTACCGCCCGGTTGCCGGCGCCATGCGCCGAATCGTGGTGGCCATGGTGGGTCGCTGCTTGCCCGTCATTAGCACCGCCGTGATCCGGATCGCCACCCGACGCCGTTTGGCCGGCGAGTAATCCAACTAAGAACATGAGGTGCAATTTCATTCGCTGTACTCCTAGGGTCTTTTTCGAAGGTCTAGCGCTGGCGCTGCTCCGACACACGATGAGTGAAAAAAGCGTGACCGCGGATGCAGTTAAATACCCGGATCGATCACGAGAGTCTTTGTGCCGAGGCTTGCTTCGATGCGTCTCGCGTTGGCTTCGGCTTCCGCCCGGCTGTCAAAGGGACCGGCTAAGACTCGGTGATAGCCCCCGTTAGCTACGGCTTGGGCAGGGATCGGCGGGCCTAGGTGCTCGATGATCGCGGATACGCGGCGGGCGGTATGCGGACTCTTGAAGCTTCCCGCCTGGACGTACCATGGGCGGCTCGGGACGGTGGCGGAGGCCGTCAGGATTGGTTGCGAAGCGGCCCGCGATACCGGAATGGCCGCGAGCGCGCCCTCAATATCGGGCTGATTGCGTTCGACCGGTAACGCTAGACCGCGGCCGAGATCGACCAGCTTGTCGATCCGCGGCCAATCGATAACACCGCGCTCGGACGCTGTCTTGTCCAGCCGGGTTCGCAGTTGTTCTTGGAAAGCGGCCGCGCTGCGCTTCGGGTCCAGGGGTTTATGCGCTTCGACATATAGGATTCCGTCGCGCCAACCCGCGAGATACGGCTGGTTCACGATCCGCACCGGGGTACCGATCGGTATTTCTTTGAATAGGGTATCAATGTCTTCGGGGAACAGTTGAACGCAGCCGTGGCTTACGCGCATACCGATTCCGGCGGGTTTATTCGTCCCGTGAATCAGATAACTCTCAAACCCAAGCCGCAGGGCGAACTCACCCAATGGATTGTCCGGCCCGGGCGGTACCACCGCGGGCAAAGGATCGCCCTTCGCCGCGTGTTCGGCGCGAATCGATGCGGGGACGTGCCAACTCGGTTTGGCGACTTTGCGTACAACGGTCGTCGCGCCTTGCGGGGTGGGCCAGTCCTCACGTCCGATACCGATGGGATGGGTGATGACGATCCGCGGCTCCGCGGGTTTGCGCTTCGGAAAGAAAAACAAACGCATGGCCGAAAGATTAAGCACGACGCCTTCGCGCGGGACGTCGGGCAGAATATGGCGCGCGGGTAAGATCACATGCGTACCTTCCTTCGGAAGCCAAGGATCGACGCCTGGGTTGGCATCGCGGAGCTCGTTGTATCCGAGATCGTACTTTCGCGCGAGATCGACAAAGGTATCTTCTTCACGTGCGGTAATGACATACAATTCCCCGATGACGTCAGAGTCGTCCGCCAGGATAAAGGTATCTTGACGCGACGGCGGCTCGGGGGCGGCCGGAGTTTGCTGTTGCGCAACGTCCGGCGGCGCAGGGGGGTCACGGATTTCGCCAAGCAGGCTGTCAATTGAAATGCGTGACAGATTTTGGCAGGCGCTCAGGGTAAAGACGAGCGTCAGGAGCACGAAACCGCGCTTAATGAAGGCCGGGATCATGGTTCGCCGTGCCTGGTGGCTACTTCGCCAAAGTCGCATAGTTCTGATATTGTCCTCGTAACATTATATCCGAACTCAGCGGGGGGATAGCGTGTTTGAGCTCATCACAGCGGGTGGCTGGATGATGGCGCCCATCATCGCGTGCTCGGTGGTCGCGCTCGCGATCGTGGCTGAGCGTTTGTGGACCTTGCAGACAAAACGCGTGACCCCGCCGAACCTGGTCGCGCAGGTGTGGCAATGGTTTAAGCACGGTCATTTGGATGCAAAGCGTATCCAGAGCTTAAAGAAGCATTCGCCCCTTGGGCGTATCCTTGCGGCGGGCCTCATGCAATTGCGCTATGACCGGCAAGTAATGAAAGAAAGCATAGAAGACGTAGGCCGCCACGTCGTGCATGAATTGGAACGTTATCTCAATACGCTTGGCACCATCGCCACCGTGAGTCCGTTGCTCGGCTTGCTGGGCACGGTGACCGGTATGATCCGGGCGTTTTCGGCCATCAGCGAGCACGGTGTGAGCGATCCGGGTGTAGTCTCCGCCGGCATCGCCGAAGCGTTGATCACCACCGCGGCCGGGTTGATCGTGGCGATCCCGGCACTGATGGCTTACCGGTATTTGCGCGGGAAAGTCGATGCGCTCGTCATCACCATGGAGCAAGAGGCATTGAAGCTCGTCGAGGTTATCCATGGCGATCGGGAAGGCGCCGATCTCCATTACCTGGGGATGGGGCGATGAAGCTGAAACGTCTGCGCCAAGATGACGTTGAAATTAATCTCATCTCGTTAATCGATGTACTGCTTTTTCTTGTGATCTTCTTCATGGTGTCGACGACCTTTGTGGCGAAATCTCAACTATCGTTAATTTTACCCGAGGCAGCGACCAACGAGGAGAGTAATCGCGAGAAAGCGATCGAGGTGACCTTAGACGCCGACGGTCACTGTAATGTAAACGGAGAGCCTTTGGTCGATGCCAAGCTCGCCACGATCGAGCAAGCGCTTGGCACAGCCGCGAAAGGCATGAATAACCCGACCATCGTCATCAGCGCGGATGCCAAGGCCACGCATCAAGCGGTGGTGACGGTTCTGGATGCGGCGCGCCGCTTGCGCCTCCTCAACATTTCGATTGCTATCCAAGAACCCGATGAGCCGTGAGGGTCGAATTTGATTGCGTGGCGCCGGCGCGCTGATCACACCTTAAGCCAGGGATCGTGTTGTCACCCCTGCTAGTTTACTGTGACGCATCGAGTAGCTGAAGTAGACGACCAACCCCGCGATCAACCACACCCCGAAGGCTTGCCAGGTTTCAACCCGCAGGCTGGCCATAAGCCAAAGGCAAAAGCCGATACCGAGCAGGGGGATAATGGGGCCAAAGGGCGTGCGAAATCCTCGCGCCATGTCCGGGTGCGTGCGGCGCAATGTGATGACACCGGCGCACACTACCACGAACGCGCCCAAGGTGCCGATGTTCGTTAGTTCCGCGAGCCGGTCGAGCGGCAGGAAGCCGGCCAGGCCGCACATGATCACGCCTATCATGACGATGACGCGCACCGGGCTCCTGGTCCGCTCGCTGACGTGCGAGAAGAAGGGCGGCAGCAGTCCATCGCGCGAGATCGCAAACAGGATCCGCGTGATGGCGAAATAGAGCACCAGCATGACCGTGGTGAGGCCGGCGATGGCGCCGAACGCAATGAGACCGGCTGCCCACTCTTCGCCAACCTTGAGCAGCGCGCTGGCCACCGGCGAGGCGGTCTTGAGCTCGGCATAGGGCACGATGCCGGTCAACACCCCGGATACGGCAATGTACAGCACGGTGCAAACCGCGAGCGAGGCGATGATACCGATGGGCAAATCGCGCTGCGGGTTCTCGCACTCCTCGGCGGCCGTCGATACCGCGTCAAAACCGATATAGGCGAAGAAAATGGTGGCCGCGCCGGTCAGCACACCCGGCCATCCGAAGTGCGTGGTCCCGTCGGGATCGGTGACCGGCGCGGGGATGAACGGGCTCCAGTTGGATGGCTCAAGGTGACCGATCGCAACCGCGAGAAATAACAGGATGGCCGCGACCTTCACGAATACCATCGCCGCGTTGAACTGGGCGCTGATCTTAGCGCCCCTGGCGAGCAGCACGCCGAGCGTGGCGACAATGGCGAGCGCCGGCAAGTTGACGATCCCGGTTCCCCCGCCGCTGGTCTTCTCCCACGGACCATGCAGCAGAGCTTCCACGAGACCGGCGCCGAATAACACCTGCAGCCCGCTGTTAAAATACCCCGACCAACCGACCGCGACGGTGGAAATCGCGACCGTATACTCGAGGATCAGCATCCATCCGATGACCCAAGCAGGGAACTCCCCGAGCCCGGCATAACCGTAAGCGTAAGCCGAGCCGGCGCCGCCGACGCTAGAGGCAAGCTCGGCGTAGGCGAGTGCCGCGCAGGTGCAGGCGATCCCGGCGATCACGAACGATAGAACGATAGCCGGCCCGGCGTCGGTGGCCGCGGCCCGTCCGGTCAGCACGAAGATGCCGGCGCCAATGATGGCGCCGATACCGAGCAAGGTGAGATCGAACGCGGTAAGACATCGCTTGAGACCGCTATCGGTAAAGTCGTGTACGGTCGTCGGTTTGGTACGAAAAAGCTGGTTCATGTTCTAATCTCCGGCGTAACAACGAGCGGGCCTGGGTAATATCACACAGTGTCGATTCAAGTATCGCAATTGTACGTTACCCGCTAGAGCTAGGACATCGTGATACTGGCCGGTAACATGGATAACCGTATACTATTGCCTGCTGTCGAAGCCTTGCGGTAACGTCATCGCCTAGACCAATGCGTGCGCCCGTAGCTCAGCTGGATAGAGTACCTGGCTTCGAACCAGGTGGTCGGGGGTTCGAGTCCCTCCGGGCGCGCCATAAATCAATTAGTTAGCGCGCTTTGATCAAAACGGCATTAATAGATTTCGTCCCGCAAGAAAATTTCGTTCTGCAAAATGAATTACATTCGCCCAGTAAGTTACAAAGCCGAGTACCTAGCTAGGGAAACGAAATGCTCGGCCTGAACGGCTGGGCTGTTTTTCTAAAACGCAGTTGCACGAGGCTGTCTGCACACTGACGTTGTTGATTAGCGCGAGTTGGTGTACGCGTAGAAAGAAAATAGCGTACAACAGTGATTGCGTGTCCTGTGCTCCGTGGACTGTACCATGACTATCAGCTGATGCCAGCCGCCCTATGAGTTCGGAAGATAATTACGCAGGACAGGGGGACTGCGCCGCCTAGGTCATAGAATTCGCCACCGCGCCTTGCAGAGCCAGGCCGCGTGCCCCCCCGGCTATGCCGAACTTCCCAGCGCAGGCACTACCGAAGGTCAGCACCCGGCGCCACGCGAGGGGGCGCCTTAGCGATGGCCGGTCAGCCGCATGAGCAGCACCACGCCTAGACCCCAGACGGCGTTGAGCAGCAATGCGCCGACGATCAGCTTGGGGTCGAAGCCGCCCGCCACCTGCATTCCCTTCACCGGCATCACCAAGAACAACGCCACCGCGCTCGGCAGAAGCGCGCCCCACAGCGCCGCCCAGCCCCAACGCCGGGCGCCGACATGCTTGCGCACGATCAGCCACAGCACGACTCCCCAGAGGCCGCCCCAGAACGCCAGTGAAATCACTGCCGGCACCCCGAGCGGTGGCACCGGCGCCAGGCTCCAGGCGGCGCGCGGGAATGCACCGCCCACGTACAATAGCTGCAGCAGGCCCTGGTGGAACAGCAAGGTGGACACGAAACCGGCGACAAACGCCTTGACGTGGACAAGCATTGCGGACCCTCCGCGGCGCGGGATGCTCGCCGCATGTTACTCCAAGCATGGTGCCGGCGCTTCTGCGCCCCGGCCCGGCAGAACGTGTTCGGGATCGAACTCGGCGGTTTTGCCGGGGTAAGGAGATAAGTATGAAGAACGCTTTGTGTTGAAAGGCTGAAGAACGTACAAGGCACACGGCCATGCTCAGGAAAGTTAGGTGGTTCGTGTTCTTTTCCATATTCCCGACCTCAAGGGAGGTGACCGAGCTATATTCCGATTTAATGGGATGGTCGCCCCTCGGTAAGACGGCAGGAATTCGGTGCCTGCCAGACGGTCCCATGGGGCTCAACAATCGCGACCCACCAGCCGCGCACCGGGGTCGCGGGCGCGTACTGCACTGCAGTTGACAGGAATCGCTCAAGGCATTCGCGGGCGCTTTGCCACAACTGTTGTCGGCTATCCTGCTGCGAGATCTTCCACAGGACGGTGATGAATATCCACTAGCAAATCGACCCGTTCCTCCTCCTGCAACACGATGGGAAAAATGCTTCTGTCCTGGAAGAACTCGCCAGAGAATATGGCATAGTTGTTCCACGCGACGAACCAGCTATCGACACTACTAGGCCGTCGTCCATTGTTATAAAGCCGAAACTGAGCGAGTTGTCGGTCGCCGCTCCGGGTCGGATTGCACGTAACATAAAAATCCTCAAATCCCGCCACGACGACGACTAAGGCCGAGGTCTTATCAAGCCCCCGAACACGACCGTCCAGCTATCCGGACATCGTACTCCGCCGTCAGCGTGACGCCGTCGTGCCGGATCCAACATAGGCAACCCGCCAGACGACGTTCCCGCCGTCGTCCGCGACGAGCAGCGAGCCGTCCGGCAATACGGCGAGCCCGACTGGGCGTCCGTACACTTCGGACTTCGCCTCGTCGGCGATGAAACCCGTCAGGAAGTCCTCCGCTGGGCCGCTGGTTCGACCAGCCTGGAAGGGCACGAAGATTGCCTTGTAGCCCGCGAGCCGCGAGCGGTTCCAGGAACCGTGCTGGCCGATGAAGGCGCCGCCGCGGTAACGTTGCGGGAAAGCGTTGGCAGCATGGTAGAACGTGAGTCCCAGCGACGCCGTGTGCGCGCCGATGGCGAGGTCGGGGACCACCGCCTTCGCTACCAGATCCGGCCGCTCGCCTTTCTTGCGCGGGTCCTCGTTCTGCCCGAAGTAGGAGTACGGCCAGCCATAGAACGCTCCCTCCTGGACGCTGGTCAAGTAGTCGGGCACCAGATCGTCGCCGAGCTCGTCGCGCTCGTTAACGACCGTCCATAGCGTCCGAGTCCCCGCTGCCCAGTCCATGCCGTTAGGGTTGCGCAGGCCACTCGCGAAAATGCGCATGTCGCTCCCGTCGGGCCCCACCTCCAGGATCGCTGCCCGCCGCGGCTCCTTCGCGTCCAGGCCCTCCTCGTCCACGTTCGTCTGGGAACCCACGGATACATAGAGCTTGGAACCATCGGGGCTCGCGACGACGTTGCGGGTCCAGTGGTTGTTGTAGCCACCCGCGGGGAGGTCCAGGACCTTCTCCCCCTTCACCGTGATCTTCGTCTGGCCCTCGTGGTAGGGGAAGCGTATCAGTGCGTCGGTGTTGGCGACATAGAGCCAATCGCGGAGAAGCAGCATCCCGAAAGGCTGGTTCAGGCGGGCCAGGAAAGTCTCGTTCACCTCCGGCTTGCCATCGCCGTTTGCATCGCGCACTAGCGTGATGCGGTTGGCCGAGGACCCCATGAGGCCTGCATCCTCGATCGCCTTGCGCACTGGCCGGGGCATCTCGCCGCCCAGCTTCTCCGTATTCGACTCGGCCACCAGCAGGTCGCCGTTCGGTAGCACGTAGAGCCAGCGGGGATGATCAAGTCCGTCTGCGTAAACGGATACCTGAAAGCCCGCCGGCGCCGCCGGGGTCTTTCCTTCCGGCCAGCCGATGATCTTGGGGAATCTCGTCGCCGACGGAGTGTGGAAGGGTGAGGGGAGGGCCGGGGACTTGGCGGAGGGCGAGGGCGCCGAGCCACGTGCGGCGACACGGGCCTCGATCGTCGTGGTGTTGGATACCGGCGCGCCGGCCTCCTTCTCCGCAGCCGGCGCGCAGCCGAGAAGGAATGCCAGCGCTGCCGTGAGCGTGAGAGCAAGCAGCGGGAACGGCAAGGAAAACAGGGAACGCGAAGATCGTAACGTGCGGATGGACATGACGGCGGTCCTCGTGCCAATCACATGCACCTGATTGCCTATCTGCAAGAGACGTTCAGTCAACACTTTGCCGATATAGCCCGATGCTCCCATGCCTGGATAGATGTGTCTTGTCTGTATCATCGATGTTCTCCTCTCCTCACTAACCGCACATGGGATCCCATGCCCAAGGAAGGTCCCTTCCGGGATAAGGAACGGGAAAAGTAGCCTGCCTTTTCTGCCGTTGCAGCGAGCGTCCTTGCCTCATAGCTGAAAAGCCTGACCCCGTTTTCGTTTCTGTGTCATTGGAGTTGTGCTTTCTGCTCTCGCGGTCGCAACGTCATCCGTAGCTTTGCTAGTTCACGATCACCGCGCGGACATGTTCGGTGCCGTCGCGGGGCGCGTCTATGGGGCACTCCAACGGGACCGTTTCACGCGCGTGCCGCACTGATCCGAGAACGACAGCATATGTGGGTCGTGCGGCTCATTATAGCCGCACTCTCGGTATCGTCATACTACATCCAGTGCAGGGCGAAAGCAGTTTGTGGGGCTGACACCCGAGCATCCTCGATATCGAGGAGATTAAGACCGTACTGTTTGTGCCTTGCTCGCATCCTTTCGTAGAGAGAGCAATCCGTACGGTCCGGAAAGAGCTGCTCCCTGTTCTGGAACCAGCTTGATCTGGAGCGAAAGCTATCCCGATTTCTTCTCTATTACAACGGCTACCGCGTCATGGTGGCATCGAGGGTGTCACGCCAGAGGGCGAGGCAGCAGTAGCAGACGGCCGTCACTACCATTGAACACGTCTAGATATCGCATTGTCATGGTCTATTCAAAACACCTGTGGCGGCCTAGACTTGGATTTCGGCTAATAGCAGAGCGCGTTCACGCCAATGCTGATGTCCGAGGAGCTAAACACCATGCCAGAGAAAAAGACTATCGAGCGAGCCAAGCAGGCTAAGCGCCAAGGGAAAGCCCCGACCACGCAAGCCGGCGAGTTTGTGCGCGAGGAAATGCATCACATCCGTGCAGGCAAACACGGGGCGCGATCGACTAAGCAAGCCATCGCCATCGGTCTATCCAAAGCCCGCCGCGCCGGGGTCGATCTTCCGCCGCCGAAGAAGGGTAAGACCTCCGAGAAGACGCGCCGCAGCGCCGAGCGCGCTTATGAGGCGGGCCAAAAGGGCAATGCGCAGCCCTCCCGCATTCGCTCGCGAGCGACGGAAAAGGCGCTCAAGCGTGAGGGCCGGGCTGCGGCTTCATCAAAGGCGCTCTCCGAGCAGGCACATTCGGCGGCCAGCCAGCGCACGCCCGGCGAGCGCTCGGCGGCGGCTCGAAAAGCAGCGCAAACAAAGGGGCCCAAGGACCGTTCCACTGCCGCCCGCAAAGCCGCCCGCACTCGCAAGAAGTCTGAAAAATAATCGCGGAGCGAAGTTACTCGCGCTAAAAAGGCTTTTCCGACCAGGACCGTCTCTGTGCTCACGCCTCCTCTACAGGGAGCACAGTGAGGAAACAAGATGGCTATAGAGCTGCTGCAATTCGGGCTGATAACCTTGTGACGCTGCTCGTGGTAGTCGATCCCTTCAGCGTCGCGCCGGTCGCGAGTAACCGCGGCCGGGGAACCAGCACAGCCAGGCGTTACATGAATTCGAGTGGCGCTAATCTCGATCTGGACTATCGTGTCGTGTCACGACTCGGCAGCAACCATATGATGGAGCTCCAGTAAAGATCATCGCCCAATTGGTTGGCGTCTCAGATAGCCCAGATGAAGCGTCCCAGACAAGGCGTTTCCCTGGAAATGCCCCTCTCAAGATCCTTCCTACCCCGGCTGCGCGGAAACATGTTGTGGGTACAATTGGCAAAGGTCCTGGCGACGCTTGAATAGGATATCGGTCGAGTATTCGCTTCGAGCGCTCACCCAGTAGTACTGGCGGTCATGGAGAATATCCTGCATCTGCGGATTGACCCGGCTCGAGGTCTGCTCGGCGCTCGACGCCGTCGTCGAGCGGATTTCCGAGTCTACGGCAAATCTGGAGGATGCTGTTCGGATATCCGGCAATTTGGCCTGATCTATCTACTGGTATGCGGTCGTTTGAAACTTCGGGACACCTAAGCTCGACATTGCATGGGCAGAGCGGCTTTGCCATCCTGCAGCCATGCAAACCCAAAGAAATGCCAACGCCAATCCTACGACCATCGACTCCGAACACTCTTCCACATGACGGGTGATCGCGAACTAATAGTACGGCGTACCAAGGTCGTCGCTGCACGGCTGGTCCGAACAACGACACCAGCACTTCGGCCCGATGGATGGTCCGGAAAGTCCCCGATCCTAGTCCTAGCACTCGCGTGCTTGACACCCCACAGACCAACACTTACGCTTCGCGTCCACGAAAAGCGGCCGTTTAAAATTCCTATACCCAAGAGACTGGCAGGAATATAATCGCCAGTAGAGCGAGCGCGCAGACAAGGATTGGGAGAAGGCGATGACACAGCATCATTTAGTGGCGATCCAAAAATGATCACAGGCTTATTCAGAGACAGCGAGAGTGTCGAGCGGGCGTACGAGGTAGTCTCTCAGCGCGGCTATGGCACAGGGGACATCAACGTGGTCATGTCCGATGACACTCGTAAACGATACTTCTCGGACGATCGTCAAATCGATACTGAACTGGGCCGCAAAGTAGCAGAGGGTGGCGAACTCGGCGGACCCATGGGAGGAACAATTGGCACCATCATCCCGGCCATCATCGCCGTGGGTGTCGTGGCGCTTCCCGGCTTGGGCTTGATTCTCGCGGGGCCGGTAGCTGTCGCACTGGCGGCCGCTGGCGCGGCTGGCCTGACGTTTGGCCTTATTGGAGCGCTTAGCGATTGGGGCATCCCGGAAGAGCGTGCCAAACAGTATGAAACTGGCATCCACGACGGCGGCATTCTGATGGGAGTGACGCCACGCTCCGATGAGGACGCTCGGCATTTCGAGCAGCAGTGGGAGGCTATTGGCGGACAGCATTTGCATTCATAAACGCGACCTGTTACCCCGCGCGCTCTCGTCACCGCCTGGTCGCCCAAGCGCACGGAGGCAGGCGGGTGCAGGATTGCGATAACGTGACTTGTCCGCGCCCGATGCGCCACACAGAGGGGAACGCCATGAAGCGTCAGTGGGCAGGACGGCGGCCGTCCGTTAGCAAGCTCGCGGAGACGCGCGGCCAGCTGCTGTACGAATGGCGCCACCTGAAATCGAAGCTGCGCCGGCGCGCGCCCGAGCGGTACCGCAGCTATCGGGCCCTCGAGCGGCCGCACCCGCACCCCCTGTTCCGCATCGTCCCCGGCAAAGTCAGGGACTGGGAAGGGATGGAGCGCTAGCCGCGTTTTTCACGCAGCGGCATCAGCCAGGCGAGCGTCGCGAGCTGCAGGATTCACACATATACTCATCCGTCGCCACGGTGGATGCCGAGCTGCCGAACGCTTGGTAGGTTGGTCGCGTGCTCAGGCAGGTGCACGGCTCGCGCGGCGTGCCTCGCGAACGTGTAGGGCCCGAACCATCGCAGAGGAGGTTTGCGTGCAGGTACTCGTCGTTCGTCACGCCATCGCCGAGCAGCA
>MUGK01000053.1 GCA_002007425.1 Chromatiales bacterium USCg_Taylor | reverse complement strand
TCAGGGAACAGCGAAGGTTCTTTGCTCATGGTGCTAAGATCGCATATTCATGATCAATTGGCGATCCCCCTGCAAACAATTTTTTCACAGCCTCTGAGCGTGGCGGCTGGCGAGGTCATCGCTGCCTAGGTCCAGTTCGCCGAAGCGGCGGCCATGCAGCAACGAATCGCCTATGGTCAGGTTGAACTTCCAGCCGGGCGCTTCCTTGAGCGTGCGGATGCCGGTGGCCTTGAGCGCGGCGACCAGTAGGCGGAAGCGGGCAATGGCGACTGCAAAAGGATTCAGGTCCACGCCGTAGACAGCACCAAGTGCCCGCATGACCCGCTCGCGCACGTCCAACCCTGGCGCGGCTCTCTCCCAGTGCAAAAGCAACCGGTGGAAGCTCCCAAGCAGAAAGTGACCTGACCCACAGGTCGGGTCAATCATCCGCGCCGTTTCGAGACCGAAGGTCTGGATGGCCGGCTCCAGCGTCCGTTCCAGAATAAATTCCTCCACGAACTCCGGCGTCTGCAGTAGCGCATAGCGCTTCCGTGCGGATTCCGAAAGATCCTGGTAGAGATCGCCGAGGAAGCGAGTGCTCAGCGCCGGATCCGTGAAGTCGTGCACCAAGGCGCCGCTATCCGGATCCACTCGCTGCCAGAAGTCAACCAGTGCCTTGGCCGCGTCGTAGGACAGCGGCGTGCGGAACAACGGATTGTGTGCAGGGTCGTACAGGCCGGCTACGGCTGGGTACTGGCCTAGCGCACTGAAACAATGCTCCAGGTAGTGCCGCTCGTTCTCGGTCGGGTGCACGGAGAAGTATTCCCGCGCTGCGTCTCGCGCCCGCCGGTTGCCCTCACTTGGGCCGGCGAGAAGTGGCGCCGGGATCAGTCGATTGTCCTCGCAGAAGCGCAGGAATACGCCGCTGAGCAACCAGGCAACCGCCGCCTGCGTGATTTGCTCCTCGCCCCAACTGGAAAACGTTTCTGCTGTCCGCGCGGCTTCGCGTGCGGCCTTGTACTCGCCTTCCAGCGACTTCTTCAAGTCTGGTAGCGACGCAATCTGCTCGCGCAGGTCCTTCTCCACCTTCTTTTGCTGGCCCTGCAAGTCCGCAAGCAGTCGCTTGGCATCAATCACGCCGATTCCCCGAAACTTTCCTGCGGTCATTCTGTGCTCGATGCCGGTTCTCTAGCCACGCGCGCGGCATATGCGCCCAATCCGCCGGCGTGATGACAGGTAGGACAACACCGTCAAGCGTCGGAGCGCGATATTCATCCCCCGGCACGAGAATGAGACGGGCGGGTTTGTCCGACGAAGTCGCCGCGTCCCGGAGCGATTGGATGACACCTGCCTGGCCATAACGAGCCAGCAAACCGATATGCTGAATCAGCAGCGGCTGGCGTTCTTCCAGCAGGTGCTGGCGAACTTTGGGAAACGCGCGCTGCACAAGTGCATTGAGGCGGCGCCAGTCCGAGGAATCACGCGCCGTGCGGTCCGCCTGCAGGACAATACGCCAGTCAGCGCCGGCCTGCGTGGCCTGCTCGCGCATGGCGTCAATCAACAGCCGATCCACGCTGACGGTCTGAATACCAAGCCGGCGGATCAGCTCCCGCGCAGCGAACTCAACCCTTGGGAGCGCACAGGTTACGATCAGTACCCGCCGATCGCGCACAGCGCGGCGCAGGTTGTCTTCAAACCGCTGGGCCGATTGGGCTTCCGGCCCAAGCTCGCCGGTGAGCGTCGCCGTGGTCACACGCCGCAACGTGCTTGTGTGGCGCGTCAGCCCGGTGCCTCGAGAGGGCGGCGCATAGCCAGCCGGCAGCATACCGACCGCAGCGTACCACTCCAACGGAATTTCAGCCTTTCGCAAAAGCTCATCGAGCGCCGGGCGATCTGGCAGAGATTCCGCGTGCGGGAAGCGGCTCTGGATGCGGCTGTGCAGCTGCTGCACCGTGAGGCGCTTGGGGCCGAGCAATGCGTTGGAACCCATGCGTAGCGCACGATCCGCTGCCAGTCCTACCGGATACAGCTCCAAGCGGCTGGACAGCGCCACGTCGGTCGCCGCCGCCACAGCCAATCTGAGCCGTCGGTCCGCGCTCAGCGGCTGATCCAGCTCAGGTGGCGGAACAACCATCAGCGACTCCTCGACGCGACCAGGCGACGGCAAGGGCTCTTCCTTCGCAAGCTGCGAAGCTGCATGCGAGAGCGCCTCGGCATACTTGGCACGATCCGTCGGCGTGGCGGCGAAGGCCGCGCCAAGCTGTTCGGTAGCAATGACCAGTGCGGTGTGCGAACCGCGATACAGAATGAAGCGCACGGATTCCCTGGTGTACTCCGCCTCCAGCGCCGCTTGAATCACAGCACATACGCGATGCTGACGGATTGGGCCGTCGGCAGATGAGCCGCGGACGCCGAGCAGTCGTGCGGCCAGCTCTCCCATAGTAACGATGCCTTCCTTTCGCTGGATGAAGTCGGCGACTTCATTGCGCAGGATTGTCATCCAGCGGTTTTTCATCCACTTGTCCACGGCCTTCTCAATAACGGCCTGTGCCTGGGGCTTGGTGCAGGCTGCGACCTCCGCCGCCTCGCGCAAGGTGGGCAGGTCCCGTGGCGCGTGTGCGGCGGTGCGGTCGTCAAGGCCAAGCCAAGAGCGCACCAGCGCCAAATCGACCTCTTCTAGCTTGATGCCAGCAAGAGCACTGACCAGCCGGTCGATACTGAGCTGCTCCGGTGGCTCGTCGCTTTCATCCGCCAATAGGGGTTGCGCGGACAGGCGCTCGGCCAGTTGTTCGCGCAGCGAGCGGAGTTGCCGAATCACGCGCTGGCCGATACCGCGGTTGCGGTACATGCGGATGCCCGGTAGATCCAGCAGTTCCCCTACCGTGGTGGCTCCAATCCGATCAGCAGCATTGAGCTCTCGGGCGGTCAGACCCAGCGCCGACAGGCGCGTGGAGCGCCCTAGGTCCTCGATAGCGGACAAATCAACCAGCGGCGTTGCGGTGTCCCTATCGGTGTCGTCCGTGGTTGGACGATCGATCTGCTGGAAGACGGCGCGCCAGGCCAGGTGCATCTCGTCTGCGTTGTCAAAGCGCTTGCGGGCATCGCGGTGGAGAGCCGTTGCGAAGAACCGGGTGAGCACTTCTCGCACGGAGGGATCGAACAGTTCCGTGTCGAGCCGGGCCTCCTCCTCGGTACCCAGCGGGTCCATGCCGTTGTCGCCCCAGGTCGGCAGAATTCCGGTCGCCAGCTCGTAGAGCGTCATCGCTGCGGCGAACCGCTCGGCATACAAGTCCCAGCGCGTCGGTCTGCGCAGGATCAAGAATGGGTCCAGGTAGGGCGGCGTTCCGGCACGGATGTTGTCGGCCGGCGTGCGAGACAGAGAGAAGTCAAACAGTTTCAGCGTGAGCGCCCGCTTACGGGTTTCACCGATGCCAATGTTGACTGGCTTAATGTCGCGGTGGTTGACGCCTTCACGTTCCAGGTAGACGAGCACGTTGAGCAGCTCGTCCCCGAACCGCTCCAGCAAGTCCAGCGACAGCCGGCCTTCAGTGCGAAGGCGCTGATCGAGAGTTTTGTCGCCGGCGCGTTCCATAAAGATGGCAGCCAGGCCGTCGATCTCGCATTCGCCCAGACACTTCACGATGTTGGGATGCCGCAAGTCCTTTAGGACTGCTGCTTCCGCGCGCACCCGATCGCTCAGGGAAACTTCCTTGGCAATCTTGAGCACGCCGGCCTGGCCGTCCCGCTCCACGGCCAGGGCAACGCAGGGCGAGCCGCTGCCGAGGCGTTGGGTGACGGTGAATCCGCCAGTCAGCTGGTCGCCCTTCTTGGCGTCCAACGGATGCACCCCGAACACGGGTTCTGGCGCCGTCAGTTCCTCTTCCACCTGTTCGAGCAAGGATAGGAAGTCGTGAACACTTGCCGGACGATCGGGCGGATTGATGTCCGTCGCGAACTGGACCAGTTCCTGAAGACTGTCCGGCGCGCCGTCCATGGCTTCGGAAATGCGGAGGCCCGGTCCGCTACGTGATTTCGCAACCAGTTCGTCCGGATCGACCGCTGGATGCTTGCCAGTAAAGATGGCGTATGTCAGAGCGCCAAGCGAAAAGATATCGATGCTGACTGGATCATAGTCCTGCCCCGAAAGAACTTCAGGCGCCGCATACACCGCAGCGCGCTCATCGGCGATCAAGCCGACCTGGAAGCCGGCGTGCAGTGTCATGCGTGTGTTAGAGCGCGTTTCCGCACCAGAACTACCGCTCTGCCAGTCCCGCAGCAGCACAGACAAAGCACTGCCGTCGCGGACGACATCGATGGTCCACGGACTGATGGCGCGGTGATGGACGCTGTGTTGGTGCGCGTACTGCAGAGCCTCGGCCACCTGTCGGATCAGCTCCAGACGCGCATCGAGCGGCAGCGCCGGCAGGTCCGATTCAATGAAATGCGCCAGCCGCTGAGCGCCTTGCTTCAGCTCGTAGACCAGCGCGGGACCAACTTCGGTCTCGGTTAGCTGGATGGGTCAGAGAATGTTCTCGTGTTGCACGTTGGACAGCAGACGGTACTCGCGCAGGGCAATGTCCTTGCGCTCCCGCTTCTCGGTATCTGCAGCCTTCTGACTATGGGTAAAGATCCGAACACGCTTGATGTCCGTGGCCAGGCGAACGTGCGACGCCTCCCAGTCCTGGAAGCGATCGTTCTCCGCAATCAACCGGGTGAGACGGTAATCGCCGACCTGAGCGGAGGTGGATCGGCGGCGTAGTCCGAGCTGCTCCATGGCCCGGCACACCGCCCGCTCGGCATCACGTCCTATGCCAGGACGGTTTTCGGCCTTGGTGGCCGCCCCGGAAATGACATCGGTGATGCTGAATCGCCCATTCCGCTTTGCATCGGATCGCAGATACACATGCTGGCTGGAAACATCGTCCAGATCTATCGAACACTCCGGCGAGGAGAGAAAAATGACTGGCTGAATAAACGGGACCTGGAGCTTCTTGAATGCCGGCTGACGCGCCAGCAGTGACTTCAGTTTCTTGGCCTTGCGGTTCGTGAGGAGCAGGGGGTTCTCCTCGATTCGTTCCCCGCCCTGATTGCGAATCGTCCAGGAATGCTGGCTCCCCGAAACGACCCCGCGCCAGCTTTTGATCTCGATCAGGTAAATGCGATCCGTGGATATGACGAGTGCATCCACTTCGTTGATGCTGCCGTCTTCCGCGATGAACTCGAAGTTCGACCACGCACGAAACGGCGGTAGATCAGGTAGACCAGCGCGCAGGACCTCCAGCGCTTCCTCCTCGTGCGGAAACGCGGATGCCTGTACGACGTGCCAACGACCAGATTGGGTCACAAGTCCCCCATGCTCGACCGACGTCCCTTGAAAAGGAAAGCCCGCGGTCGCATGCCTCCCAATTCTCGCCCAAGCCCGGAGCGAGAACACTCCTCAAATCAGATACCTCGTGCTTTGAGCGTGCAGCATCGGTTCGGGTGGGCGCTGCGATCGCGAGCTCGGCGGGACGATTCATTGAACGCCTCCGATAAAAATAGGGGCACCTCCCCTCGCCCTACCACCTCAGAGCGACATTCCCTGTGCTGATGTGTTTATCTATCCACAGCGTTGCCTTCATTCCAGCCGTCCATCAACTGCTGATATAGCGTTCGGACCTTGGTTTCCGCCATCGCTGCGCGATTGCGTATTCCTTCAAGTAGTCGATGACATCGAGCTGCTGAACGGTGCACCCAACCGGCAAAGATGATGGGCTATTACTGCAGTGGCGGAAAGGGAACGAGCATGATGGCGCGGCATTATATCAGCCTATCTCCTCGCCGCTTCAACCACGACAAGATGCCAACAAATCCGCGGCGATCGAGTTTTTGTACACTACGGCATAGAGCATGTAGTGTTTTACGTTTTACGCTTCATTCAAACGCAATTCTTCCTTTCAACGCCGACGCCGCAACCGTTTCGCTTGTGGCGATCAACGCGCGCGCTTCATCAGCCTTCCTCCAAACATTCCACAACAGCACGCCGCGCACGCGTTGGTTGTCAAGATAATAAAGCACGCCGGTATGGAATTCTTCCTTCCAATCCGCAATCACTTGCAAGCGGCTATCAAGCTCGCCGACAGCTTCGTACCCAATCTGAAAAAGATCGGAATAGAAAAACGGCGTGTGCGTGAAATTGACATTCGCGCCGGCCATGGCTTGCCCCGCGGCTTTGCCCATGGTGTTGGCGAGATCTTCGTGCTCGACGCGACGCCGCGCGCCCAAAGCTTGATCGAAATAATTGGCAACATCACCGCCGGCAAAAACTTCGGGATGGCTCGTGCGCAGCGATTGATCGACGACGATGCCGTTATCAACCTTCAAACCTGCCGCAACGGCGAGCTCGACATTCGGCACGATGCCGATACCGGCGACAACGCCATTGGCGTTGATGCGACGATTTTTTTTTGTCGCGAGAGTCAAATTCACGCCTGTACCTTCCAAGGCAACCACGGATTCTCCGGTGATCACTTCAACTCCTTTTTGGCGATAATAATCGTTGAAGAACGCCACCGCCTCCGCCGGAAAAAGGCGGGCACAAATGCCGTTCTCGGGCGTGATGAGCGAAACCTTCTTGCCGTTCATCGCGAGCGCGGCCGCCACTTCGGAGCCGATGAAGCCGCCGCCAATCACGGCAAAAGTCTCGTGCTGCTTGGCCAACTCCTGCAAGCGTTGATAATCCGCGAGCGTGCGGAAATAGATAACGTCATCGCGGCCGAACGGCAAGCGTCGCGTTGTTCCGCCCGTTGCCAGCAACAGCTTGTCGAACGTGTGCGTGTCGCCGTGATCTTCGTGCACTTGTTTCCCGGAGAGATCGAGCTTTTGCGCGACACGGCCAAGATGATAAGTTACGTTTCCGTGCGTCGCAGGCCGCATAATTTCTTCCAAAGTTTTCTTACCGGTCCAAAGCGCCTTCGATAAGGGTGGGCGATCATACGGTTTGTGCGTTTCGGCTGTGATCACGCCGATCGTGCCGTTGGCATCGGTTTCGCGCAGGCCATCGATCGCCGACGCAGCGGTCATGCCGCCGCCGATGATCAAATAGTTGTAATGAGCCATTGCATTTCTCCTGAAGTTAAGCGACGAATAGTGCTATGGCCTTTGATTAAGGTCTACGCATGCAAACATAACCCAAGAGGCAGAAGGTTTTGTCTTTGCTCATTAAGGCGTAATTAAGCCATTGGTGAGAATTACAATAATTTCCGTCAGCATCGGGAATAAAGGCATCATCAGTAACGCATCGCCACTTGTTGAGCGGTCCCACTGTGTCCATTACATCAATAACGATGCTCAACGTGATCCAAACCCAGCACCAACGACGGTCGTTTCTAGGTATAACACGTGGTGTTCTCGACGGGAAAGCGAGCACACCGGAAAAAGTGAGTCGCTTAACGTCTATCGCTATAGACCACTGTATTGCCGAGTGATTTAACAAAAAGACGGGTGGAGGCTGCGGAAAAGAATCGCGGAATGCGGAATAAAAATCCGAATAGAATGCTTTAGGTACACAGACTAACCTATTGATTATCGGTGGCCAGGGACAGAATCGAACTGCCGACACAGGGATTTTCAGTCCCCTGCTCTACCGACTGAGCTACCTGGCCCCGGGTGTTTTCGGACGCGCTATTAGAACGGGCGGGATGGCGCGCGTCAAGGGACGGCCGGTGATGCGATGATCCCTCTGCTCTTATGCAGGCGGCACGTAGCCTTCCGGTTTTTCGGAGCCCTGACCGAAGAAGAAGCTTTCCATTTCTTGTTCCAGAAACGAGCGCGCCTTGGGGTCGAGCGGCGTCAAGCGGTATTCGTTGATGAGCATGGTTTGGTGCTTAAGCCACATCTGCCAGGCCTCCTTTGAAACGTTCCCAAAGATGCGCCTGCCGAGATCCCCAGGATACGGTGCGGCGGTCAATCCCTCGGCTTCCTTCCCGAGCTTAATGCAAGTTACGATGCGTGTCATAGGCACACCTGATTATTGACTGAGTGTTTTCATAAGTTTCATGGCGGGGGCCGCCAGGCCGAGAGGCCGCGAGGACGGCTTGCTGTACCAGAGCGTCGCGCCGCGATCGCTAACCGCTGGCCGGAGATCCTCTACCCGCAGATAGACTGGACGAATCTCGAGGTCGAAATGGCTGAAAGTGTGCCGGAACGGTCGCCCGCTTTGGATCTGTGTTGGCTCGACACCGAGGTGGCGCCAACACCAATCAATTGGGTCGGTACTCGGCGGGCATTCGAGGAAGCTCCATAGGCCACCCCAGATCCCGGCCGGAGGCCGTTGTTCCAGCAAAATCTCTGCATTGGGATTTTGCACGATCACAAAGCAAGTCGTGCGTTTCGGCAAAACCCTTCGGGGTTTCGGTTCGGGATAATCTGAAGTGCGTCCCAGACGGTATGCTTGACACCCCGTGCGTAGGGGACACGCGCCGCAGCGCGGAACGCTCCGCGTGCAAAGGGTCGCACCGAGGTCCATGATCGCCTGCGTATATTCCGACACTTGCGCCGCCGGCGTATGCTGTTCCGAGCGGGCCCATAGTTCCCGTTCGACGGAAGGAGAACCCGGCCATCCGCCAATGGCGTGGTAACGCGCGAGGACGCGTTTGACGTTGCCGTCGAGTATCGGCTGTCGTTTGCCGAACGCCAGCGACAGTATGGCGCCCGCCGTCGAGCGGCCGACGCCGGGTAAATGCATGAGATCTTCGAGACCCCGTGGAACCTCGCCTGCATGGCGTTCCAATACGATACCCGCGGCCTGATGGAGGTTCCGCGCCCGCGCGTAGTAGCCGAGCCCAGACCAGTAATGCAGGACCTCATCGATCGGCGCCTCGGCAAGCTCCTTCACGGTAGGGAAGCGCATAGTAAAGCGCTCGAAAAAAGCGATAACGGTAGGGACTCGAGTCTGCTGCAGCATGACTTCGGAAACCCATACGCGATAAGGTGATATCAGGCGCTGCCACGGGAGATCCTTCCGTCCGTGCAGGCGATACCAACGCAATAACCGCCGGCTGAAATTCTCCACAGCTAGTCGATATTCGCCGCAGGCCGTACCGGGTGTTGCCGCTTTTTTAGAATCGGAGCAGATCCTTGAGCTTTTCTTGTACGTCCTTTTTGCTCGAATCCTGCGCGGGGGCCGCCTCGGCGGGCGCCGGTGCGGTCTCGCCGCTCTCTTCGGCCGCATCGCCGGCCCGGGGCTTCTTGCCCCCGAGCAGACCGCCCAAGGTCTCACCCAGCACGCCACCCGCATCCTCGCCCAACTTCTCCTTGAGCTTTTCGGTGATCTTTTCCTTGTTTTTCTCCAATGCCTGTTCCGCTTTGGCCTTGGCGATGCCGGCCACGTCCGGGGCATAGCTGGGATCGTCGAAGGTGCCGCTCACCTTGATCGGGATGGTGATACCCTTGATATCGGTGAGCTCCTTGCCGCCTCGTCCCTCAGCGGTCGCGGACAGGGTCGTGTTCAGCGTATAGTCGATGCGTTCGCTCACTAGATCTGCTTGGCCTTGCCCGGCGATCCGAAGCAACGGCGACTTCAGCACCAGGTCCTGATTGCGGATGACACCCTGGTCAAAAACCAATGTGCCCGCCATCTCGCTAAAATCCGTTTTGGCGTTTTCATCGACTTTTCCGACGAAGCCTGCTTGAGCCTTACGCATCAATTGGCCGAGATTGACGCCGATGAGGGCGCCATCCAGAAACTGGAAAGCCGCCTTGCCCGAGAGCGTGCGCTTGATCGCATCGGCACTCGCCCCGGCCGCACTGAGCTCTGCCTTGAGATTCGCCGTCCCGGCGATCTTGGCCTCACCCGAGAGGTCCTTGAGCAGCGGTTCGATCTGCACGCCGGTCAGAGACTCATTCATGCTCAACTTCGGTTTCGCCGCCCGGGTATTGAGGCTGACACTCCCCGCGATTTTGCCTTGGTAGAGGTCGGCCGCGATCGGGTTCAGGTTGATGTCGCCATCCTTCGCGTTAACGACCACGCTAAGCTGGGTCAGCGTGGCGTTCGCAATCTTGAGCTTGCCCACGGTGAGCACGCCCTTGAGGTTTGGCGCGACCGCGGAGCTGCCGACGGGGACTCCGTCATTCGTGCCGCTCGCCGCGTGACGAACGCCGCGGTCTTTCTTAGCGCGGGATTTGTCGCTCTTCGGGGCATCTCCCCCGGCCTTCTCCGCTTTCTCAGGCGGTAAATAACGATCGGCGTCGATCCCGTCCACGTCGAGCTTGAAGCCGATGGCGGGTTGCGAAAAATCGGCGACGCTTATAGCGCCTTTGATCCGCGTGGCGTCGAGCCGCAGCGCGAGATTGTTCAAGCTAATGCTATTCTTCGATCCCGCGAGCGCGGTCTCGAAGCCGACGTTCGTTAGTGCCTTCGGATCGGTGGTCTCGGGCACGGCCTGACCCAATTGTGTGAGTAGCTTGCGCGCATCGAAAGGCTTGAGCTTAAGCGTTCCGGCAAACTTCGGATCCTTCTGAATGTTCTCGGCCTGCGCCGCACCACGGAGATCGAGGCCGAGACCCTGCAGGGCAAGATCGTTGAGCGCCGCGGTCTGCTTGTCGAGATCGATCTCGGCACGCGTCGCGAGCGTCACCTCGGCGGATTTGTTCGGTAGGGTCTCGCCCGCAAGCGCGGCCTTGACATTAAAGGGTGCGAGCGTGAGCTTCGTGCCCGTGCCCGAGAATTCCGTATCCACGTTGAGCCCGATCGCCAAGGTCTCCAAGCCGGGGTTGCTCACACCGAGCTCCTTTAAGACCGGAACGACGTCATCGCCGGTGATCTTGAGCGCTCCAGCCTTGACCGCAACCGCTTTGCTGGTGAGATCGAGGTCCACCCGCTCGCTCTGCAAATCGAGGTTCAGCGGCCCCTTCGCGCCGGCCGCTCGCAGGGCGGCTTGGAGCTTGAGTGGCTCGACGGCGATCTTGGCCGCGGTGCCGCTCATCCCCATATCGATGCTGAGTGCCGTGAGTGACTTGGGGATCCCCGCGATGTTGAATGCCTCGCCCGCAGCCTTGATTAATCCCGAGATCTCTTGGCCCTTGGCGCGCAGCGTGTAGGTGGCGGCCGGTTTGTCTGACGTGAGATTCTGCACCTGGATATCGCCCCTCAGGCTTGCTCCGCCGGCATCGAGCGCCAGGCCGGACACCGTGGCCGCATTGTGCTTGAGATCGGCATTTACGTCATCAGCCGTCAACCTGAGGTCGAGCGCACCGCCCGGCACCGATTTACCCTTGAGCTTGGCCGTGAAATCCAGGGGTTTAAGGTTGTAACGCTGGCCTTCGAGGTCATAGTCGACCGTACCTTCCAAGGCAAGATTGCCCGTGAGGCCTTGGGGGGGGGCATCGAAAGCCAGGGAGAGATCAAGGGGTATCGGCTCGCTCGGAGCGATCGCTCCGGTTTCCAGGTTCAGATCTTCAATCGTGTAGCGCTCGCCCTGTTGCCGGTCATCCCAGGTAATGTGGCCGCCTTTGAGATCGACACCGCCGAGGGCCAAGGCGGCGAACGGTTGTGGTTGTGGTGCGGCCTCGGCCGTTGCGTCCGGCTTGCCCGCGGGGGCTTTGGCGGGGGGCGATGCTTGCGCCGGTGCGCCCTTCTGGAGCAAATCGTCCCAGCTGGACTTTCCTGATTTATCGCGCGCCAGATTCAGCTCCAGACCCTCGAGCGCGATGGTGTCCATCTCGACCTGCTTTTGCAACAACGGCAGCAGCTTGACTCGCACCTGCACGCGCTCGGATCTAAGAAAGGGCTGCTCGCCGAATCCGGGCGCATTGCCGAGCGTGGTCGCGCCCAGCTTCAGGCCCAGCCAAGGGAACACCGTGAGTCCGATGTCACCCGCCAGATCGAGTTTTCTACCCGTCGTTTTCTCTACCTGCCCGATGATTTCGCCCTTAAAGTCGTTGGGGTTTACGAACATGGGAAGCATGATCGCGGCCGCGACCATCAAGACAACGGCGAACCCGAACACCGCGACGATGATCTTCAGAAGCTTAGTCATGCCTTTTCTTCCCTAACCGTTAAACGCCGGCGCGCCCGTTGGACGGCCGCGCGCACTTGCTCGGGCGCCGTGCCGCCGAAATGATTACGCGCGGCTACCGATCCTTCCAAGGTCAATACCGTGAATACATCGTCCTCGACGCCGGTTGAAAATTGCCGCAATTCGGCGAGTGTCAGCTCGGCCAAGTCTTTCCGCTGAACCATAGCGTAGCGGACGGCGTGGCCGGCGGCGGCGTGCGCATCGCGGAACGGCACCCCTTTGCGCGCCAGGTAGTCCGCGAGATCGGTGGCCGTAATATACCCGCGGCGCGCGGCTTCGCGCATCCGCTCGCGCTTGATCGCGATGGCGGGCACGAGATCCGTGTAGGCGCGTAGACAGCCCTTGACGGTGTCGATGATATCGAACAAGGGCTCTTTATCTTCCTGGTTGTCTTTATTGTAGGCCAAGGGCTGCGATTTCATCAGCGTCAAGAGCCCCATCAGGTGACCGTAGACGCGTCCAGTCTTCCCGCGCACAAGCTCCGGCACGTCCGGGTTCTTCTTCTGCGGCATGATGGAGGAACCGGTGCAGAAGGCGTCGCCGAGCTCGATGAAGTCGAACGGTTGCGATGACCACAGGACGAGCTCCTCGGAACAGCGGGAGAGGTGCATGAGAATGAGCGCGGCGCAGGCCGCGAACTCGATCGCGAAGTCGCGATCACTCACGGCATCGAGAGAATTCTCGGCGATGCCCTCAAACCCGAGCGCCCGGGCGGTGAAGTCGCGGTCGATGGGAAAGCTCGTGCCGGCGAGCGCGGCCGCGCCCAAGGGAAGGACATTGACGCGTTGGCGGCAGTCGCGGAGCCGGTCGCGATCACGGCAAAACATCTCGAACCACGCCAGCATGTGGTGGCCGAAGGTCACGGGTTGCGCCGCTTGCAGGTGCGTGTAGCCCGGCAGGATGGTAGAGCCGGATATCGGTGGCCACTTGGTCATTGCGCGAGCGTCCCGTACGGAGTTTCTTTCCCACGTCACCGATGCGTTCCGTGAGCCGCGCCTCGATGTTCATATGCACGTCTTCGAGCGCGATCGACCACTCGATCTCCCCGCGCTCGATGCCATCGCGGATCGCGTCGAGAGCGGTGACGATGGCGTCACATTCGGCAGCGCTCAGCACCCCGGTCCGGGCCAGCATGCGGGCATGCGCTTTGGACCCCTCGATATCGTGCCAGTAGAGGCGTTTATCGAACGGAACGGAGGCCGTGAAGCGCTGGACGAAAGCGTCGGTCGGTTCGGAAAACCGCGAGCTCCAGAGGCTGTCTTTGATTGAGTCGGGTTTCACGCGGTGGCTTAGCTGCGCGGGTGAAATGAACCCCCGCAACGTAGCCATTAGTCTACCACACCATGCTCAATCGGAGGTCGCGAGGTTGATGCCCTCCCAAGCCACCTCGGCTAAATGACGGATCTCGTCTTCGGTGATGACGTAGGGCGGCATAAAATAGACGACATTTCCCAAGGGACGCAGCAGCACGCCGCGCGCGAGCGCCTGCCGGTAGATCCGAAGGCCGCGCCGTTCTTGCCAAGGGTAGGGGGTTTTAGTCGCTTTGTCCTGGACCATTTCGACGGCCAGGATCATGCCCGTCTGGCGCACTTCCGCGACGTGAGGATGATCCGTGAAATGCGCCGTCGCGGCGGCCATGGCTTGCGCGAGCTGCCGGTTGCCCGCCAGCACCGGTTGCTCCTCGAACAGCGACAGCGTGGCGAGCGCGGCGCGGCAGGCAAGCGGATTGCCGGTATAACTGTGCGAATGGAGGAAGGCGGTACGCGTGTCATAGTCAGCGTAAAACGCCCGGTAAATCTCATCGGTGGTTAACACGGCGCCAAGGGGGAGGTAGCCTCCCGTCAGTCCTTTTGACAGGCACAGGAAGTCGGGCGCGATCGCGGCTTGCTCGCAAGCGAAAAGAGTTCCGGTGCGACCGAAACCGACCGCGATCTCATCGGCGATCAGATGCACGCGATGCTGAGAGCAGGCCGCGCGTACTAAACTCAAGTATACGGGATCATACATGCGCATCTGGCCTGCGCATTGAACCAGCGGTTCGACGATGACCGCGCATACCTCATCGGCGTGGCGTTCCAGGAGATCCGCCATCGCTTCAAATCCGCGCCGCGAACATTCCGCCCAGGTCTCGCCCGGCGCGCGCCGGTAGCAATCCGGGGAGGGCGCCACGATCGCATCCCTCAGCAAGGGTGCATAGGTGTCACGGTAGAGGGGGATCTGGGACACGGAGAGCGCCCCGAGCGTCTCGCCGTGGTACGCATTCTCAAGGCAGATGAAGCGGGTCTTGCGCAGCTCGCCGCGATTGCGCCAATAATGAAAGCTCATTTTGAGCGCCACCTCGACGGCGCACGAGCCGTTGTCGGCGAAAAAACATTTCCTCAAGCCCGCGGGTGAGATTGCGACCAGCCGTTCGGCCAAGCTGACGGCCGCTTCGTGCGTGAACCCGGCCAACAACACCTGCTCGAGCTCCTCTACTTGCGCTTTCACCGCGGCATTGATCCGCGGATGGCTATGGCCGAAGAGATTGACCCACCAGGAGCTGATGGCGTCGAGATAGCGCCGGCCGTCGAAGTCCTCCAGCCAGACGCCGCGCCCGCGCCGAATGGGGATCACGGGGAGGCGTTCGTGATCCTTCATCTGGGTGCAGGGGTGCCATAAGACGGCGAGGTCCCTTTGCTCGAGGCCCGTGTTGCCCTCACCCATGGCGAGCCAGGGGATTTCGAGTGATCTAGGCGGCCGATCGGGCGGGCCCGATGGACTCGCCCAGCATCGCGGTGATCAAGCGGTCCTCGAGATCGATCCGGCTGGCGAGGATTTCGCCGAGATGCGAGAGATCCCGGTGCAGGGCGGTGAGATCGCCGGAAAGCGTCACCCCCCCGTACTTATCATTGAACGCAAGTGCAATCTGGGTGGTGCGGTCAATGCCCGGGTAGATCTCCATCGCCAGATCAACCACCGCCCGCCGCCGTTCCCGACCTACGGAGAGACGCTGATAAAGACCGAAATGCGCTGATGCTATGTAGTCGACCAGTAGCTCACAAAACTCGGGCATTAAGGCCCCCAACGGTTTACTCGCTGGAAACGACGCCAAGCCCGAGACCTTGCAGAGTAGGACCAACACGTCCTTGCGTTCCTCTAGAATCTTAGTAATAAGCGAACGTGTCTGGGGACGGGGAATGGCATGTTTCTTGGTTTGCGCTAGCATAGGGTCCCTGAAGCCGTTTGTTTACGATAGTGATGATTAATCTACGTCGTAATTAAGGCGAAAACTGTTCCAAAAACCGCTCCTCGTAAATTGCGCTAGCGCAGCGGAAGCAACGTTGTCGCACGTAGCATTGATATAATTAGAGCATATGGAGATTACGGGGTACACGGTCCAGCAGAAAATAGGCGCGGGCGGAATGGCGACCGCGTATTTGGCGCGCCAGGACTCGTTGGGCCGATTAGTCGTCTTGAAGGTGCTGCATACCGATAGGCGCAAGAACCCGCAGGATTTCGAGCGCTTTATCAACGAAGCGCGCATCGTCGCCTCGCTCAATCACCCGCATGTCATTACGATTTACGATATCGGCGCCTGCGAGGATGCCGCTTATATGTCGATGGAGTACGTCGAGGGCGGCGACCTGCGCAAACGCATGCACGCGGTCATGACCCCCTTCGAAGCCCTCGACATCTTGATTGCGGTCGGAAGCGGGCTCAGCGTTGCGCATAAAAAAGGTATCGTCCATCGCGATGTCAAGCCGGCGAATATTCTATTCCGAAAGGATGGGACGCCTTTGCTGAGTGACTTTGGCATCGCGAAACAACTTACGACCGACCTTGACCTGACGCAAACCGGCATCTTCCTCGGAAGCCCGAACTACATGGCTCCCGAACAAGCGGAGCCTGGCTCCATCGACGGCCGCGCCGACATCTATGCCCTGGGCGTGATCCTGTATGAAATGCTGACGGGCGTGAAACCGTACCAATCCGCCTCCGTGCTAGATGTGATCATGCAACATAAGCGGGCGCCGATCCCGCTTTTACCTTCCGGTCTAGATCAATTCCAGCCCCTCATCAACCTCATGCTGGCGAAGAACCGCAAAGATCGGTTTCGGGACGCGGACAGCCTGTTGCATTATTTGCGGCACATGATGCAGAGCGGGATCATCAAGACATCGACCCAGGCGAAGCTCACCCCCGATATCGATGTCTCCGGCGAGCATACGCTGTCCCTCGATAAGGCCCGAATCATCGAGCTACCGGTGCGGACCGCCTCCCGGCGTTCGGTCCACTTGCTGGGGGCGCTGCTGGCCCTGTCTCTTGCAGGGTACGCGGGTCTTTTTTACGCCCAGGCCAGCATCGAGCGCGATGCGGGTCCGCGCAGCGATCCCGAGCTACAGAGCCTCGCGGTCGATGTTGATCGTAACCTTCTGGGAGACGCCCGCGCCGCGAGTCCCGCAACGAGCGCCAGCGTCGATCCCGGCAGCGGGGAAGTGGTCAAGGCGCTCGCATGGCTCGCGAAAAAAAGCCTGGACGATTACCGCCTTACCCACCCTCCCCAAGACAACGCTTATTATTACTACTCGCGCTTGCTCGAGATCGACCCCGGCAACGTGCCGGCGCGCAAGGGATTATTGGCGATCGGAGAACGCTACGCGTTTCTCGCCGAGCGCGAGCTGGCCAACAACAACTACGACCGGGCCAAAGGATACGTCGCGATTGGATTGCAATTCGCTCCAGAAAACGACACGCTGCTGGCGCTTAACTCGCTGGCGCAACGCCCGCACGGAGGCTTGGCCGATACGCTTACCGAGTTTTTCCGCTGAAGCGGCGAGATCCCGAGCGCAGCAGATTTTTCACAAGCTCCCTGTCCGCTTCATCCCGGCAGCGCATCCAATTGCGCGGGGTGTCTTAAACGCATGTAGGTATTACCGTCGCGGCGCGAAAGCCAGCCGCGCACGCTGACGAGCTTGCCCACCCAATGATGAAAATCTAAGCGCTTAAAATAATGGAGATCGGTGCGCTGGATTCGAACCGCGAAGGCCGGGCCGAAGTTTAACCACTGCGAAGCGCGCGTGGCGCGGACTCCGCTGATACGACCCGTGACGACTCGATAGCCCCGGGACAAACCCGCGGCGCGCCCGGCATCCACAGGTTTATAGCGCGCGAACCTCCACAGGCCGAGATTCGATCTCCGCGCCGCCCTTTCGGCGTCGCGGTAACATTCCACGTAGTCGAGGTTGGGCGGAAAAATCAACGCTGTCGCAAAGCCCTGTTCGAGTAACCATGCCTGGACGTTGGTGCCATCGCGCAGCAACAAGTGGCTTAGTTGCCGCCCAAACCTATCGCGCTGCTGCCGATCGTACTGTAGGCCAACGCGGGATTGGCCCGTGAGCAGACGTTTTAGCGCTCCGCGGGCAGGCTCTGCAAGCGCTTGAGATCGGCGGCCCTCGCGCCCGATCTCCGGCGCATTGATGCCGATGAGACGGACCTTGCGCCGGTCCGCGAGCACCACGGTGTCGCCGTCGATAACGTAACGGACTGCGGCATACTCATCGATCCCAGCCGGCGCGCACCGGAGCGGAGCGGCCTGCAGGGCCGGGCAAGCGATCCCCCAGGATGCGACGTACGCTAGAAGAGGTAACCAGATGCCCTGAGAGGTAGACACCGCACCGTAGACTAGGAGTGCAACTTATACTTGCGCCGGAATCGATCCACACGCCCCGCGGTATCCACGAGCCTCTGCTTGCCGGTATAGAACGGGTGACAGGCGGAGCATACGTCGATATGGATGTCTTTACCGACCGTCGAGCGCGTGGCGAAGCTATTGCCACAACTGCAGGTGACCGTTATCTCGCTGTATGCCGGATGTATTTCGGGTTTCATGACAGTATCAACATCAAAAAAAACTATGCGATCTTAGCGACTAAGGCGTGATCAGCGCAACGGGTTCTAGCGGTTGGCGCGGCCTTTCACTCACGGGGATCCGGTGGCGAACTGGCCGAAACTCGGCAATGACCGGCGCGTGGTCGAAAGGCTTGGGCTGGCCGCCGGCGCGCTAAATGCGGAAACCCCCGTGGCGCCGCCGTTGCAAGTAGTCCGCGAGATAAAACCCCCATCCGGCGCCCAGGACCAAGGCCAAGGCCGCGAAGATCAAGTGCAACTTAAATTTCGCAATGAAGGGTTCGTTTGCGGGGACGGCGCTTGGGGGGGTGGCGCCGCTGCTCGGAGCGGTGAGTGCCGCCAATCGCGTTTGTAATTCCTCGGCCCGCAGGCGTTCTGCCTCAAGCGACCGGGTGAGGGCCGCATTCTGTTCCTGCAATTTTTCGGTTTCGGATGCCTGCGGATCAGGCTCCTCCGCGCGCGAGGCGTTGGGGGTGGCCGGATCCGCGTTTGCGGTCCGCAGACGCTTCAGACGCTCTTTTAATTTCTTGACCTCCGCGTCCAATTGCTTGTTTTGTTTGTCCAGCGCGTCCGCCACCACGCGGGCAGGGCGCTCCGGCATCAAATAGACGGCATCGACCCATCCGGTGATTCCTTCGGGTCCCTTTATTTGCGCCAAGCCGGCCTCCCGCTTCAGCACTTCCACTCTGGTTCCGGTAGGCAACACCTTGATGATCTCGCTTTCGAGATCCTTGTCTTTGTGGATACCGATGAGCAGCCGATCGATGACATAGGCCTGCTCGGCAAGGAGATGCGGGGATTCCAGGGTAAGCAAGATCGCTAGGGAGGTTGCGCGCAGGCGTCGCATTGCTGCTCAATCCGCTTACGCCGCCAGGCCCCAGCGGCGTAGGAGGGGAGCGATCTGAGGTTCGCGCCCGCGAAACTGGACGAACATTTCCATGGGTTCGCGGGTTCCGCCTTGCTCCAAGAATGTCTGCATGAATCCTTCCCCGATCCCGGCATCGAAGACCCCGCCTTCCTGAAATTTCGAGAAGGCGTCCGCGGCCAGCACCTCCGCCCATTTGTAGCTGTAATAACCGGCCGCATAGCCCCCGGCGAAGATATGCGAGAATCCGTGCTGAAAACGGTTGAAAAGCGGCGGCTTAACGACGGCGATCTCCGCGCGCACGCGGTCCAAGACTGCTTGAATCACGGATACGCTGTAAGGGCCCGGCGTCAGGTGCAGGCGGAAATCGAACAAGGCGAATTCGAGCTGACGTATCATTTGCATACCCGCTTGGAAGGTTTTCGCCGCGTGCATGCGCTCATAGAGCGCCGCGTCGATGGGCGCGCCTGTCTCATGGTGGCCGCTGATGAGATCCAGTGCTTGCGGTTCCCAACACCAGTTTTCCATGAGTTGACTCGGCAACTCCACGGCATCCCACGGTACCCCGTTGACCCCGGCGACACTGGGATAATCGACCAGCGTCAGCAGGTGATGCAGTCCATGACCGAACTCGTGGAACAGGGTATTCACGTCGTCATGGGTTAACAAGGCCGGGTGATCGCCGATCGGCGGGGCGAAGTTACACGTCAGGAACGCGACGGGGATCTGCACGCCCGCCGGCGAGCGCCTGCGAACGATGCATTCGTCCATCCAGGCCCCGCCGCGTTTGTGCGGGCGCGCATAGAGGTCGAGGTAAAACCCCCCGCGCAGCGAGCCGCCGCGGTCGTAGATCTCGTAGAAATCTACGTCCGAATGCCAGGTCTCGACGTCGGCGCGCGCCCGGATGTCTAGACCGTAAATGCTCTGGACAATCGCGAACATCCCGTTCACTACCCGGGGCGCCGGGAAATAGGGCCGCAGATCCTCTTGCGAAAGTGAATAGCGCTGCTGCTTCAGCTTTTCGGAATAGTAGGCGAGGTCCCAGGCGTGCACATCATCGCTGCCGTAGTGCGTCTGAGCGAAGTCTCGAAGCTCCGCCAGCTCGCGCTCGGCCACTGGCCGCGCGCGCGCGCCGAGATCCTCCAAAAATCCCAGCACCTCGCCGGCGCTCTTGGCCATTCTCGGAACCAGCGCCAGCTCCGCATAATGTTGATAGCCGAGCAGCCGCGCCAGCTCCGCGCGCAAGTTCAGGATCTCCACCATGATCTCCGAGTTGTCCCAGCGCCCGGCAAAGGGCCCCTGATCGGATGCGCGCGTCACGTAGGCTACATAGACTTCACGGCGTAAATCGCAGTCGTCCGCGAAGGTCAATAGAGGCAGGTAAAGCGGGAGCTCGAGCGTCAGCAGCCATCCCGAAAGACCCTCGTGCGCCGCTCGTTGCTGGGCAAGATCACGCGCCGATGCCGGCAGCCCTTGGAGCGAGGCAGGATCGGTGAGGTGTTTCTTCCAGCCGTGGGTCGCATCGAGTAAATGCTCTTCAAAACGCGCATCGAGCTGGGCTAGGCGTTGTTTGATGGCCCTGAAACGCTCCTTCTTTTCGCCATTCAGTTCCACGCCCGAGAGCTTAAAATCGCGCAACGCGTTCTCAATAATCTTGCGCTCAGCCCGCGGCAGGCGAGGAAATTCCGGGCTGATCCGCACGCTCCTATAGGCGTTATAAAGCCCTTCGTGCTGGCCGAACTCGGTGGCGTAGTCGCTGAGCTTGGGCAGACAATTGCTAAAAGCGGCGCGCAGATCATCGTTGTCGGCGACCGCGTGCAGATGCCGCACCGGCGCCCAGGCGCGGCTTAGCCGGTCCTGTAAGTCTTCTACCGGCCGCAGCGTTCGTTCCCAGTCCGGTGACGCCGCGTTTTTTAGCAGCGACGCGAGAGCCGCACGATTCTCAGCAATCACGGTATCGATGGCCGGTTCCGCGTGACCGACCTTGATGTGTTTGAACGGCGGTAAACCCGCCCCGGTCAGTAAGGGATTTTCCATTCGCTTCCGAGTCGTTCGCGATGTTGCCGCTGAATGATATTAGTCGAAGTTTGCGCGCCGATCCGACGGCCCGACGTTCTTTGATGGCAACTTTATCATAGGTCAAAAAATAACACGCCCTGCGATGGGCTTGAGGACCGAGCCGCATTGACATGCAGAGGGATAAGCTCAGTATTATAGTGCGTGAATGACGGTACCAACCGTTCCTGCGAAGTGAGGATACCTATGAAAGGCGACGGTAAACTGATCGACTATCTCAATAAGGTCTTGAAGAACGAGCTTACTTCGATCAACCAGTATTTTGTGCATGCGCGCATGTTCAAGCACTGGGGGTTGCACAAGCTCAACGAGTACGAGTTTCGTGAATCCCTGGACGAGATGAAACATGCGGATCGTCTGATCGAGCGTATCCTGTTCTTGGACGGCCTGCCGAACCTCCAGGACCTAGGAAAACTCATGCTCGGGGAGAACGTGAAAGAAATGCTGACCTGTGACCTTAGGCTCGAGAACAACGCGATGACCCTGCTGCGGGAGGCGATTCCGTGGTGTGAATCGAGCCGGGATTTCGTGTCCAGATCGCTTTTGGAAGAGATACTGCATGGAGAAGAAGAGCACGTAGATTGGTTGGAAACCCAGCTTGAATTGATCGAGAAACTGGGGATCGAAAACTATCTATTATCGATGCGCTAGCGGCAGAAGGGTCTAGGCGGTCCGGTAGGTAGCGCAGAGAGGGTTGTTTGTTACGACCCGCGGTTCCTAGGGTTGCGAATGCTTCTCATTTGTAATAGCATTAGCATCAGTATTGAATTGGAGAGGAAGCGAGAATGCTTGTTTGTGTCTGTCATGGGGTCAAGGATCAAGATATTGAACGCGCCATCCAAAATGGCGTGAATTCGATAAGGCAGCTTAGCGATAAGCTACATCTTGGTACGAGTTGTGGCTGCTGCGTGGATTACGCGGAAGAATACCTCAAGGACCGGCAGCTTGGTTCGTCCCTGCAAAAGGTGGCTTGATGTGTCACTCACGCGACCCGTACATGGGTCCGGGGCGGACCAGGTTTCGGGCTGGCAATGGACCTGGGAAGCACGCGAGAGCT
>MUGK01000052.1 GCA_002007425.1 Chromatiales bacterium USCg_Taylor | reverse complement strand
CGCGTGCCTTCGCTCAATGACTCTACGCCGTCCATCTAGAGGACGGCTATCGCGGGCTCCTCGCCTCGGCGTTCCGCCTTCCATGGCTCGTCGGCGGCTCACAGTGAATACGAGAAAGAGCGCGGTGGACCGCCCGTGGAAGCGCAGCTTCCTGGGCTTCACGGTCAGCCGCAACGAGGCCCGGCTCAAGGTGGCTGAGAAAGCCATCGACAAGCTCAAGGCGGAAGTGCGCGAACTGACCCGTCGTACACGAGGCTACCGTTTGGTTGATGTTGTGGTAGAGCTGAGAGAAGACCTGCTTGGTTGGAAAGCGTACTTCGGTGTCGCTGAAGTGCTGAGCCCTCTGCGCGATGTCGACAAATGGATACGACGCAAGTTACGCTGCTATCAATGGAAGCAATGGGGACGAGCGGGCTATCGGGAACTGCGACGACGCGGTGTCACCGTGCGCGAAGCATGGAACCTGAGTAAGTCGGCGCATGGCCCGTGGCGCCTAAGCAAGACCCCGGCGCTCACGCTGGCTCTGCCGGCGCGGTACTTCAGCGGTTTGGGACTGCCGAGTCTGGCAGCGAGGTAGGAATTTGTTTCATCGAACCGCCGTGTACGTGATCCGTATGTACGGTGGTGTGGGAGGAGAGGGGCTGCGAGGCCTCCCCCTATCCTGATTGGTCGGCGCGCAGCGTCGGGGCCACGGCTTTTAGAACGGGAGATGAGCGTGGATCGGATCACAGGCTTTGATAACCGCAATCGTGACGGCGCTAAGCGCGCGCCAACCAACGGAGCGCGCGTTGTCTCACGTCGCGCTCCGTTATGCTTATGAGATGATCAGATGGAGGGATTCCTGTTCGCTTACTGGTTCGTCTTGTTCACGCTGATAGCCACCGCGTATTTTCCCTTGTCCTTGTCACAGACCCGTTTCTTTTGCTACCAACCATAGCCCATGCCGGTCAAGCCAAATGCTTCCGCGCTATCTCCAAGCGCTTCCTCTCAATGGACGTGAGAGTGTGTAAAATTTTTTCGTATACCCGTACTACGTCAGCATAATCTTTGTTTTGCCAAGCCTGCTCTGCTCGGCGACGCAGCACCCCGCGTGTATAATGCTCAGTGAGCTCTTCACTAATATGCTTTGATGCCTTTCGGACCCGGTCAAAGGCATCATCGTCTCCACGCAGCAGGGCACTACAATACGAGGAGACTAGCTGAGCAAGGTGTTCGATAGAGCTACATATGGCGTCTGGGCTACTCGCTTGAAATACGCCTTTTTGACCTACTGTGTTCCCCATAAACGCCTCGATAATAGTCGGCAGTCTATATCGGGTACCGGAAGGATCATCAAACTTCCCAATCTCTACACCCAGCTCGTATGAAGCGCGCCCGTGGTAAACGTTGATAAAAACATCGTTGGATTCGAATCGCACTAGCGTTGCTGACTGATCAGTTACCGTAAAACCATAGTCTGAACATAAAAAATTGAAGTACTGAAAGACCGCTCGAGAGAACCCTAGTACATCCCGGTTTGGTGACGGTTCGGTCAAAATACCTTTCACGGTTTTAGACCCTCTGGTGGAATCCAGGATTGCGTATGAGGATCATACGTTCGCGCTTGGTTTCCTAACAGGTTACGTTCAGCCCGCAAGAATCCAGTGTTATCTCGCAGATTACCAGCTGAATCCACTGAAGCATCGCGTATTGGTTGCCCTTTTTGACTTTCCTGGCGTAGCACACTCGAATTCTGCTTCCAATTAGCTTTCACATTTCCTTGATCCGGTAGGCTATCTAAGAGCGTTTTTTCCCCCGGTTGTAGCTTGTCGGCCTTTATGTCTTTAAGCTTCCCAATCACGGTTCTGTCGGCGGCTTCAGCGGCATTCCCTGCATTTTTGAGGATACCAAACCCAGCTGGCAAGACGGGCACGGCGGTCGCCAAGACGTCATAGGCGAGGCCGAGTCCGTTAGCGAGTGAGGGATCGTTGCCGAAAGCATTAGCGCTTAGGCCGAGGCTGATGACATCGAGTGCGGTTTCGGCCGCCCGCCCGTCCGGGTCAACGTATTTGTAGGGGTTGTTATTGGCGTAGGCGTAGCGGTTGAAGCTCTGGGGGTTCTGAGGATCAAACCCCGCCGGATCGATAGCGAGGAAGCGCCCAATCCGGGGGTCGTACCAACGGGCGCCGAAGTTCTGGATCCCGAGATCGGGCTCCTCGAACTTGCCGGTGTAGCCGGGCTCGTTCGGGGCGGCTGGGCCGATAGGCTGCCCGTAAGGCGCATACGACTTGCGCCACACCACGCGGCCTTGCTCATCGGTCGCGGCGATGGGCGAGCCCAGGGCATCGTTATGGTAGTGGACGACTCGCTCGACCCCCTGCACTTGCAGGCTCAAGAGGGCGAGGAGGAGGGCGACGATAGAACGCAGCATTCCGTGAGGCATCGGCGTCTCCTTACGATTTTATGCTTGACAGGCTCGACATGACCGGCCGCATCGACGGCGCAGAAGCCGCCGGGGCCGGTCCGGGCCAGTCATCGGCACGATAATGAAGCAACTTTAAAGCTGCCCGCCGGAGGCGGGCTCGCCGGGCGAGCCTTAGGGGAGCGGCCGCTCAGGCGAGCGCGTATAGGATCTCCCGGATGCGGTGGCCGCGCGCGTGCGCGCGCTGCTCGTAACGCGTGAGCGGCCGCCAGCGCGGACGTGGCGCGTAGACGGCCCGGCCGGCGAGGTTTACGAATCCGCCGTCCTCGTCCATGACCTGAACGATATGCTGCGCATAATCTTCCCAGTCGGTCGCCAAGAAAACCCGCGCGTGCGAGCAGAGCTTTCGGCGTAGCAGGGCTACGAAATCCGGGCGCATCAGACGGCGTTTATGATGCCGTTTTTTCGGCCAGGGATCGGGAAAGAATACATACACACCGGCGAGGCTTTGATCGCTCACCCGATATTCGATGAGGCTGGGCGCATCCCCACACAGAATGCGTATGTTCTTAAGCTTCCGTTCAGCAAGCCCGCGCAACAGCCGCCCGAGCCCCGGGCGGTAAACCTCCACGCCGAGGTAATCATTTTCAGGATGCTCGCTCGCCAAGGCGATCAAGACCTCACCCGCGCCGCAGCCGACTTCCAGATAACGTTCGGCGTCACGGCCGAAGATGGCGTTAAAATCGAACGGTTCCGCGCTAGGCCCGATGCAGAAGCGCTCGGACCACGTGGCCAGGGCCTGCTGTTGCGCCTCGGTGATGCGCCCTTCGCGGCGCACATAGCTGCGGATCGAACGGTGGGGCGGGGCGCCTGGGCTCGGCGGTGGACTGGCTGTGCGATCGGTAGCCTCGGCCATCGTTGCGGTGTTAGAAAAAGAGACCCTCGATCGGGGAAGAGGCGCTGGCGTAGGCCCGCCGCGGAATGCGTCCGGCGCGATAGGCCTCGCGGCCGGCTTCGACGGCTTTGCGCATGGCCGAGGCCATCAAGATCGGCTCCTTCGCCTGGGCGATCGCGGTGTTCATCAACACCCCGTCGCAGCCGAGCTCCATGGCGATGGCCGCGTCGGAGGCGGTGCCGACACCGGCGTCGACCAAGATCGGCACGCCCGCGTTTTCGACGATGGTGCGGATGTTATAGGGATTGCGTATGCCGAGCCCCGAGCCGATCGGCGCGGCGAGCGGCATCACCGCGACGCAGCCCATGGTCTCGAAGCGCTTGGCCATGACCGGATCGTCGTTGGTGTAGACCATGACCTGGAAGCCTTCCGCGATGAGCGTCGCGGCGGCGTCGAGCGTTTCCGGGATGGCCGGAAACAGGGTTTTCTCATCGCCGAGCACTTCGAGCTTCACCAGGGTGTGACCCTCGAGCAGCTCGCGCGCGAGCCGGCAGGTCCGGATGGCGGATTGCGCGTCGTAGCACCCGGCGGTATTCGGCAAGAGCGTATAGCGGCTCGGAGGCAGTACATCCAGCAGATTGGCTTGGCTCGGGTCTTGGCCGATATTCGTGCGCCGGATCGCCACGGTCACGATCTCGGCGCCGCTCGCCTCGATCGCGAGGCGCGTCTGCTCCAGATCGCGGTATTTCCCGGTCCCGACCAAAAGCCGCGAGCGGTAGCGTACATTGGCGATGGTGAGGAAGTCTTCTTCGGTTATTTGGCCTGGCATATTTGCAGAGCTTCCTTAGATCACAGGCTGGAAGATGAAACGTGCACGCCGAGCTTAGCCCCCGCCGATAGCGCGCACGACCTCGACGCGGTCATCGGCGGCCAGATGATGGTGCGCGTACTGACTGCGCGCTATGATTTCGCCATTGATCTCGACGGCAAAGCGGCCTTTGAACTCGAGGAGATCGAGCACATGGGCGATCGTGGCCGCCTCTGGGATCGCCGTTTCAGCGCCGTTCACGAGGATCTTCATTTACGAAGGCAACCGTTAAGAAAGCTCTGCAAAAGTTACTGCGCAGCCCATCTGCTTTGTCGCGTGCTCGCTCGTCGCTCGCCTATCGACATGATATGTCTCGCGACTCGCTCCGCGGCTTCGCGCATCTGGGCTTGCTCGCGACACTTTTGCAGATGTTCCTTAAATGTCCGAGAGGTTTAAGGTCATGCCTTCTTGCGCGACGTAGCATCGCAGCGCCGAGCCCCGCGCCGCGATAATCTTGAGCGATTGCGCGTGGATTTTATCCATGTCGGCGTCGGCGCTCGCGGGATCATGATGGTAAAGGTACAGCGCCTTGACCTCGGTGTCGATCGCCAGGTTGACGGTGTCGATGAAACACGAATGGCCCCAGCCGCGTTTCTCGGCATACTGTTTCGGCGTGTACTGCGCGTCGTGAATCAGAACATCGACGCCGTGTATCAATGCCGTCTCGGAGGTCCGTTCCTCCCGCTCGATATGCGCGAGATATTCCCGGTCGGCGGCGGAAAACTCCTGCGCGCGGCTCTCGAGCGAGCGCGCCTGAAATAGATACTCGTGGTCGGGAACGTAGGCGATGCTTTTGCCGGCGACTTCCATCCGGTACCCGTAAGTTAGACCGGGGTGATGGACATGCTGATAAGTGATCCGGATCGGACCATGTTCCAGACACGGGCCGCGAGGCTCTAGATAGCGAATGTCGGCGATCCAGCTTTCGGTCTCCACCGGGGAATAGGGCGATTTCATCTGACTTGAAAGGCGTTGTTCCATCTCGGCGCCGTTTGGTCCCGGCCCGAAAAACTGGATATCCCACCCGGATTGGAACGCCGGCTGAAAAAACGGGAGGCCGCAAATGTGGTCCCAGTGATAATGTGTAAATAGCACCATGAGAGGCAGGCGCCTGGCCTCTCCGAGGAGCTTGTCACCCAAACCGATGATCCCGGTCCCGGCGTCGCAAATGAGGATGTGATCGCCCGAGCGGATCTCGACACAGGAGGTATTGCCGCCCACCCGCAGGTGGGTCGCCGCCGGCACGGCATACGAGCCGCGCACGCCCCAAAAGCGAAGATAAGCCTCCTGCATCACCCGGCTGCCGCTTGGCGGACCTGCGCATGGGTATACTTGACGGCCAGATCCTGAATGGTTTTGCCGGCAACGGGTTTGGCCACGAACTCGGTGGCCCCGAGACGCTTGGCGATGCTCCGGTCCTGGCGGTAATCCTTGGCGCTGATCATTATCACGGGCGTATGCTGATGCAACGGGTTGCGCCGGAATTCTTCAAGAAAGGTCAATCCATCCTTGCCCGGCATGATGATGTCCAAGAATACCAGCGCGGCTTCGGAATCGTTCAAGTAGGCCAGCGACTCTTCCGCAGTCGCGAATAACAGTACGTGGACATCGAGCGGCGCCATACTGGTCTTAAAGAAGCGCCTGACGGCCGGACTGTCGTCCACGACCACGATCGTTGGGGTGCAGCTATTCATCGTAATTCAACGCGCTAGAGACCAACGCCCTCTAGGAAAGATTCCCATAACGCTCGGCCCCGCAACTGATTCGAGGCGCGACGAAGACCCTATAATATAGGGCGGATAACATACCATATTATAAGGGATCGCATCTTGCCCTGGGTTAATCGCGGTCGCTATCCGTGAGACGCATCTAGGTTTTTCCAGGGGCGGTCCCGAATATTTACGCCGCCCTACGTTGCAGCGATCTCTTAGGCTCGCTACCGTGCATGTCACAGGACCGGTACGATCAAGGAATTCGACGATTCACCATTTCGATACCATCAAAGACCCGTTCCTGGGCGAGAACGACACCAGCCGATACAACCGTTTATCGTGGTCGGAGGATGCCGTGGTCGGCGGCTATAAGAACGGCGATTAGAGTTGTGAGCCGCCGGCACAACGCGTTAGAATCTCAAGCACCGCGGGTGTAGTTCAATGGTAGAACATCAGCTTCCCAAGCTGATAGCGTGGGTTCGATTCCCATCACCCGCTCCAACATCTCAGCACCTGGTTACAACAGCGCAGAACGACAAGTCCGGGCGGCGAGATTCTTGGTAGCAATGCCTAGCGGGCGTTTACTGCCCGACCGTCACGCCGCGCCAAAAAGCCGTATGCCCTCGATTGCTAAGGGTTGGGTTTTAGCTTGAGCACTGTCACAGGTTCTCAACGGGCGCTAAAGATTCTCGGCGACCGCCGATACGAACCGGGCCGAATGGAAGTGGGTCTACATTGAACGTAGCTAGGAGCTTTATACCATGTCATCGCGATCAGGATTGTGCGCGTTACTGTGCTTAGTCGCCAGCGCTTCAAGCGCAGACACACACCCGGAGCCAGAAATTACCGTGACTCGACTGCCGGTGCAGACCGAGGTTCCACTTGTGACTAGTCTTACATCGCCACCCGATCGAGTCCAGAACGCGCTTCCAGCCTCTGGAGAAGCACCGCAAAAGGCATTCAAAGCCAGGCGTAAGCCCCGCAAGGGGAGGATTGAACCCCCGGCCTTACTATCCAAACAGCCGCGCCGCTAAGGTCGGGCCAGCGAGGCCAGGGCGCCTTGCTCGTCGATTCGTTCACGCTGGTTCTCACCCAAGGAAGGGTCACATGCGCAAGTCTTACTACGTATTTTTAGCATTCGTTCTCTCGTTTGGCTCGTATGCCGCAGCGTACGGCGAGGAGATCCGCGATTACTACGCCGAACCGGGTCTCAATCCCTTCAAGGAGGCCCTCAATCAGGATCTCAACGAACACATCGATCCCTTCTCGGGCACCTTGCAGCACAAGTACGTCGATATGTACATCCCAGGCAACGGCGGTCTGGATCTCAAGGTGAGCCGCGTGTATACGAGCCCCCAGGAAGCTCTCGGAGTGCGCACCGTCACCGGCGCAGGCTGGACCATGCATTTCGGCCGCGTTGTCATTCCTACGGACTACACGGACACGCTCTGCCTGCAAGACCTCTACGCAGTCAGTACCAAAGACAACCCATCGATCGAATTCCCCGACGGCGGGCGCGAGCTCTTGGTGCTTGATGCCGTGCACGGCACCTACCTCATCACCAAGAGCGGCTGGCGAGCCATGTGTAACGGCAGCGGTCAGGGACTCATCCTGACCTCTCCCACGGGCACGGTGTACACCATGGACGCGCTTAACACCTTGAACAACCATTGGAGCTGGTACACGACCAATATTCGTGATCGGCGTGGCAACACCATCGACGTCACCTACAAGACCAACCCGTCGAACTTTATTTACATCGACACGGTCACGGCAAGTGACGGCCGTCAGGTCAAATTCGAGTACCTCGATGAGGAAAGCGCGACTACCCGGCTACATAAGATTACTGCCAATGAGCAAACGTGGACGTACCGTTACGAACCGGTCGAGGCGATCGGTCCCGGGTACGGCGACAACTACCATAACCTCACCGAGGTGATCCGTCCCGATGGCTTGCGGTCGAGATATAGCTACTATCCTTATACCTCCCTCGAGACGGCCGGCAATTATGCTCTCGAGACCGTCACCTATCCGTACGGGGCCAACATTACCTACACGTATCAGCATATCGATTTTACCCCCACCGATCTGTCGATCGATAGAACCACCGCTATCGCCACTAAGGAAGTTTCCGGTAATCCACCTGGGATCTCGGTGGGGCCCGGCTCGTCCTTACCCGGTGGCGTTTGGAGATTCGAGTTCGAGCCCCATTCACCGGAGTTATTCTTTACCGACAAGGGCACCTGGACTTCCGGCCTCGACAAGACCACCGTGAGAATGCCGGGCGGCAAGCAGGTTTTCTACCACTATGGGTACTCCTACACCGGGGGACTGTCGAGCGGTCTCCTGTGGCTCACCGGAATGCTCTACAAGCAAGAAACCCGGGACGGCTGCTCGGCCGACAGTTGCGTGGGCGTGGGATCGACATTATTAGATGAAGTTACCAACGGCTGGGAACCGCGGTTGATCTCCCACGAAAACTTCTGGCATGGCCGTGAGGGGATCGAAGAGGACACCTACGTTCCCCAGCTCGCGAGAAAGGTTCATATCCGCGATGATTCAGGAAATGAGATCCGTTACGAGCAATACGATGTCTTCGGCAATGCAGGGAGGATCATTGAGAGCTCCAACCTCGCCGGCGATCCCGATAAGGTGACCGAGCTCAGCTACTACATCGATCGCGAGAAATGGATCCTCCATCAAGTCGAGGACGAGACCATTCTCGGGGTGAATGGCGAGGTCGTGAGCCATACCGATCGTAGCTTCAACGAGGACGGCGATCTCATCGCCGCGGACCAGAACGGCGTCCTGAGGAGCTATACCTACACCGCCGAGGGGGATCTCGCGACCGCAACCGACGCGCGTGGGAGTACCACGCGCTTTTCGAGCTACCGCCGCGGCAGCGCGCAGATCGAAGAGCATCCCGAGTCGGTCACGCTCGCGCGCGTCGTCAACGACACCGGCACCGTCGCTTCGCAAACCAACGGCCGGGGTTTTACTCGCAACTTCACCTATGACAGCACGAACAGACTGACTGGAATCACCTATCCGACCCATGCTCCGGTCAGCATTGTCTGGGATGCGAGCGGCAAAACCTTGAGCCGTGGGAGCTACGAGGAGCGCGTCACACTCGACGGCTTTGGGCGGGTGATCAGCACCACGCGCGCCGACACGGCACTCGGCATTAGCATCACGCAAATGATGAAGTACGACGTCCACAGCAATAAGATCTTCGAGTCCTATCCAAACTCCGAAGCCGGGGTGAGTTATGCCTATGACATTCTCAAGCGCCTCACCACCCTGCAGCACCCCGACGGGGCGCTGCGGAGCTACGTCTATGGTGGCGGTGAGGTGACGGAAACCGACGAGCGCGGCAATACGACGAATTACCTCTACCGCAGCTTTGGCGATCCGGACAATAGCAAGGTCCTCGTGCAAATCATCGCGCGGAATAGTCTCTATACGATCCTCGACTACAACCTACTCAACCTCCCGACCAGCGTCTTCCAGGGCGAGCTCACTACCACGGGATCGCTCTCCGGCTTCAACCGCAGGTTGAGCTATGACAGCCGCTATTTCCTCACCTCGGTCTCAGATCCAGAGACCGGAGTGACGAGTTACGGGCGCGATGAGGGAGGGAACTTGATCGCGCGTCAGATCGGTACCTCGGGAGTGACGGCCTACACTTACGATACTCTCAACCGCCAGGTGTTCATCGACTATCCGGGCGCCACCCCCGATGTCAGCAAGAGCTACGATGCCGATGGGCATCTCACCAAGCTCACCAACAGCCAAGCCGTGATTGACCACCGTTATGATGAAAACGACAACCTCATCGAAAAGGTGCTGACCGTAGGCGGTGTTGCTTACCCACTGAGTTTCATGTACGACGAGCACGACGCGCTCGCGAACCTCGTCTACCCCTCGGGCCGCACGGTCGACTACCTCCCGGATGCCTTCGGTCGGCCGACCCGGGCCGCGCCCTACGTGGATGCAGTACGCTATCATCCGGGCGGTCAGCTCGCTCAGATCGTTCATGCGAATGGCGCGCTTACCGACATTACCCTGAACGATCGGCAATGGGTCGCCGAGCTACTCCATCACGGCATCGCGGAGGCTCGCTACCAATACGATACACTTGGCAATGTGCTCGAGCTCACCGACCCCCTGCGTCCCGGCGAGGATCGTAGCTTCGGCTACGATGCACTCAATCGGCTGACGAGCGCCCAGGGCCGCTGGGGTCAAGGAACTTTGAGCTACGATGCCTGGGGCAATCTGCGCTCGCTGAACCTGGGCGCGAACACCGAGCGCTACGAGTACAATGGCCTGCGTCTCAGGACGCGCATCCATAACGAGACCACAAGCTCCTGGTACACCCATGATGTCTTTGGCAACGTCCGGCTGGACGTGGACGTGTTCGGTTTAAGCTCAAACGCCCCGCAGGACCGAGGGCAACAATATACCTACGATGATGCCGGGAACTTGCGCAATGTGCTCCGGACGGAGAACATCGCGAGTAATCCGACGTCCTCGCAGTACTATTTCGACTACGACGCTCAGGGGCAGCAGATCCGGCGCACCGCTCCCAACGGCGAGATCATCCACTTCGTCCATGGGCGCACCGGGCAGTTGCTCGGTGAGTATGACGGCTCGCGCCGTTACGGCAAAGAGTACATCTACCTCGGGAGCCAGCTCCTCGCAAGCGCCCAGACCAACCAGTCCCCCGCGGCCGAGGCCGGGGCCGATGAGACGGTCTTGGGCGGCGCCACCGTCCTCCTTGATGGCCGGGCTTCAATGGACCCCGATGGACGGATCGTGCGCTACGCCTGGGCGCAGACCGAAGGCAGTCCCGTGGCCTTGAGCGGCGTCGCTGCTGCGACGGCGAGCTTCAGCGCCCCGGTGCTGGCCAACACCTCCGTGCTCGGCTTCACCCTCACCGTCACCGATGACAGCGGGGAGGCGGCACAGGATAGCGTGCGGATCACCGTACTCGGGAATTCTGCACCCACCGCTGATGCAGGCCCTGATCAGAGCGTGCGCGGCGCCGCCATCGTCGCCCTGGACGGGACGGCCTCGAACGACACCGATGGCCACATCGCCCGCTACGCCTGGCAGCAGACCGCCGGCACGCCTGTGATCCTGAGTGGGGCCGACACCGCGATCCCGAGCTTCACGGCCCCGAGGTTACCCGAGGCTCGGGTGCTGAGCTTTGCGTTGACCGTCACCGACAATCTCGGCGCACAGGCAAGCGCCGCGGTGAACATCACCGTCCTCGGCAACGAACCCCCGAGCGCCCATGCGGGTGCCGATCAAACGGTGCCGGGTGGCAGCTCAGTCGAGCTTGATGCCACGGGCTCGACGGATCCCGACGGAAGCCTCATCGCTTACGCTTGGTCGCAGACGGGCGGTCCGGCCGTGAGCCTGAATGGCGGAGATACCCCGACCCCGAACTTTATTGCCCCCCTCACCGACGAAGTCCTCAGCTTCAACCTCACGGTGAACGATGACAGCGGTGCGAGTGCCAGCGATTCGGTGACCATCACCGTGGAACGCGTAGCGCTCGGCAATCAACGCCCGAGCGCCGAGGCGGGAGTCGATCAAACGCTACACGCCGGGGGCGTTGTAGAGTTGAATGGTGGGGCCTCCACTGATCCCGAGGGCCAGCCCCTTCGCTATCAGTGGGCCCAACTCGAAGGCCCGCGCGTACGGCTCGCGGGCGCGAGCACCTCCCGGGCGCGCTTCACCGCCCCGTATGTCGCCATAGACACGCGCCTCCGCTTTGAGCTGACCGTGACCGACACAGAAGGGCTCTCGGCCCAAGACCCGGTAGACATCGTGGTGCAACCGAATGTGCAGGGCACAGACACTCAAGCACCCATCACCCGGCTCCTCACCACCCCCCTGCGCTTCGGAGCCACGGCATACTACCCCGTGCTTCTCAGCGCCAACGAACGTGCCACCACCTACCTGCGGGTGGGCGATCCCAACGCGCTCGGGCTTGGGGCGCTCAAGACCACCGAGTGGCAGGTGTATCGAGGACCCTTCCTCGTCACGCTCACCGCCGCTCAGACCCTTACCATGGAGTACTACTCCATCGACAGCGCCGGGAATCAGGAATCCATCAAGACGAGGGTGTTGCAGTGATGACGACCAAAGGACGGTGTATGCATTTCCTTATTGCGTGTCTCCTCACCCTGCTCGCCCTGCCCGCAGGCGCGGTCGAGCGGGTCATCCACTACCACAACGACGCCTTGGGCTCCCCCATCGCCGCAACCGATCAAGATGGCCATGTGGTGTGGCGAAAGTCCTATGCGCCTTACGGTCAGCCAATCGACCAAGCCGCCCCGAACGAGCCCGGCTACACCGGTAAGTTCGAGGAGCCCGACCTCGGCATCCAAAACTTCGGGGCCCGCTGGTATGACCCCCGGATCGGGCGCTTCCTCGCCATGGACCCCGTGGGCTTCGATGAATCGAACCCCCAGTCCTTCAACCGCTACGCTTATGCGAATAACAATCCGTACAAGTATGTAGATCCCGATGGCAATAGTCCCCTTGATGCGGGATTCTTCATCGTCGACACCGTCAGCTTCGGGTTGGCCGTCGCCTCGGGCGATCCCGCCGCGATACAATCGACGGGCCTGGACCTCGCCGCAAGCGCCGTCGGGCTTGCAAGCCCTATCCCCGGAACCGGGCTCGCCATCAAGGCCGCACGGGCGGCGGATAAGGTTGGAGATGCGGCGAAGATAGCAAAGGGTGCAGCGAACCCAGTTCCAGAAACGCTTGCTCGTGTTATTCCAGGTCGAGGGCAGTTTTCGACACTTGGCCCACCAGGGAAAAGCGATGTGTTCGTTACGGCTGCCGACGATATTGCGGGCTTGAACGCTAAACAGATCGCCGATCGACTGACTATCGCTCCAGCTAACTCCTTCACTGTCATCAAGTTTCCAACTCCGGAGCGTGGGCTAGCCAGCCCGGTCAACCGGGTTGATACCGGCTTCGTTGGCGGAGGACAAACAGCTGGCGGTGCTCGCGAGTTCGTCGTCCCCAACGGACCGATTCTGTCGGGTGCAAGCACTGAGAGGCTGTGAATCAATTGTCATTTGACGGTAGTTCAGACACAGATATGACCGTCGGTCGAGGCGTTGAGGTAGATTTCGCATCCGAGCGG